>CAYLND010000161.1:0-8199 GCA_964384905.1 uncultured Acidobacteriota bacterium
ACGGCGCCACGGCGGGCGGCGTGGTCGCGGGCGCGGCGGGCGCGAACGGGCTCTGGCCTTCCGTCTGCGTCTTGTTGTATTCGTTGATCGCCACCTTCACCGTCTCCTGGACCTTCGCCAGGGCGGGGTCGTCGGGCCACTCCCGTGTCAGGCTGATCAGGGATCTCTGCGTGGAGGTGATCGTCTTCTTCGTGTCGATGAACAGGCGGACCTCGCCGAGAATCTTTCCCTGGTCACCCGCGTAGAGCACCCGGGTCCGCCCGAACTGCGTGTCCTCGGGAAAATCGTCGGTGCGCGTCTGGACCGCCGTCTTGCCCGGTGTCGAGTCGCCGCCCACGATCAGGTCGATGTCGCGCGTCCTCTTGGGGAGAAGCCGCGCCTGGTCCAGGTCCATCGCCACCAGCGCCACGATCAGGTCGGTCTTCTGCTTCAGGACCGGCACGCGCTTCTCGGCGGCCACGAGCGGGTCGATCGTGACGATGCTGCGGCCGCCCGCCGCCTCCTTGTGGAACGCCGGGTCGTGCCGGGTCAGCCCGATGAACCCGATGCGCACCTCCTTGCTCTTGGCGCCTTCGCGCAGCGTGGTCCGGACGATGGTCGTCGGCGGCGCGATCGGCTCGCCGGTCGATTGCCACACGATGTTGGCCGAGACGAACTCGAACTTCGCCCGCTTCTGCCGCTCGAGGAACGTCTCGTACCCGTCCGCCAGGTCGCGCAGCGACAGGTTCGACACCTTGTAGGCCATCGCGTTCATGCCGTCGATCAGCGCGTCGGTCTGCATCCGGCCCTGTGGCGTCGGATCGCCGGTGAAATCTCCCGCGTCGACAAACAGGATGGGCGTGCCGGGGTAGGTCTTGCCGAACACGCTCTGGTAGCCGGCCCGCCGGGCCAGCCCCCCGCGAGGGTTGTGCGGTCAGCCGCACGGCTCGATGTAGCCGATCACCTGATCGGTGAACACCAGATCGAGATCCGGCGCGGGCCCCGTCGGCAGGGGCGGCGGAATCACCGGCACCACGGGGGCCGGCGCGCCGCCCGCGCCCGGAGCGCCTGCGTTCCCTTGGTCGGGCGACTGACGGAGCGCGCCCGAGCGGACCCGGGCCAGTCGCGCTTCGCCGGCCGCCGCGATGGCGATGACCGGGATCACGGCCAGCAACACGACCCACGGGGTGAACCGAACCCGGCGCGCCACGAACCCTCCGCCGAACGACGACTCCCGGAATTCCGCTGAGCGCGGTGATTATAGGGTCCGTCCTGCGGCCGGTCAAACGACGGCGGACGCTCCGCCCGAGCGGCATTGCGTGGCTCGACCGCGATCCGATAGAGTGAGCCGCTGCCTGGACGTCCCGGGCGCTCATCCGGCGCCGGCCGGCGAGGAGGTCCCCTCCATGGAGAACAAACCGCCGCAGGAGATCCAGCTCCGCGCCCGGATCGACGACTCCGTCGCCGAAGGCATCTACGTCAATTTCGGTAGCATCGTGCACAATCGCTCCGAGTTCGTCCTGGATCTGGGGCGCATCGTCCCTGGGAAGCCGGAAGTGAAGATCCTGACGCGCGTCCTGACGACTCCCCTGCACGCCAAGCAGCTCTGCCGCGCGCTCGGCCAGAACATCGAGCAGTACGAGAAAACCTACGGCGAAATCGCGGGCGTGGACGAGGCGCCCAAGAGGGTGGGGTTCTAGGTGGCCCGCTCGGGCCTGCAGTTCTGGCATCTGGTGGTCATCGTCCTGCTGGCCGGAATGCTCGGGACCGCGGCGGGTGATGTGCTCGCCAAAGTCTTCCCCGAGTCCTCCGTCGCCCGCCTGCTGTCGGCGGGCGTCAACATCGGCACGGGGACGCCCTGGGACCTGGACCTGCGGGTCGTCACGTTGACAGCCGGCGTGGCGCTGCGTCTCACCGTTCTGGGGGCCGCGGCCGCCATCGCCGCACTCATCGTGTTCTTCCGTCGGCTCTGACGCCGGCTCGATGCCCCTCCCCGCCCTGGTCCTCGTCTCCGCATCCCCCCGCCGTGCCCATCTTCTCAGGCTGGCGGGTCTCACCTTCGAAGTGTGTCCGTCGGAGATCGACGAGACGCCCTTTCCCGGAGAGGCGCCCGACGCCCTGGCGGAGCGTCTGGCCCGGCTCAAGGCCGCGGCGCTGCCTGCGACGGCCGTGCCGACGCTGGCGATCGCCGCCGACACCGTCGTGGCGATCGGGGGGGCCGTTCTGGGGAAGCCGCGCGATCTGCCGGACGCCCGGCGGATGATCGGGCTGCTCGCCGGCCGCACCCACGAGGTGATCACGGCGATGGCGCTGCGCCGCCTGCCGGAGGAGACGGTGACCAGGGAGCGCGCCCTGTCGCGCGTGACGTTCGCTCCGATGTCGGCGGACGAGATCGACTGGTACGCGCGCACCGGCGAGGGAGCGGACAAGGCGGGCGCCTACGCCGTGCAGGGAGTCGGCGCGCTCTTCATCCGGTCGATCGAGGGGAGTTACACGAACGTGATCGGGCTGCCCCTCGAGCGTCTCTACCCGCACCTCCGTCGTCTCGGTCTCCTGCCGCCGTCATTCTGACACGCGCCGATCCTTGCCGAAGCGCACCCGGTCACCCTAGATTTTCAGCGGCCACTGCGCACGCGGAGCGCTCGACCTATCATGGAATCGGCGGTTCTCGAAGCCTACGAGAAGCTGATCACGGTCAGCATCAACGGCAGGAACTACGAGGTGCCGGAGAACAACACCCTTCTGCGCGTCCTGCAGTTCATGAACCTCGATCTGGCCTACAGCAAGTACTGCTGGAACGGTGACTGCCGCAACTGCGCCTTCCGTTACGTCTCCCGCAAGACCGGCAACGAGGTCGAAGCCCTCGGCTGCCAGATGCGCTGCTTCCCGAACATGGTCATCAAGCGCCTGCCCGAGGGCGTGGCGCTGAACTAGGCGCTCTCCGCGTCGGACCGGCTCCAGCGGAGGACGGGATGGCGGGCGGCGCCCACCTCGTCCAGGCGTCTCACGGGCGTGGTGTGCGGCGCGGTGCGGACGAGCGCCGGGTCGCGCCGGGCCTCGTCGCTGATGCGGCGCATGGCGTCGATGAAGGCGTCCAGCTCCTCGCGGCTCTCGCTCTCGGTCGGCTCGATCATCAGTGCGCCCTTGACGATCAGGGGGAAATAGATGGTGGGCGGGTGAAATCCGTAGTCCATCAGGCGCTTGGCGACGTCGAGGGTGTGAACCCCGGTGTCCTCGAGATGGCGGTCCGAGAACACCACCTCGTGCAGGGACGGCTCGGTGTACGGCAGGTGATACAGGTCCTCCAGCCGCCGCCGGATGTAGTTGGCGTTGAGCACGGCCGTCTCGGACATCCTGCGCAGCCCGTCCGGCCCCAGCGCCAGGATGTAGGCGTAGGCGCGCACGAACATGCCGAAATTTCCGAAGAAAGAGCGGACCTTGCCGATGCTCCCGGGCCGGTCGTGCTTCAGGTGGTAGGCCGAACCCTCCTTCTCCACCGTCGGGACCGGCAGATAGGGTTCCAGCAGGCGGCGCACACCGACCGGCCCCGCCCCCGGACCGCCGCCGCCGTGCGGGGTCGAGAAGGTCTTGTGCAGGTTGACGTGGTGCAGGTCCACGCCCATGTCGCCGGGGCGCGCCACGCCGACGAAGGCGTTCAGATTGGCGCCGTCCATGTAAAGGAGCGCCCCCTTGGCGTGCACCGCCTCGGCGATCTCCCGGATCTCCGTCTCGAAGACGCCGAGAGTATTCGGATTGGTCAGCATGAGAAGCGCCACGTCCTCGGAGATGCGGCGGCGCAGCGACGGGAGATCGACGCAGCCGCGCTCGTTGGACGCCATCTGCTCGACCCGGTAGCCGGCGATATGGGCGCTGGCCGGATTGGTGCCGTGCGCCGAGTCGGGGATCAGGACGACCTGCCTCGGGTTGCCGCGCTCGCGGTGGTAGGCGCGGACCATCATGATGGCGGTCAGCTCGCCCTGCGCGCCGGCGGCAGGCTGCAAGGTGAAGCGGTCCATGCCGCAGATCGCGCACAGGGCGCGCTCCAGATCGTGCATCAGGCGCAGGCAGCCCTGCGCGGCGCTCTCGGGCAATTGCGGATGTGCCTCGGCGAAGCCGGGCAGGCGCGCCACCTTTTCGTTGATCTTCGGGTTGTATTTCATGCTGCAGGAGCCGAGCGGGTAGAGACCGAGATCGATGGCGTAGTTGAGCCGGGACAGGCGCGTGTAGTGCCGCACCACCTCGACCTCGCTGAGCTCGGGAAACCCGTCGATGTCGGCGCGGGCGTAGCGCGCGTCGAGCTCGAAGCGCTCCGGCTGCGGCACGTCGAGCGGCGGCAGCGCGAATCCCCGCCGGCCGGCGCCCGAGATCTCGAACAGGAGCCTCTCGGGGTGTCTCAGATTGCGGGGCTCCATCAGCCGAGCCTTCCGATCTCCTCGGCCAACCGGTCGATCTCGGCGCGCGGGTTCGTCTCGGTGACGCAGACCAGGAGGTCGCGCTCCATGCCGGGCAGGTAGCGCGACAGGGGGATGCCCGGGATCACCCCGCGCTCCCCGAGGGCGCGCACCGCCTGCTCGGCCGGGACCGGAAGCCGGAGGGTGAACTCGTTGAAGATGGGCGCGGCATACGGCAGGCTGCAGCCGCGCGCCGCCCCGAGGAGGGCGCGCGCGTACGCGGCGCGGGCGTGATTGTGCTCCGCCAGATCGCGCAGCCCCTTCCGTCCCACGACCGCCAGGAAGATCGAGGCGACGAGCGCGCACAGGCCCTCGTTGGTGCAGATGTTGGAGGTCGCCTTTTCGCGCCGGATATGCTGCTCGCGCGTGGACAGCGTCAGAACGTAGCCGCGCCGACCGTCCGCGTCGCGCGTCTCTCCCACGATGCGTCCCGGCATGTTGCGCAGGAACTCGCGCCGCGCGGCCATGAAGCCGAGGTAGGGGCCCCCGTACGACAGCGGCACCCCGAACGAGTGACCCTCCCCCACCACGATGTCGGCGCCCTGCCCCCCCGGCCCCTTGAGCAGGCCCAGGGAGATCGGCTCGGTGATCGCGACGATCAGGTGCGCCTGCGCGTCCCCGGCCGCGGCCGCGAGCGCCTCGACGTCCTCCAGACAGCCGAAGAAGTTGGGCTGCTGGATCACGAGTGAGCCGGCCCCGCTCTTCTGGAGCGCCCGCCGCGCCGCCTCCGGGTCGGCCGTGCCGTCGGGACGCGCGCCGAAGGTGGATACGCCGATATCCAGGTTCGCCAGATAGGTGCGGGAGACCCGGACGTATTCAGGATGGACCCGGTCCGAGACGACGACGCGTCCGGCGTGCCGGGCGCGCTCCGCCATCAGGATCGCCTCGGCGAGCGCCGAGGCCCCGTCGTACATCGAGGCGTTGGAGATATCGAGATCGGCGAGCTGGCAGATCAGCGTCTGGTACTCGAAGATCGCCTGCAGCGTGCCCTGGCTGATCTCCGGCTGGTACGGCGTGTACGACGAGTAGAACTCGGTCCGCCCGACGAGATGGTCGACCAGCGCCGGGCAGTGATGCCGGTAGGCCCCGCCGCCCAGGAACTGGGCTGCGCCGTCGGGCTGGCGGTTTTCGCGCGCCCGCGCCGACAGCTCGGCCAGGAGCTCCTGCTCGGACAGGGCGCGCGGCAGCGGCAGCGGCTCGCGCAGCCGCAGCGCCTCGGGGATCGAGGCGAACAGATCCTCGATGCGTCCGACGCCGATGTCGCGCAGCATCGATTCCCGGTCCCGATCCGACGCCGGAATGTAGCGGTGGCCGTCCCCCATCTCAGTTGGATTCTTCCTCGATGTACTTGCGGTAGCCGGCCGCCGACATCAGCGCGTCGACCTCTTTCGGATCGGCGAGCTTGATCTTGAGCAGCCAGCCGTTGCCGTAGGGGTCCTTGTTCACGGTCTCGGGCTTCGAGGACAGGATCTCGTTGACCTCCAGCACCACCCCCGACGCGGGTGCGAAGATCTCCGAGACCGCCTTCACCGATTCGACGGTGCCGAACTCCTCCCCGGCCACGACCGGCGCGCCGCCTTTCGGCAGCTCGACGTACACGATGTCTCCGAGCTCCGACTGCGCGTAGTGCGTGATGCCGACCGTCCCGACGCCCCCGCTCACGGCGATCCATTCGTGCTCGCGCGTGTACCTCAGGTCGTCGGGATAGATCCCTTCGCCTTTGCTCAATCGACCCTCCTCAGTGCGGCCGACGGTAGAAGGGCGTCGGCACGATGCCGGCCGCGGCGTCGCGGCCGCGGATGTTCACCTCGAAGCGCGTTCCCGCGGCGCTGACGCGGGCGGGGAAGTAGGCCAGGCCGATGCTCTTCCTGACCGTCGGCCCCAGCGTCCCGGAGGTCACCGCGCCGATGCGCTCGCCGCCGAGGCGGACCTCATAGCCGTGACGGGGTATGCCGGGATCGATCATCTCGAACCCGAGCAGGCGGCGGGCGACCCCCCGCTCGCGCTCGCGACGGAGCGCCTCCGAGCCGATGAACGAGCCTTTCTCCAGCTTCAGGAAGCGCTCGAGACCGGCTTCCAGGACCGTCGTCGTGTCGTCGATGTCGTTGCCATAGAGCGGCAGGCAGGCCTCCAGACGGAGCGTGTCACGGGCCCCCAGACCGCACGGCAGAAGACCCTGCGGCCGGCCCTGCCGCAGCAGCGCCTCGAACAGCCCGGGAGCCGGCTCGGGCGGCAGGTAGATCTCGAAGCCGTCCTCGCCCGTGTAGCCGGTGCGCGACACGATCGCCCGGGCGCCCTCGAGACGCGTCTCGACGAACTGGAACGGTCGCAGGGCGGAGAGCGGCGCGGGCAGGAGCGGCTGGAGGACGGCCTCCGACCGGGGGCCCTGCAGCGCCAGCTGGGCCCAGCGCGCCGAGACGTCCACCACCTCCACGTCGCCGCGCGCGTGCGACGCGACCCAGCCGAAGTCCCTCCCGGTGTTCGCGGCGTTCACCACCAGCAGGAAATCGTCCTGAGCGAGACGATAAACCAGGATGTCGTCGACGAACGTCCCTTTCTCGGTGGTGAGGGCGCTGTACTGCGCCTGCCCCGGTCGCAGCCGTGCGGCGTCGTTACAGGTCACCCGCTGCACCAGATCGAGCGCGCCCCGGCCACGGATCTGCACCTCGCCCATGTGCGACACGTCGAACAGTCCGGCGGCGGTGCGCACCGCCTGATGCTCCTCGATCACCGACGAGAACTGCACCGGCATCTCCCAGCCGGCGAACTCCACGAGGCGGGCGCCCAGGTCGCGGAACAGACGGACGAGCGGAGTGCTCTTCAACGGGCCGGCCGCGGGGGACATGCTGGCTCCTCTGAGGGGCGTAACGCTAACACACGGTCCCGGGGCAGTCAAGAAACCGTTTGTTGCCAAGTCCTTGCGTTTCTTGCAAATACGCAATACGGACCCTATATTGGCCCCGCCGGGGTCCGGCGATCGCGCGGGCCGTGATCGCGCGTGGCGGACTTTCCTGCCGGGGTGTCTGTGCCACGAGAGTACCCGACTCAATGCTGGTCCTGCCTCGGAGAGTTCGACGCCTCCACGGCGATCTGGTGCAGCTGCAGCGCCAGGAGCGCCTCGAAGCTCTGCCCGTTCTGCTTCCGCTGCTTCTGCCAGGCGGACGTCGAGTACCGCGAGAACTTCTGGCGTGGCGCCCCGACCGAGCTGAAGGAAGAGCGCGACATCCTGAGGGGGGGCGCCGGCTCCTCCGGCGAGGCGCTGATCCGATCGAACCTGCTGAGCACCGACCAGCTGGTCTCCGCGCTGCGCTGGCAGAACAGCCGCGGCGGCAGCCTCGACGACGCTCTGGTCGATCTGGGCTTCGTGTCTCGCGAGAACCTCGAGATCGTGGTCAACCGGCAGGCGCCCGCCGGCACCACGACGATGGATCTCTCGAAGGGGCTGGTGGACGCCTCACTGGTCAGCGCGGTCTCGGTGGAGCTCTGCTACCGCAAGCGGATCCTGCCGATCAGCAAGGAGACCATCGGCGAGAAGGAGGTCCTGACCCTGGCGATGGCCGGGCCGACCGACGTCGAGACCATCGACCAGGTCCAGAGCCTGACCAGCTGCCGGGTCATTCCGCTGAACGCCTCCGAGAAGGACATCCTCGAGCGGCTCCAGGATCTGTTCCCGAAGGAGGTCGCGGCGATCCGCGCTGGCGACCGCGCCGCGCCGCCGCCTCCACCGCCGCCCGTCGCCCCGCCGCCCTCCACCGAGAAACCGGCGAAA
>CAYLND010000162.1:0-8089 GCA_964384905.1 uncultured Acidobacteriota bacterium
ACGCGCACGGCTGAGAGCGCGACCAGGACACCGGCCGCCGCGACGAGGACGGCCCCGGCGGCAAGCGCGCGCCGGACGCGAGGTCGGGGGCCGATGGCAGTCGAGGGGATCGCCGGCGCGGAGGGGCGGGACCGCTTCACGCGGCCGAGTATAAGCCAAAAAAACTGCGGCCCCCATCAGGGGGCCGCGCGCAGGAGGAGGGTCGGAGCTCTCTAGAAATCCCAGCGCGCCGCGAGACGCCATTGTCTCGGGGCCTGGTACTGGATCGGCTTCAGGAAGTCCGGGTCGGTCACGCCGGCGGTCAGCTCGACGGTGTCCTCGAAGGCGGTCGCCTCCTGGCTCTGGAACAGATTGAAGACGTCGAGCATGAACGTCATCTTGGACTTTCCGAAGTCGATCGGATAGTCGGCGTGCACGTCCAGGGTGACGAAATCGGGCGTCCGGCCCAGGTTGCCGCGCTTCACCGGATCGTACGAGTACAGGAAGATGGCGCCGGTGACCGACTGCGGATCGGCCAGGGCAGCCGACAGGTTCTTGGTCTTGCGCAGGATCGGACCGCCGCCGGGATCCGCCCAGTAGGCGTACGTCGGGTTGATCCCGGGGATCTCGCCTGGGTTCTGGTAGATCGGGTGCGCCAGGAGCGAGGTGCGCGGCACGCCGCCCGTCCAGGAGAAGTTCGCCCCCAGACGCAGCTTGCTGTTGAACGTGTACGACGGATAGACGTGCAGCACGTTGCTGACGTCCGCCGGCAGAGCCCCGGAGATGAACTGCCCCGACATCAGCGGCGAGTTCGGGAAGTCATACTGCGACGTGAGGTTCGGGTCGCTCTGGCCGTTGTCGTTGCGGAACAGCCCCTCGTAGTTGCCGATCAGGCGCGACAGCCGGTAGTTGGCGTACACCGACCAGTTGTCGGAGAAGCGCCGCGTGTAGATGAACTCCAGCGCCTTGTAGCGGCGGACCGGCTTCGGGAAATTGGAGATGCCGCCCGAGGGGACGTGGCTCGTGCCCGGGTTGGCCAGGACGTAGGAGCCGAAGGTGGCCGCCGGGTACTTGGTGCTCTGCGGCGTCGAGGGGCTGCCGCCGAACGGGTCGTACGGATAGCCGTAGGCGTAGCCGTAGTAGAAGTTCTGGATCTGCTCGATGGCGTTCACCTGCACGTCCTCGAGGGCGCGACCCTGCGTGCGGAAGATGGCGCGCACCTCGAACGACGAGTTGGGCGTCACTTCGAAGGCGAAGCCGCCCGACAGCTCGTCCTCGTACGGGAGCTTGGTGCCCTTCTGCACGCTGGTCTGGTCGACGCCCTGCGTGAAGACCGCGGAGAGGGCCGTGCAGGTGTTGGTGCCGCCGCTGCCGTCGCTGCACGTCCCTGTCCCGCCGAGACGCGGCGTGGTCAGGGCCTTGTCGGAGAACTCCTGCCGGCTGATCCCGACCTCGTTGCTGAAGGCGCGCACCGCCAGGTCGTTCGGGACCCTCTCGAAGTACCGGCCCCAGTTGGCGTACAGACGGCTCTTGCCGTTCCCCAGGACGTCCCAGGTCACGCCGAGGCGGGGCGCCCAGTTGTCGCCGAAGGTGTACTCGTTGGGCGAATAGGTCGAGGTGCCCGGCGTGAAGATGCGCGTGGTGACGCCGGACGGGTCGGTGAAGTTCTGCGTGCCGAACGGCAGCGTGAAGCTGCCGGAGCCCTTGAGGGTCTCGGACGAGTTGCGCAGGCCGGCCTTGATCGTCACCCGCGGCAGGACCGTCCAGGTGTCCTGCACGAAGAACGCCGTCTCGCTCGCGGTGGTCGGCGGGTTCCGCGGTCCGAGCTGCGCCCGGGTGACCCGGAAGCGGTTGGCGCTGTCGTAGGCCACCGTCGGATCGGCGCCGATGCCGTTACGGACGTTGATCGTGGCGCCGCCCCGGGTCGGGACGGAGATGGTGTCCTGGATGCCGTTCGCGTCGGCGTCGACCGGCGCTCCGGTGATCGGGTCGCTCACCGGCAGCTGCACGTTGAACGACGGGCCGGTGTAGCTCGCCGTGTCCCGGTAGGAGATGTCGTCGTACTCCACCCCGTACTTCACCTCGTGCTTGCCGAAGACGCTCGTGAGCTTCACCGAGTACTGCGTGTTGAGGTCGTCCTGGTTGGAGATGAAGCCGATGCCGCCGCTGCGCGTGCTGACGGGCGACAGCGTGAGCGGCACGGGGCCGCTGCCCGGGTCGTACGAGGTGGCGCCGCGGAAGAACTCGAGCGTGTTGCGCAGATCGGTGAAGGAGTACTGGTCGAGCGCCGAAGTCTCTCGGAAGATGCCGTCGTGATGCGCGATCTGCGCCTCCATGAAGAAGCGCGGGGTGAACACGGCGTTCCACTTCAGGGCCTGGTTGTCCGAGCCGAAGCGGATCTTGCTGTAGCCGCCGCCCTGGTCGAAATCGCCGTAGCGCGGCGCGTTGTCGCGCTGCGGTCCGCTGGGGCCGGTGGCGGGGTCGCCGAAGAACGACAGCTCGACCTGGTGCTTGGGGGACACCATCCAGTTGAACTTCAGGGCGTAGTTGTTGGCCGTGCGCTTGCGGTCCAGGTCGCTGCCGGCCGCGGGGAACGCCGCGGCGTTGGGGGCCGCGAAGGCGTTCGCGGAGACCCCCTCGTTGAACCTCTGCTCGCACGCGCTGCCGCCCAGACAGTTGCTGGCCGCCGTGAACGCGGGGTTGGCGAGGCTCTGCGCGGTGAGATGCGTCGAGGTGATGACCGGGTTGTACGCCACGAAGTAGAACAGCTTGTCCTTGATGAAGGGGCCGCCCACGGAGAAGGCGAAGTCGTTGACGTCCGAGTCCGTGATGTTGGCGGCTCCGGCGTCGAGCTTGACGAGCTGGCGCGAGGACTGCAGCGCCGCGGGCGAGCTGAACCATTTCACGCTGCCCTTGAAGTCGTTGGTCCCGGATTTGACGATCGTGTTGATGATGCCGCCCAGCGCCTGCCCGTATTCCGCCTCGAAGCCGCCGGTCTTGATCTGCACCTCGTCCAGGAAATCGCTGGTGACCCCGGTGCCGAGGGAGCCGTAGTTGATGTTGTAGGCGCCGATGCCGCCGTAGCCGGTGTTCGTGACGTTCACGCCGTCGATGACGTAGCTGTTCTCGAGCCCCGAAGCGCCGCCGATCGAGTAGTTGCCCTGCCCGGTGCCGAGACCGCTCACGACGCCCGCCGCGGCCGCGTAGGTGTCGGTGAACGCGCGCCCGAGCGGCACGGCGTCGGCGAAATCGCTGTACTTGATGTTGGTGCCGGTCGACGTCGAGTGGATGTCCACGAGCGGAGTCTGCCCGGTGACCGTGACGGTCTCCGTCTTGCCCGGCTCGAGCGTGAAGTCGAGGGCGGTCCTCTGGCCCAGCCCGACGACGACGTCGTTGTGGATCACCGTGGTGAAGCCGCCGGGCGCCTCGGCGCGGACGGTGTACGTCGACGGCCGGAGGAACGGCAGGATGTAGCTGCCGTTGACGTCGGTCTCGGCGGTCCGCGTCCCGAACTGCGAGGTCGCGATGATGACCGCGCCCGCGATGGCGCGTCCCGTCGGATCGATCACCTTGCCCGCCAGAGTTCCGGTCGTCAGTTCCTGGGCGAGGGCGGGCGCCACCGCGGCCAGGAGCACGAGCACCAGCGCCGTGCGGGTGAGGCCCTTCCTCATGTTCTCGTCCCCTCCTGTCGAACTCGCCACCTGGCGTCGGCTCCGGCGATCCGATTCACCGGCAGGACGTCGACGCAATCACGCAATCGCAATATAGGGCGCGTCGACCGGAACGCAAGGCGGTGCGCAAGATAGTGAAACGGCGGATTACGAAAGTGTGACGATGCGGCCGCCCGGTGGGTGTGACGACGTCAGAAGCGCAGGAGGGAGCGCAGCTCGCCCCCGAGCTTCGCGTCGATCTGCTCGAGGCGCGCGCATTCCTCGCGGGCGCGCTCGGGGCGCTGGGCGGCGTACAGGGCGAGGGCGAGCTGATAACGGGTCTGCGCGTGGTCCGGCGCGATCCGGAGGGCCCGGTCGAGCGCCTCGACGGCCTCCGCGAACCGACCCGAGGCCCCCAGGGCGACGCCGAGGTCGAACTGCGCCACGTGCAGGCGCGGGCTGAGCGCGGCGGCGCGCGCGAAGTCCTCGATCGCCGCGTCGGTCCGGCCGATGCGGAACCGCCGCGCGCCGCGCTCCACGAGCAGGACGTCCGATTCGCCGCCGAGAAGCGCCGCGTCGTCGAGCAGCCGCAATGCCAGATCGGTCTGGTCGTCGCGCGTCAGCACCAGGGCCTGCGCGATGAGCCCCGCGGGGGTGGTCGCGAATTCGTCGGAGGACGGCCGCGCCAGGGCCTCCGCAAGCGCCCGACCGGGACGGCCCGCCGCCGCATCGATCGCGTCGCGATCGATCGGGACGGCGCAGGCGTACAGCCGGTCGGCTCCCGCCGGCGGCGGCAGGATCGAGCCGACCAGGTGGTGACGCCGGTCGAAGACGAACCCGGCGCTCGCGCCGCCGCCGTCGGGGATCCGGAGACGCATCAGCTCCGGGCCGGCGCCGGCACGGACCCTCCGGTCGAGATGCGCCTGGAAGAGCCGCGGGCGGTAACCGTCCCGGTCCCGGATCCCGATGAAGGCCTCGTCGTCGCCGGGAGGCTGCGCGGCCGCTCCCGGCGCGCCGCCCGCGTCGGCGCCTCCCGACTCGTCGCAGGCCTGAAGACCCGGCGCGCGCAGCAGGACCAGGTCACGGCTCGCGTCCTCGAGCAGGATCTCGGTCACGTCGAACGGATGCGCGGGAGCGGCCGGTCCGGCTCCGACCGGGTCGGGTGTCGCCTGAAGACTCTGCCAGCGGGGACGGCCGAGGGCGGCGCCGGAGAGCGGGGCGAGGAGGAGACCAGGCCGGTCCAGCGCGTAGGCCACCGTCTGCAGGACCGTGTTGCCCGAGGCGTCGCGGCCCGCCAGCCGCAGGGCGCAGGAGGCCGGGGACGTCGCCAGGGTCGCGCCCGAGGTCGCGCCGATCGGGGCGACGAGACACGCCGCCAGCGCGAGCGGGACGCGCCAGTGGGGCACAACCCTCCTCCGGGCCGGGATCCGATGCGTCGCGAGGACGCGCGGTCCAGTCAGTGTGTGGCGATCATGAAATCGGAAATCGGGACTTCATCTACGCCGGACGGATGCCGCCGTCAAGACGTTTTTTGAGGCTTCCTGGAAAGGATCAGCGAGGGCAGCGGGTCGGGGCGCCGGCGCGCCGACAGGGCGAGCGACAGGAAGGACGTGTAGAGATACCCCATCTGGAACAGGAGGAAGAACGGCAGCGCCGTGTAATGACCGGTGATAATCGCCCAGGCGCTCGCGCCGGTGAAATAAACACCGAGGAGCATTTCCACGGCCGTGGAGACGCGCCGGCCGGACCCGCGGTAGTCCGATCGCCTCCAGTCGCCGGTGGTTCCCTCCAGGCGGTGCTTCGGGGTCCGCAGGAACTCGGGTCGCCCGCCGCAGAAGGCGCCGACCACCGCCCGGGCGTTGTTCAGGCTCAGTCCGATCCCGAGCGACATGAGGAACGGCAGGCAGGCCAGCGTGCCGATCCAGTCCTCGCGCAGCTCGCGCTGGGCGCACAGATAGAAGGTGGAAACCGACACGGTGGACACCAGAAACAGCGGCAGATCGAAGACCATGAGCCAGTCCAGCCCGAGCGCCCGGCGGCCCGCGATCGCCGGCACGATGAGAATCGCCAGCAGCACCATGAGGGCATAGGCGCTGTTGTTGGTCAGGTGGAACAGCGCCTCGATCTTCACCCGGAGCGGCAGCCGGGTACGCAGAAGACGCGGCAGGATCTTCAGGCCGGTCTGGATCGAGCCGAGGGTCCAGCGGTGCTGCTGGGTCTTGAAGGACTCCATGTCGGCGGGGAGCTCGGCCGGCGCGACGACCTCGGGCAGGAAGACGAACTCCCAGCCCTCCATCTGCCCGCGGTACGAAAGGTCCAGGTCCTCCGTCAGGGTGTCGGCCTGCCATCCGCCGGCCGACTCGATGCAGGCGCGCCGCCAGACTCCCGCCGTGCCGTTGAAGTTGAAGAAGCGGCCGGCGCGGTGCCGCGCCGCGTGCTCGATCACGAAATGACCGTCGAGGAAGATCGACTGGATCCGGGTCAAGACGGAATACTCCCGGTTCAGGTGGCCCCAGCGCGCCTGCACCATGCCGACGCGCGGGTCGCTGAAGTGATGCACGAGATCGAGCAGGAACGTGGGCGCCGGGACGAAATCGGCGTCGAACACGGCGACCAGCTCCCCGCGGGCCTGCGCCAGACCCTCCGCGAGCGCGCCGGCCTTGAAGCCGCGGCGATGGCCGCGCCGCAGGTGCCGCACGTCGTGCCCGCGACGGCGCATCTCCTCGACCACCGCCGCGGCGCGCCCCGACGTGTCGTCGGTCGAATCGTCCAGGACCTGGATCTCGAGACGGTCGGCCGGATAGTCCAGGGCGCAGGCGGCGCGGATGAGACGCTCGACGACGTACCGCTCGTTGTAGATCGGCAGCTGCACGGTCACCTGAGGGAGAGGATCGAGGCGGGCCGGCGGCCGGCGCCGTCGCGGTGCGTGCCGGTAGAACAGATAGAGCAGGTAATAGCGGTGCCATCCGTAGAGGGCCAGGGCCAGAAGAGTGGCGTAGTAGGAGACGACGAGCGTCCCCGCGAGGATTCTCACGCGCGCCGCCCCGCTTGTTGGCAGCCGGACCGTCTGCTACGATGCGCCACCGTGCACGCCCCACCGGTCGCGCCCGCGCCCCGTCTTCGTCTGGTGACTCTCGGCGTCCTCATGGAGTGCGGGTTCCTGGCCCTGCTGCTCGCCGCGCCCGGTCCGGGACGCATGCGCGCGTTCCTCGCGCTGTTCGCGGCGGTCTTCGTCTGTTACGCGCTGGCGGTCCGCCGGGCGCTCGCCGCGCCCGGAGAGGCCACCCGGGTGATCCTCGTGATCGCCTGCCTGTTCCGCCTCACCTTCCTGTTCGCCGCTCCGGCGCTCAGCGACGACCTGCAGCGCTATCTGTGGGATGGCCGCGTGACGCTGCGCGGCGGCAATCCGTATCTCGCGCCGCCCGCCGCGTCGGCCGGGCCGGAGTCGATCGACGCCGGCCTCGCCCGCTTCGACCACCGGGAGGTCCCGACCGTCTATCCGCCGGCGGCGCAGCTCCTGTTCGCGGCCGGGGCCGCCATCGGCCCGGGGGCGCTCGGTATCAAGCTCCTCGTCGTGTGTCTGGACCTTCTGGTGATCGCCGTCCTGCGAGCGCTCCTCCGGGAGCGGGGACGACCGGCCAGCCGGCTGTTGATCTACGCCTGGAACCCGCTGGTGGTGACGGAGACGGCCTGGAGCGGTCACATCGAGCCCGCGGGAATCCTCTTCGTGCTCCTGGCGGCCCGGTGGATTATACAGAAAAGGGACGGGCGCGCGACGCTCGCTCTCGCCGCCGGCGGGCTGGTGAAGATCGTTCCGCTGGTGCTCATCGCGGCGCTCCTGCGGAGGCTGCGCGCCCGCGTCCTGCCGCTCGTTCCGGCCGCGATCCTCGTCGCCTGCTGGCCGTTCCGGGCCGCCGGCTGGCGGCTGCTCGCCGGCTTGCGCGTGTACGCCGATCGCTGGCTCGCCAACGAGTCGCTGTTCGGGGTGGCGCACGCGGCGATCGTCCGGGCGAACCCGACACCGGCCCTCAAGACGGCCATCGCCTGGGTGCGCCGCGAGGTCCCGCACACCGAGGCTCTCGATCTCCTTTATGGCTACGTCTACCCGATCGATCTCGCGAAGGGCGCGTGCGCTCTCGCCGCTCTGGCGTTCGCGCTCT
Organism: uncultured Acidobacteriota bacterium; assembly: GCA_964384905.1. Classification (GTDB taxonomy): domain Bacteria; phylum Acidobacteriota; class Polarisedimenticolia; order Gp22-AA2; family Gp22-AA2; genus Gp22-AA3. Next base: position 7,790 of record CAYLND010000162.1, read on the forward strand.
GGCTCCTGCGCCGGGACGTCGAGCCGTTGCGCGGTCTGTACTGGATGACCGGGGCGCTGCTGCTGCTGTCGCCCACGGCGCATCCCTGGTACTTTCTCTGGGTCCTGCCCTGGCTGTGTCTCTTTCCTTCGCGCCCCTGGATCCTGCTGAGCGGGCTGGTGTCCCTGGCGTACGTCAATCTCGGCGCCTCGGAGCGCGCCGCCGAGCCGTACCCCTGGATCCGCGTGGCGGAGTACGCGCCCTTCTTCGCCCTCGCGGGCGCGGAGTGGGCGAGGACGCGCCTCGCCGTCCGCGGCCGCT
>CAYLND010000163.1:0-7994 GCA_964384905.1 uncultured Acidobacteriota bacterium
CGATCGTCGCGACCGGGCGTTTCAACGGACGGCTCCGGATCGTGCTCGCCTCCAACGTCGTCCCCGCGCGGCTGTCGGCGTTCGTCGCCGGTCTGCCCGACGTCGCGGCGTGCGAGGTGACGCAGGCCGCCGGCGAGGAGGCGCCGACCGCCGAGCGACGGCTCGGCGAGCGGCGCGGCGCCTCCTTTCGACGGGAGGAGGGGGCGGGCGGCGAGGCGGCGGGGGGCGCCGATCACCCCAGGCCCGACGCGATCAGCACCGTGAGGGTGGCGACCGGCCGGATGGACCACCTGCTGGACGGCGTGGGCGAGCTGCTCCTCGATTACGAGCGGCTGAAGCGCGCGGTCGACCCCGAGGCCGGCTCGGAGCAGGAGGAGATTCTCGAAGGGCTCGGCCGCACCGTGGACGGTCTGCGGGACGAGATCCTGACCATGCGGCTCCTGCCGTTCTCCTCGATCGTGCCGCGCCTCGAGCGCACCGTGCGCGAGCTGGCGGACCGGCTCGGGAAGATGGTCGATCTCGAGGTGCGCGGCACGGAGGTGGCGCTGGACCGGTCGACGCTGGAGGAGCTGCTCGACCCGCTGCAGCACATCCTGAGGAACAGCATCGACCACGGTCTCGAGGACCAGGAGACGCGCCGCGCCGCCGGCAAGCCGCCGCGCGGGCGGATCGAGATCGACCTGTCGCGCCGCGAGGAGCGCATCGCCTTCCTGGTCGCCGACGACGGCCGCGGCATGGACCCGGAGGCCCTGCGACGCGTGGCGGTGGAGCGCCGCCTGCTGTCCCGCGAGTCCGCGGCACGCCTGTCGGACGACGAGGCGCTGATGCTCGTCACCATCCCCGGCTTCTCGACCGCCGCGCGCACCACGGAGATCTCGGGACGCGGCGTGGGGATGGACGTCGTCCGCATGCGCGTGCAGAAGCTGGGCGGGCACCTGGTGATCAAGTCGCAGGTCGGCGTCGGGACGCGTCTCTTGATGGATCTGCCTCCCACGGTGAGTGTGACCCGCGCCTTTCTGTGCCGGGCCTCGGACGGCATCTTCGCGGTGCCGGTCTCCGCCGTGCACGGCACGCTCGAGGTTGCGCGCGACAGCATGCAGGCCAGCCTCGGCGAGCGGGTGCTGCGCCGCGGCGAGGAGCTGGTGACCGTCCTGCCTCTCGGAGGGATTCTCTCCGGTGACTCGGCCGCGCCGTTCCCGCTCGCCTTTCCGGCGCTGATGTATCAGGTCGGGGCGCGCTCCTACGCTCTCGGCGTGGACGAGATCCTCGGCGAAGCGCCGATCGTCGTGAAGCCGCTGCGCCATCCTCTCGAGCTGCTGCCGCAGTATGCCGGCGCCGCGATTCTCAACGACGGACAGATCGCCCTGATCCTCGATCCGGTCAACCTGACCCGCACCGCGAGATCGGCATGAAGCGACGGCCCCGGAAACCGGCCGGAGCCACCGGAGCGCGCCAGCGCGCCGACCTGATCCGATTCCGCGTGCTCAGCGAGGCGGGCGCGCGCAACGCGGCGCTCGCGCTCAGCCAGATTCTCGGACGACCCCTCAGCCTCGATGTCCCCTGGGCCCGGGTCCTGCCGCTGGAGCGGGTGGCGGAGATGGCCGGTGGAGCCGGCCGCGTCGTCTGCGCGCTGTCGCTGAAGGTCTACGGCGAGGCGCGCGGCAGCCTGCTCCTGCTGTTCAGCAGGGAGCAGATCCCGGTCCTCCTCGATCTGCTCGTCCCCCGCCCGGCCCCGGGACGCAACGGGGCCGCCGATCTGCATTCCCTGGACGAGATGGAGCGCTCGGCGTTGATGGAGATCGGCAACATCCTGGCCTGCGCCTACCTGAACGCCCTCAGCCGTCTCCTGGGAGTGAGCCTGCTGCCCTCGATCCCCGGTCTGGCGGTGGACATGGTCGGAGCGGTGACCGATCACCTGATGATCGAGCTGGCGCCCGTCGCCGACGACGCCCTCGTCCTGGCCAGCGAGGTGCACGAGCCCGCGAGCGGTCTGCGCGGCGAGATCTTCTTCCTGCCCCACCCGGACACGCTGGCCGTGCTCGAGCGCGCGCATGCGGGGGCGCGATGACGCGCCCGCGCTGGCTGCGGGCGGGAGAGCTGCGCGTTTCCGAGGCGCCCGACCGGCTGGCGATCCACGGTCTCGGCTCGTGCGTCGCGGTCTTCGTCTACGACCCGCAGGCCCGCATCGGCGGGCTGGCGCACATCCTGCTCCCGGGACCGCCCCGGCACCCCACCGACCGCGTCGGCCGTTACGCCACGACGGCCATCGCCGCCATCGTCGAGGAGTCGATCCGGCTGGGGGCGAGACGCGCCGCCCTGTGCGCGAAGGTCACCGGCGGGTCGAGGATGTTCTCGTTCGACACGGCTTCGTGCCGGCCGACGGTCGGGGACAAGAACATCAAGGCGGCCCTGCACGCTCTCGAGCAGGCGCGGGTGGCGATCGTCGCGACCGATATCGGCGGGGAGACCGGGCGGAGCGTGGTCGCCGACCTGACGGACGGCAGCCTGACGATCTCGACGGTGCGCGGCGGGCCGAAGGTGGTTTAGGTCGCGGTGTGCTTGTCGATCAGCCTCGCCAGGACGTCGCGCGGCGCGGCGCCGACGTACTGCTCCACGACCTTGCCGTCCCGGAACAGGAGCAGGGTCGGGATGCTCTGAATGCCGTAGCGGCCGGCCAGGGTGCTCTCGTCGTCGACGTTCACCTTGCCGATGCGCAGCCGGCCGTCATAGCACTGCGCCAGATCCTCGAGGACGGGCGCCACCATGCGGCAGGGACCGCACCACTCGGCCCAGAAGTCGACCAGGATGGGCGGACCGGGCTTCTTGACTTCGGACTCGAAGTTGCTGCTCGTCAGGGTCAGGATCTCTTTGCTCATCGGCTCTCCCGGTTCCTCCGCCAGCACGAAGGCCGGCCTTTTTATACCATAGGGGCCGCGCGGCCTCCAAGGAACCGGCGCCGCATCGGCGCGATCGCGATTCGCTCGGCCCTGCATTCAAGATGCACGATGCCTCGATTCGGTTGCACCCCCGCAAGAAGTGGGGGCAGAACTTCCTGGTCAACCAGGGGGCGGCCGACACCATCGTGGCCGCCTTCCGTCCCCGGCCCGACGACCTCGTTCTCGAGGTCGGCCCCGGGCGCGGAGCGCTGACGCGCCGGCTGGCCGGTCGGGTCCGTACCCTGGTGGCGGTCGAGATCGATCCGGCCCTGGTCGAGGGACTGGAGCAGGAGCTCGAGCCCCGGACCGGTGTCGAGATCCTCGCGGGCGACGTCCTGGCGCTCGATCTCGGCGCCCTCCTGCGGCGGATCGGAGCCACATCGGATCGCCGCGCGCGGGTCGTGGCCAACCTGCCGTACAACATCGCGACCGCCGTCATCCTGAGACTTCTGGACGAGCGCGCCCTGCTCCGCGATCTTCTGGTGCTGGTCCAGCGCGAGGTGGCCGAGCGGATCGCATCTCCGCCCGGCCGCAGGACCTACGGCGGTCTGTCGGTCCTCTGCCAGGCGAGGGCGGAGGTCGAGCGGCTGCTGAAGCTGCGTCCGGGGTCGTTCCGGCCGATCCCGAAAGTCGAGTCCGAGCTGATCCGGCTGACGATCCCCGCCGGGCCCGCCGCGGCGCCGCCCGCGCGCTCCCCGGGCGGAGCGATCGGCGGCCTCGAGGCGCTCCTCAGAGTGGCCTTCGCCCAGAGGCGCAAGACCCTCTTGAACAACCTGGCGCGCCTCCCGGGGCCGCGCGGCACGCCCCTGGGCGCGGAGCAGGCCGAGCGACTGATTCGCCGCGCCGGTCTGGAGCCGCGCGCCCGTCCGGAGGAGGTCCCGGTCGCGGGCTTCACCGATCTGGCCCGCGAATGGGCGGCGGTATAATCCTCCCTGTGACGACCCGCGCCCGAGCGGACCACGCGCACCGCGCCCACCCGCCCCTCCAGATCATCCCCCTCGGCGGTCTCGGCGAATTCGGCAACAATTGCACGGTGCTGCGCTACGGCGCCGACATGGTCGTCATCGACGCCGGTCTGTCATTCCCTGAAGAGCAGTTCCTCGGCGTGAACTTCGTCATCCCCGATCTCGCCTTCATCGTGGAGCGCGCCCGGGAGGTCCGCGGCATCCTCCTGACCCACGGCCACGAGGACCACGTCGGCGCCCTCCCCTACCTGTACGAAAAAGTGCGCGTCCCGGTGTACGGCAGCGACTTCACGCTCGGTCTGGCGGCGCGCAAGCTGCGCGAGCACAATCTGCCCCACGATCGCCAGCTGAAACGCGTCAAGGCGGGCGACGAGGTCACCCTCGGACCGTTCGCGGTGGAGTTCATCCAGGTCACCCACAGCATCCCCGGCTCGCTCGGTCTGGCGGTCCGGACGCCCGTCGGGACGGTCGTGCATACGGGAGACTTCAAGATGGACCAGACGCCGACCGACGGACGCGTCTTCGACTTCCAGTCCTTCTCCTATCACGGCGACCAGGGCGTCCTGGCGCTCCTCTCGGACAGCACGAACGCCGAGGTACCCGGGTTCACGGGCTCGGAGCGGCTGGTCGGCGAGGCCCTCGACCAGCTGTTTCGCCGGGCGGCGGGCCGGATCGTCCTCAGCACCTTCTCGAGCAACGTGCATCGCATCCAGCAGGCCGTCGATCTGGCGGTGGCGCACCGCCGCAAGGTCGCCCTGGTCGGCTCCAGCATGGTCTCGACGTCTGAAGTCGCCGAGCAGCTCGGCTATCTCAAATCGCCCGCGGGCACGCTGATCGAGACGCGCGAGGTCAAGCGTCTGGCGCCGGGTCGCGTGCTGGTGATCGCCGCCGGGAGCCAGGGCGAGCCGATGTCGGCCCTGTCGCGCATCGCTCTCGACGATCACCGCGAGGTCTCGATCGAGGCGGGCGACACCGTGGTCCTGTCGGCGCGCATCATCCCGGGGAACGAGAAGTCGGTGAGCCGCGTGGTGAATCACCTGTACCGGCGCGGCGCCGACGTCATCGTCGGCGGGCGGCCTCCCCTTCACGTCTCCGGGCACGCCAGCCAGGAGGAGCTGAAGATCATGCTGACTCTGACCCGGCCCCGTTTTTTCGTCCCGATCCACGGCGAGCTGCGCCAGATCTGGAGCCATGCCCGGCTCGCCGAGCAGGTGGGCGTGCCGCGCGAGCGCGTCCTCCTGGGTCAGAGCGGCGACATCTTCGAGCTGACCGCCAAGGAGGCCCGGCTGGCGGGCCGGGTCGAGGTCGGCCGGCTGTTCGTCGACGGGACTCTCGAGGAGGTCGACGAGATCATCGTGCGGGACCGACGCCATCTGTCCGAGGGAGGCATCGTGCTCGCGGTGGTCGCCATCGACCAGAACAGCGGCCGTCTGGAGGCGGAGCCGGAGATCCTCAGCCGCGGTTTCTCCGTCGGCCCGGCGCAGGGGGACCTCCTGCGCGAGGCCGGCCGCGTCGTGCGCCGCTGCGTCGAGTCCGCCACGCCCGAGGAGCGCGCCGACCGCGGCGTGATGACCTCCTTGATCCAGCGCGACCTGAAGCGGTTCTTCCGCAGGACCCTCGACCGCCGGCCGATGATCATGCCCGCGATCATCGAGACCTGACGCCCGGGAGCGCTCAGGCCGGAGGCGGCCGCGCGTCGTCCCGGCGCTCGTAGACGTGCAGCGTGTATGACTGCGGCGGCTCCCAGTTGAAGCGGTGGTTCCTCTCCAGCACCAGACGGTAGCGCGCCTTGAAGTCGGCGCGGGCCGTGATCGCGTCGTCGATCGGGAAATCGTTCACCAGGACGAAGAATCGCGGCGCCGCGTCGACCAGCGCCCCGGCCGGGTACTCCTTGTGGAGGAATCCCCCGGGCGCCCGGGCGATCGCCGGCTCGGTCAGCCCCGAGATGTCGATGATCCGCAGGTCGGTCTCGTAGCCGATGATCCCGATGTCCATGAGGGCCACGGTGTCGCCGGGGCGGGCGCGCGCCTTCAGGAAGGAGGCGACCTGCCCGTGCGCGTAGCGGTACCCGGCGCCATTGACGACCAGACCGTTGGCGCCGTTTCTCTGGATGACGCCGGAGGTCAGGAAGCTCGCGCCCAGGATGACGCCGCCGAGAACGAGCGCGCGCCGGCTTCCGGGCAGCGCCTTCGAGGCGGCCCGGCCCGCCTCGACCAGGAGAGCGACGATCGCGGGCAGAGCGGGCACCCAGAAGCGATGCAGGACCATCCAGTCTCCTCCCTCGAGCAGGACCGCCAGCGCGAGGGCGCCGACGACGAGGGCGGCCGAGCGCGCGCGCTGCAGCGGCAGGGCGAAGGCGAGGAGCGCCAGCAGCAGCCCCACGCCCACGCAGATCGTCGCCAGGCCCTCGCGGCCGAATCCCGGCGCCAGGGAGGAAAGAAAGGCCAGGGTGTAGACCCGGCCGTCGTGCAGGTTCTGCATCAGCCCGAAGCCGGTCTTGGCGTAGTAGGTGTTCGGCAGCCAGTCCCCGAAGTAGAGACGCCGGAAGACCAGGAACGGCGCCAGGAAGGAAGCCAGGACGCCCCACCAGAGCGCCTGATCACGCAGGCGCTCGCGCGGAGACCGTCCCGGACCGTCGCAGGCGCGGCCCGCCGCGAGACCCGCCGCCAGGAGCGGCGCCTCCGGGCGCATCAGCGCGGCCAGGCCGAGCCACACGGCCGAGCGTCGCCCGCCTCCACGAGCCTGCTCCGACAGCTGGTCGTGAAGCGCCAGCATCACCAGGAGCGTGTAGGGCAGCGTCTCGAGCCCCCCGACGCACCAGTACGCGAAGGCGGGATGGGCCGCCAGGAGCACCGCGGCGCCCGCGTCCCCGCGATCTGGTCGGTCCCGTCCCCCGAGCCGGGCCGACAGCCGCGGCAGCATCAGAAGCGCCCCCAGACCGGCCAGCGCCGTCAGGATCGGCCCGACGCGCGGCAGCGGCAGGCCGAGCGCGCCGAACGGGGCCAGGAGGAGCGTCCAGAGGAAGCAGGTCACCCCCTCCACGCGCTCCCCGGGATTGAACACGAACCCCTCCCCACGCGCCAGGTTGCGGGCATAGCGGTAGACGATGTAGGCGTCGTCCACCTGGTAGACCGCCAGGAAAGCGAACCAGCCGCAGGCGGCCAGGATCCCGAGCAGGATGAGCCACTTCGTTCGCGTCGTCACGGGGCCATTGTACGCATGCTGGAGCCGGGCCGGTCGCGCGTCCTGGGGGGAGGCGTCGCACCCGCCGCTCGTTCGACCCCCCCGGTGGTAGAATCCACGCCTATGCGCGCCCGGCGGCGAACCGCAACCCCCCGCCGCGAAACCCCCGCGGCACGAGGCTTCTGGTCGGAGGCCACGGCGATTGCCCTGATGGCGGTCGCGATCCTCCTGGTCCTGAGCCTGGGGTCGTATCGTCCCGACGATCCTGTGCCCTGGCCTCTGGGCAGGTGGGGCGGCGAGCCCGTGCACAACGTGGCCGGCATCGCCGGCGCGCTGGCCGCGGCTCTCCTGTGGCAGCTGTGCGGCTACGCCGCCTGGACGGTGCCCCCCCTGATGCTGCTCCTGGGGTGGGAGATCTTCTGGCGCCGGAGCGGCCGGGCCCTGTCCCGGACCCTCGGCTCTCTCCTGATGATTCTCTCGGTCGCCGGCGCCATGCATCTCCTCCTCGAAGGCGTGCCGTTTCCCGACACGCGCTCGGCGGGCGGCTGGTTCGGCTCGGCGTTCGGCCACTTCCTCGCCCGCCTCCTGAATCGCTGGGGCGCGCTCGTGGCGATGGCGGCGCTGGCCGCGACCAGTCTCCTGGTTGTGAAGCCCCCCTCGATCATCGAGGCGGCCTCCTGGAATCCTTTCTCGACGGACCCGATTTCCCGCTGGACGCCACGTTTGAGCACCGGCGCCTTGCGGATGTGCTCATGCAGCTTTTCGTGGCCGGGGAAGTTCGGGTTCGATTCCGACCAGGTCACCTTGAGGGCGCGCGCCGCCTTGACGGCATCCCATTCCTTCTCCGCGACAACGGCGAGGAAGTTCTTGATCCACACGACCCTGGCTCCGCCAATGGTCTCGATGGAAG
>CAYLND010000164.1:0-7969 GCA_964384905.1 uncultured Acidobacteriota bacterium
GCCGCCGGTTTGCGGGGGGCAACCCTGGGGGCACGGCGGCGGCCTTGGAGGCCACCCTCGGGGCCGCCCGCCGCGCGCGGGGGCGCGTCACCCTGCTTAGGCCCTGGTACGACATCGACACGGGGGCGGATCTCGACCGCCTGATCGCCGCGCCCCCCGGCCCGGGATCGGCGCGCCCCGGCGGGCGGAGCCGATGGCTCGCGCGGCGCCTGCTCGGCGGCGGACGGACCCGGCGCCCTCCTAGAAATCGTAACGGATCCCGAGCTGGATCCTGCGGCCGAAGCGGCGCTCTCCGTTGATCTGGAGCGGTCCGACGGGAGTCGGGTTCGTCGAGTTCGGCAGGTTGTTCAGGGTGTTGAGGGCGGGCTCGAAGGTGAAGATGCGCAGGTCGTCGCGGTTCAGGAGATTGAACACCTCGATCGACAGCGAGGCCGCGTGCCGCCCGATCACCACGTCCTTGCGCGCCTGGAGGTTGATGTCCAGGACGGCGGCGTTGCGCTCGCTGTTGCGGCGCAGGGGGACGAATTTCACCCCCACGCCGGGATCGAGGGCGGTGTAGCCGTAGATCGTGCGGTACTGCTCGTAGCCGACGTTGTCGAGCGCGAAGAAGCGCGAGATGATCGAGTACGGCAGACCGGAGCTCCAGCTCATCGAGGCCCCGACCTGCCAGTCGCGCGGCAGGAAGACGGCGGTGTTCAGCTTGACGACGTGCCGCTGGTCGTAGTCCAGGTAGCCGAACTCCCACTCCACGGTCGACGGATCGTTGCCCAGGCGAGACTCGAAGTCCTCGGCGGAGCCGAGGGCGCGCGAGTAGGTGTACGAGGCCTGCATCTCCCAGCGTCGCGCCAGGCGCCGGGTGAGCGCCAGCTCGATGCCGTGATAGCGGGCGTCGTTGTAGTTGCCGACCCGCAGAATCTGGTTGAAGAACAGATCGTAGATGTACAGGTCGGGCCGGCCGTCCGGGGCGGACCGGGCGCTGCTGAAATCGATCGTGCGCCTCGCCGACGCGGTGTAGACCTTGATGCCGAAGGTGTCCAGGGGCTGGCCCTTGGAATCTAAACGCAGCGAGTGGTTGAGGTCGATGTCCTGGAGCTGCTTGCGATAGTGGCGGTCGATGAACGTGAGCGACAGGGAGACTTCCGGCGCAATCTCCCTCTCGAACCCGACGGTGAACTCGTCGCTGAACGGAGTCTGGAGCCCCCTGTCGACCTGGGTGGCCGAGGGCGGTGCCTTGGAGATGAGCGTCCCGATCCCGTGGTCCGGGACCAGGCTCGACGTCAGGTTGTCCGGGTCGCGGTGATAGTAGCGATTGATCCAGTCGGGCCCCTGCTCGCCGACGATCGTGTTCAGGAACAGCTTGTCGTAATAGCGGCCCCAGGTGGCGAACAGCTTCGTCCGTCCATCCGCCGTCGGGTCCCAGGAGACCGACAGGCGGGGCGCGAGGTTGTTGTTGGTGATGGCGAAGGTCTCCGCGATCTGCGGCGTGACGCCGTTCACCGACAGGGCGTCGAGACTCCCCGCCGATTCATCCGGAACGATCCCGAGCGAGGTGAGCTCCTGCGACTCGAAACCGACCACCGAGTGGTGCCGGGTCAGACGCGACAGGGCGGCCACCTGCAGCGGCGTGGTGATGAATTCGGTGTGCGCGTTGATCGAGCCGGGGCCGTGGAAGATCGGGTCGGCCCGGATGCCGTACGTGCCGTCCACGACCCGGAAGCCGCCCAGGTCGAGCAGCCGCTCGAAGTGCCCGCCCTCGACGGCCGGATCGAACGACGAGTACCCCGGCGCCTGGGCGCGCTCGCGGTCGAACCGGAGCCCTATCCCGAGACTGAGGTTGGGGACCGGATGGTATACGTCCTGGACGTAGAAGCCGGCGGTGAACCCGACGGCCTCGTTCTGCACATCCAGGCCGGTCGGCAGAAGGGTGCTGATGGTGTTCACCGGGGACAGCGGAGGCGAGAACGGGTTTTCGAGCATCCGATCCTGCTGCTCGCAGTCGGGCGGCGTGCAGCTGCGGAAATAGGGCGAGACGATGTCGCGCGCCTGCGTCTGTCGCCTGAAGCTCTCGCGCTCGAGGTCCAGACCGATCTTGAAGTCGTGGCTGCCCCTGAAATCGGGAACGAACAGGCTCAGATCCTGGCGGAACGTGAAGCGCCGGCGCTGGTCGGTCAGGTTCTCGTAATAGGGTCCGGTGATGAGTCCGGTGTTCCGGTTGATGCTGTAGTCCTGATCGGGCTCGAGCGGGCGCAGCCTGCCGTAGGGATAGAGACTCGTCGGCAGCGGCGTGTCGTCGAGCACCCCGTTCTTGTTCCGATCCTCTCCCGGGTCCAGCCGGCCGTTGCAGTTCAGGTCCTCCCGCAGCGCCCCCTCGCAGACGGTCGTCAGCGTGCCGTCGCCGTCCAGGTCCTCCCCCTTGTCCAGACGGCCGTTGTGATTCAGGTCCTCGAAGACGTCGAACTGCTGGTCGCCGTCGTAGTCCTCGCCCGGGTCGCGCTCCGACGCCTCGATGAAGCCGTTGTTGTTGCGATCGATCCAGAGAACGCCGTTGCCGTTGGTGTCGGGGCCGAGGTTCGGGTCGAGCCGGGGGGTCTGATCGAACGCCGACAGCGAGGTCTCGATCGCCGTCAGGGGGCTGAGGACGGCGGTGGACTTGAGGGTCAGGACGGTGCCGCCCTGGCGATCGGTGTAGCCGGCCTCCTCCCGGGTGAACGAGTTCAGCCCCTCGTTGAGGTACTCCTGGGGATCGTAGTTGAACGACAGCGCCAGACGCTGCGCGGCGCTCGCCTGCCAGGTCAGCTTCACGAATTCCCGCAGCTCGCGTGTGCCGCGCACGAACGCGGCGTTCAACGCGTTGACCGGGTCCTCTTTGCTGATGGACTCGTTGGCGACGTAGAACCAGGCCCGATCCTTGACGATCGGCCCGCCGATCGCCAGGAAGGGCAGATAGTCGTTGAAGTGCAGCGTCCGGAGCCCGATCTCGCCCACGCCGGCGTGCAGGCGGGGGTCGTCGATCCCGGCCCCGTCGCCATCCAGGGCCGAGCCCCGCCAGAAGAACTTGAAGGTTCCCTGGAACTCGTTGCCCCCCGACTTGGTGACGATGTCGGCGAATCCGCCCTGGGCCCGGCTGTACTCCGCGGTCGCCCCGGAGGTTTTGATCTGGATCTCCTGGATCGACTCGATGTTGAGCTGCGCCCCGACCTTGCCGGTCAACGGATCGGTGGTCGACACCCCGTCCACCAGCGTGACCACGTCGGTGTCCCGGGCCCCGTGGATGTTCGGGTTGCCGTCGCCGTCCACGTCGGTGACGCCCGGGGCGAGCGTCAGCGCATCCTGGTAGTCGCGGCCCAGGATCGGCAGCATGTCGACGAACTCGGAGCTCAGGCGCGTCTGGGTGGTCGTGTCCTCGAGGTTGACGATGCTCGGGGTGGCGCGCACCTCCACGCGCTGGCGCACGGAGGTCTCGGGGGACAGCACCAGCCGCACGCTGACGACCCGGCCGGCCGACACGTCGACGCCGGAGAGCACGACGGTGGCGTAGCCGGGCATGCTGACGCGCACCTCGTAGTCCCCCGCCGGGGGGAGAGCCTGGATCAGGAACTCCCCCGCGGCGTTCGCCACGGCGGCGCGCCCCGTGACCGCGTGGACGGCGCTCGACACCGACACCACGGCGCCCGGGAGAATCGACCCCTTGTCGTCGACGACCGTGCCGCGCAGCGACCCGCTGGTCTCCGCCGCCGCCGCGGCGGGGAGCGCCAGGAACGCGAGGACGCAGAACGCCCTCCGCACGCACGGTCCAGCACGCATGGTGTCGGGTGCCCGCAGAAAGAGGCCCAGTGTACCACGGCGGGCTCATCCGACTTGAATCAGTCCCAGGCGCCCCGCCCAGCGGCTCTCGAGGTGGCGCAGAAGCTCGCTCCTGAGCGGAGCGCCGGCGGGCGTGGCGGCGCAGGCGAAGGCGGCGCGCCGGGCGTCCTCGAGAACGTCGTGATCGCGCAGGATGTCGCCGATGCGCAGATCGGGCAGACCGGACTGGCGGGTGCCGAGGAGCTCGCCCGGTCCGCGCAGACGCAGATCCTCGCGCGCGATCGCGAAGCCGTCGGAGGTGCCGGCCATGATCTCCAGCCGACGCCTGGCCTCGTCCCCCGTCCGCGGTCCGGCCATGAGGATGCAGTACGACTCGTCGGCCCCGCGCCCGACCCGGCCGCGCAGCTGATGCAGCTGCGACAGGCCGAAGCGCTCCGCCTGCTCGACGATCATCACCGTGGCGTTCGGGACGTCGACACCGACCTCGATGACCGTCGTGGCCACCAGGATCGGCAGGCGGCCGGAGACGAACCCGCCCATGACCGCGTCGCGCTCCTCCGCTTTCAGCCGGCCGTGCAGGAGACCGACCCCGAGATCCGGGAAGACCTGCCGGGACAGCCGCGCGTGCATCTCGACCGCGGCCTTCAGATCGGCGCGCCCCGTCTCTTCGACCAGGGGGTAGACGATGTACGCCTGGTGGCTCTTACCGATCTGCTCGCGCAGGAACGCGTGCACCGCCGGGCGCGCCGATTCGTCGCGAACGGCCGTCCGGACCGGCCGGCGCCCGGGAGGCATCTCGTCAATCAACGACAGGTCGAGATCGCCGTAGACGGTCAGGGCGAGCGAGCGCGGGATCGGCGTGGCCGTCATCACGAGAACATCCGTGCGCGCCCCCTTGGAGCGCAGACGCGCGCGCTGCGCCACGCCGAACCGGTGCTGCTCGTCGATGATCGCCAGGCGCAGCGAGCGGAACGCCACCTCCTCCTCGAGGAGGGCGTGGGTTCCGACCAGGATCGGGATCGCGCCGGAGCGCACACCGGCCAGCACCTGACGGCGCGCGGCGCCCGTGACTCCCGCCGTCAGGAGCGCCACCGGACGGCCCGTCCCCTGCAGCATGCGCCCGAACGACCGGTGGTGCTGCTCGGCGAGGAGCTCGGTCGGCGCCATGAAGGCGACCTGATGCCGGTTCTCGACCACCAGGAGCGCGGCCAGGAAGGCCACCACCGTCTTGCCGCAGCCGACGTCCCCCTGCAGCAGCCGGTTCATGGGGCGCCCCGACATGAGATCGTCGGCGATCTCCTTCAGCGCCCGGCGCTGCGGTCCGGTGAGATGGAACGGCAGCGCCGCCCGCAGGCGGGCGCGCACGGAGTCGTCGACGCGCAGGCCGGGCTCCCTCGGCCGGATGTCGCGCTCTCGACGGGACAGCGCGAAGCCGAGCTGCAGGAAGAAGAACTCCTCGAAGATCAGACGGCGGTGGAAGGGCGAGCGGAACTCGTTCAGCGCCTCCAGGTCGGCGTCCGCGGGCGGAAAGTGCGCCAGGGCGAGCGCCTCGCCGCGAGGCACGAGGCCGTGTTCGCTGACCACCGCGGCCGGCAGCGGCTCGGGCAGAGCGGGCAGCGACTGCACCACCGCGTGCATCAGGTGCCGGATGGCGCGTGACGACAGGCCGGGCAGCTTCGGATAGATCGGCACGACCCGGCCGGTATGGATCGTCTCCTGGTCCGCTTGGGAGATCGTCTCGAACTGCGGGGTCTGCAGCACCAGGCCGCGCCCGCCGGAGCGCGGCAGGGAGGCCTCGCCGTGCAGGATCACCTCCCTCCCGGCCGGCATCGCCGTGCGCAGGTAGGGCTGGTTGAAGAACAGGACCCGGATCGACCCGCTCGCGTCCTCGACCAGAGCCTCGAAGATGGTCAGGCCACGCGCCCGGGTGCGGCGGAGCACCGACGTCCGCACCCGACCCCGGACCGTGGCCCGCAGCCCCGGCGCCAGCGACGCGATCGGGAAAAACCGGCTGCGGTCCTCGTAACGGAACGGCAGGTGGAACAGGAGGTCTTCCAGGGTGCGCAGCCCGCGCTGCCCCAGCTCGTCGGCGCGCTTCGGGCCGATCCCCTTGAGGTACCGCAGAGGGGTAGTGAGGTCCATGGACACGGGGCGATTATAGTCGAGGGGCGGCGCCTCCGCGCGGCGCCCAACTTCCTTGACCTGCAATGGTTTATGCCATATATTTTCGTCCTCGAGCGTCCAGAGGGGGCAGGTGAGAATCGCAGGACTGGCCACCATCCTGGCTGTGGTGTCGCTGGCGCTCCTCGCGACGGAGGCGCGCGCCGACGATCGCGATCTGGTCGTCGGCTCGATCCTCGGCCAGGGTTCGGACGGGCGGACCGGGCTCGAGACCGCGGGGCGCGCTCCCGGCGATGTGCTGTCGATCCTGGCGGGGGTCGACGCGTTCCCGACGCCCTGCGCCACGCCGATCGTCCAGGCCCTCGCACGACCCGAATCGCCCCTGGTGCCAGCGCTGCAGCAGGCGCTCGCGAGCCTCGCCGCGCGCCCGACCTCCGACCAGGAGAGGGTCGCGATGACGCGCGACGGTCGATTCGCCGTGCACTACCCCGTCCTGCCGCGCTCCTCGGGACTCCTGGCGACCGATCGGGACGGGAACGGTCTTCCCGATCTCGTGGATCGAGTCAGCGAAGCTCTGGCGGCCTCACGGTCGGTCCTGTCCGGTCGTCTTGGCGACCCTTCTCCCCACGCCGACGGCGACCGGCTGGACGTCTACCTGGCCGACCTCGGACATGGTCTCGAAGGGTACGCCGTGCCGCGCGCCGGGAGCCTGGCGCCCTTTATCGTCCTGGACGGCGGTCTTCCCGCGGACCGGGTGACCCCGGCGACGCTGCACCAGATGGCCCACGTCACGCTGCTGTCGATGGCGCCCCGCGCGCCCCGCTGGTGGGCCGAGGCGACCGCCGCGTACGTGACTCTGGCCGCGACCGGCGACCTGAAGGCGCACGAAGCGGCGCTGCGTCTGCGGCTGCAGTCGCCGGGCCGCAGTCTGGCCTCCGATTCGCTGCTTCTCATGGAGGGGAGCCTCCTGTGGCCCCTGTTCCTGGCCGAGCGCGGGTCCGATCCGGGCGTCGTCCGGCAGGTATGGGAGGAGATGGCGGGTCAGGGGATCGACGCGGCCGCGGCGACCGACCTGGTCCTCCGCCGCTACGGTCGGACCCTGTCCGACGCGCACCGCGAGTTCGCCGCCTGGAACCAGTTCACCGGCGAGCGCGACGACGGCCAGCACTACGCGCTCGGCCGGTCGCTCCCCACCGCTCTCCTGCCGACCGCCGGGTCGGACGGATCGATCCATCTCGATGCCATCGACGCGATCGAGCCGCTCGGATCCGCGGCGTACCGCGTCGCCGGGGACGGCCGGCCCGGCGCGCTCGAGGTCGACGTCGCGGCGGACGGCGGGCGGCCGGGCGCCGACCTGCTGATCTTCTATCGCGTCGGGTCGGCGCAGCCGATGCTGGTGCCGATCGCCCTGGATGCCTCCGGAGCGGGCCGGGTGACGGTGCCGTGGGCGGACGCGCGGGAGGCCTGGATCGTCCTGCGCAACGACGCTGTCCCCGGCACGGCGGGAGCCGTCCGCTTCGAGGTGCGCGGCTCGACCGACCCGTACGCCCCGTACGATCTCGCCGCTCTCACCGCGACCGAGTCCGGCGCCTCGATCCTCCTCGAGTGGACCACGGCCTCCGAGACGGGAATGGCGGCCTGGAACCTGTACCGCTCCGAGAATCCCGGCGGACCGTTCACCCGCCTCAACCAGGTCGCGGTGCCCGCCATCGGCGAGAGCGCCTCCGACACCGGGTACATCTTCGTGGACGGCTACGTCCGACCCGGCCGGCGCTACTACTACCTGGTCGAGGGCCTCACGGTTCTCGGTCTGCCGCAGCGCTCGTACGTCGTCAGCGCCCGGTTGCCGTCCTCCCGCTGACCCGTCGTCCGCTCCCCTGGCGCAGCGTCACGAAGCGGTCGATCGGGACCGCGGTGAACTCCTCCAGGAACCCCGCCCGCCCCGGCCAGAGCACCTGCACGCGGTCGATCGCGCCGGCGTCACCCAGGCCGAAGTGCAGGCGGCGGTCTCCCTGGGACAGGTACGAGGAGGCGGTGCGCGCGT
>CAYLND010000165.1:0-7942 GCA_964384905.1 uncultured Acidobacteriota bacterium
CTGGTTGTCCGCGGCGATCGTCCCGCCGTGGTTCCGGACGATGGCGTGCGTGATGCTCAGCCCGAGACCGGTGCCCTGGCCGACCGGCTTGGTGGTGTAGAAATGCTCGAAGACCCGCGCCGGGTCCTCGATCCCGGGGCCGTTGTCGCCGAACAGGATCGTCGCCTGATCCTCGCCGCCCGTGGTGCGGATCGTCAGCATCGGATCGGTCTTATTGGCCTTGAGAGCGTCATGGGCGTTATTGATGATGTTGAGGAACACCTGCTGCAGCTCCAGCTCGCTGGCGACGACCGTGGTGCCGGACGACGCCAGATCGAGCTCGATCCTCATCCCGGTCTTCTCGAAATCGTGCCGCCGGACCGCCACGGTGTCCCGGATGACCTGGTTGACGTCCAGAAGCGTGCGCTCGCCGGTCCCCCGGTGCGCCACCTTGAGCAGGCTGCGGACCAGCGCGACGATTCTCTGTCCCTCCTTGCGCACGGTCTCGAGACGCTGGCGCACGCCGTCAGGCAGCGCCTCGCGGTCCAGCAGGATCTCGATGTTGCCGACGACCCCGGTCAGGGGGTTGTTGATCTCGTGCGCGGCCCCGGACAGGAGACGCCCGAGGGCGGCGAGCTTCTCCGACTCCTTCAGCCGCTCCAGCCGATCGAGATCCTCCCTCGCCGTCTGCAGCAGCCTCTGTTCGTGCCGATGCAGGGAGTCCATCAGATGGTTGTAGGTCTCGCTGAGCAGGCGCACCTCGACGCCCGCGCTGGAGCTGTCGAAGCGATGGGCGTGATCGCCCGTCTCGGCCACGCCGCGCATGAAGGCGACGAAGGTGTCGAGGGGCCGGAGCGCCGAGCGCGACACCATCGAGGCGGTCACGCCGGCGAGGGCCACGGCGAGCGATCCACAGGACAGGAGGGTCCACACGAGGGATCGGTTGAGGGGAGCCAGGGCGGCGGTCAGCGAGTGCAGGAGCACCACGCTGATCGGACGTCCTTCCTGGTCGGTGTTCAGCGATAGGGGAGCGGCCAGGAACTCCTCGCGGCCGATCGCCAGGACGGTCGATGGCGCTCCCGCCGTCTCCGGGATGGCGAGGGTGGAGCCGGGCGGGAGCGTGGTGTCCAGCGTCGAGCCGAGGACGCGGCCCCCGGCGGTGACCGCGATGTCGCCGTCGAACGATTCGCGCAGCCGGGCGACGTACGCGCCGTCGATCCGGTCTCCCAGCGTGAGGGTGCCGATGATGTAGCCCTGCAGCAGGATGGGCGCGCAGCCGACCTGGAAATAGCGGTCGTCGAACTGGAGAACGGCAAAATTCTGCCGGCCGACCGGCGCGTCCTGCGCCAGCGCCCGGCGCACGCCCGGCCAGGAGGCCAGGTCGGCGCCGATCGAAGGTCCGGGGCCGCCCCCGCCGGCGACCGCCAGGACACGTCCCTCGCTGTCCGTGACGATCAGGAGATCCCGCGCCAGCCCCGCCGCGATCTTGGCCGCCTCGTTCTGGATGGTGGCGAGGAGGTCGGTCCGGGAGCGGGCGCCCGCAGCCGCCTCCGAACGGTAGGTGTCCATGGCCGCGCGCAGGGTCGGGCTGTCGGTCATCAGGGTCGAGGTGCGTACCAGCTGCTCCAGGTCGCGCTTCTGCAGATTCAACAGCATGCGCTGATGGTGGCCGAGCGTGCTGGCGAGGAGTTCGCGCGTGTTCTTCCGGATCGCGACATCGAGAGCCAGGAACGCCGCGAACACCGAGGCGGCCGTGAGCAGCGTGCTGAACAGGACGAGCTTGGCGCCCATGCTCGCGGAGCGCCACCTGGAGAGCAGGCCCGGCGCGTCAGCCACCGTCCGAGGGCTCCGTCAGCGGAATCCGGAAGTGGAGGACGGAGGATTGTCCCGGCTCGATGCTCACCTTCAGGACCTGCGGCCGTGCCCGCTCGTGCCAGCCGATGGCGCGATACTCGCCGGGTGGAATGCCGTCGATCTGGAAGCGGCCGTCCCGATCCGGCACCGAGAAGAACGCATTGTCCAGCACCAGGATCACCGCGCTCATGTCGGAATGGATATGGCAGAACACCTTGACGATCCCCGGCTCGCTCAAGCGGACCGACTTCGTGGACCCGCGCGGATAGCGTCCCAGATCGAACGAGGCCGCCTTGGAGAGGGAGAAGACGTTGTGAAAGATCGGATCCTCGTTGGGGAACTCGACCGCCGTCCCCCTGAGGACCGGCAGGACGTGCGGCACGAAGGTCAGCCCCTCCTGCTTCATCACCGGACGGACGGCGCCTGCGGAATCCGCGGATGCGCCCTGCGGCGCCTGCTCGAGATAGATGACGACGTTCTTCATCTCCTCCGGGGGGGAGAATCGGCCGGCGGCCACCGCAGGCTGCACGACGTCCGGATAGAGGTTGAAGCGCAGCTTCCTGGAGGACAGTTCGGGACCGACGGCGACGGTTCCGGTCAGACGGCCGGTCCGCGGCGCGCTCGGCCCGCGGCCGTCCCCGGGATCGGCGGCGCGCAAGAGCGGCTGGCCGACGAGGAGAGCGACTCCGGCTGCGATCGGAAGCAGCCGGAGGAGGGAACCATGGCCCACCGCCTGGAGCGTGCGCCTGTCCATACCCCTGCCTGAGGGCGAAAAGAGCCCACCGGGCAATATAGGTAGAGAGGGTGAGTTTTCAACCGCGGTTCGCCCGGCGAGCGGACGGCAACGCAATCACGAAATCGTAGCCGGGCTCGATCGGGGCGATGCCGCCCTTGCGGTCACGACGTACCTCCAGGGCGAGCGCCGCAGGCCGCCGAAGGGATAGCAGGTCACCAGCGTGAGCGTATCCAGCGGGGTCGGATCGAGCACCCCGATCCCGTCCCAGGGAACGACCCGGGACCCGTCCACGACATAGGCCCGCACGGCGCCGAAGGTGCGCACGGTGATGATGTCGCCGGGCCTCAGATCGCGGAGGAAGGCGAACGCCCGATCGCGGTGGCCGGCGAGGGCGCAGTTGCCCGGGGCGTTCGGTGCAGCGGTGCCGCCGACATGGCCCACGCCGAACGCAAGCGATTCGCCCGAGGCCCCTTCGAGGACGACCCGCCGCACGCCCAGCCGTCCCACCTCGAGCACGGCGATCGGGTACGTGTCGGCCCAACCCCAGGGACGATGCACGCGAGCGTCCGTCAGGTGCGCCACGACGGCGCGGTCGATCAGATGTTCCGCGAGGACGGCCTTGATGGCCAGAGTCACGTGGCGGCCGAGCAGCAGGGCTCCCGAAGCGATCAACAGGAGAGATCCGAGGACAACGAGGCGCCGGCGGCTCATCGGCATCGGCTCATAGGCGCCGGGCGACGCACCACAGCGTCGTTCCCGCGACCAGGAGGACCACACCCGCCAGAAGCAGCGCCGGCTCGTCGGTCCCGCCCTGCGGCAGGTCGCCGAGCAGGGTCGAGCCGAGTGGCAGACCCGCCGGCACGTTCACAGGCCGGGCCTCGCCGGCGGCGCTGGGAGTCTCCTCCACGGCCACCAGGCTGGTGTACGGCGTGACGATGCCGAAGGCCGTCGACACCGCGATCACCGTCCGACGGACCTCCCCGGGGTCGGCCTTCTCGAACAGGCCGTCCAGGAGCGATTCGACTCGGGCCCGGGCCCAGCGCACCGCCACGCCCGTGCCGCCGGGCGCGCCGTCCTCGGCGATCAGGTCGAATCCGATCGGACCGTCGAGGGTGCGCCCGCTGAGGAGCACCCGACGCACCGAGCGCCCCGGCCCGAGGCGCGCCGACACGAACAACGGCTCGCCGGCGTAAAGATCCGGGATCGGCGCGGGGTGGATCTCGGCCGACTCGACGCCGTCCCATGCGAGCGTCACGTCCGTCATCACCGGCCGGTCGAGACGCGCGAAGAAGGCGTCGACCCGGTTGTCGACGCCGTCGGCGGTCGAGATGAACTCGCACAGCCCGCGCCCGGTCTCCGCCATCTTGCGCATCAGGTACCGGTTCGGGGCCGCGCCGATTCCGAGCGTGTGGAGACGCGCTGCGCCGAGGCCGGAACGGACCAGCCGCAGGATCTCCTGCTCGTCGTCCACCCCGCCGTCGGTCAGGAAGATGATCCGCTGCGCCCGCTCGGCCTTACCGGCCGCGATCAGCTCGAGACCGCGCGCCAGGGCGAGATCGATCCGAGTCCCGCCGTCCGTCCGCAGAGCGCGGACCCAGTCCCTGGCCTCCTGGAGCCCGGGCCCGGCGGCTGGCAGGAACCCGGGCCGGAACGCCACGACGTCATGATGGAACGCCAGGATATTGAAGGTGTCGCCTGGACGCAGCCGGTCGAGGGCGGCGAGAAGCGCCGCGCGCGCCTGGAGGATCGACGGTCCCTCCATGGAGCTGGAGACGTCGATCACGAACAGCGTCTCGGTCGGCAGCCCGCGGCCGGCCCCGACGTTCTGGAGCGGCGGCAGAAGCATCAGCAGGACGTAGCGGCCGTCCTCCCGATCCTCGGTGAACAGCGTCGAGAGCGGCCGGGACGCCAGGGTCGGACGCCAGCGCAGGTGGAAGTCGCGGTCGGCCGGGACGGCCCCGGCGCGCGGCTCGACGACCAGGACGTCCCCCTCGTACCGGGTCGTGATCGGGTGGGAGTCGCTCGCGACGTCCTGCAGCGGAACCCCGGCGTCGATGCGGGCGACCAGCGTCGCGCGCGGAAAGTCCGGGGCGTTCGCGCGCGCGAATGGCGGCGAGAGGCGCTCGCTGTCGGTCGCCCCGCCGGTCGGGCACCGCGGCGTGAACGTCAGGGGGAACGACAGACTGAAGGCCCCGCCCTCGTAGGCGATCTCCTGCAGATACTCGAGGCGGACCTCGATAGTCTCGCCGGGGTTGATGTTGGCGGCGGAGGTCGTGAACAGGTTGGGGCGCTCCTGGTCGACCACGGCCGCCTTCCTCCCCTCCTGCTTCGCCGTCTCGTAGATCTTCCTGGCCTCCTCGCGCTCCCGGATGACCGACACGATGCGGCGCTCGCCGATCCGGATCTCCATCCGGTACACCGCGGCCCGTTCGGGAAGAGGGAAGACGTAGACACACTCGATGACGTCCGCGGTCGGGTTCTTGAACGTCTGGGTCAGCGTGCCATGGACCAGGATGCCGGTCACTTCGAGACCCACGGCCAGGCCGAGCACCGGCAGGGGGACGAACCCCTCCGGCGTCCTGCGCAGCAGCTCTCCGGCGCCCGGCGCGGCGGCCCCGGCCGCGCCGTTCCGATCGTCCGTGACCGTCGCGCCGCCCTGGGCCAGAGCCGGAGCGATCAGGTTCCAGATGAGCGACAGGAGCACGACCGTCTTCATGAGGGCGTGCGCTCGGTCGAAGCGGCGGGCTCGTTGCAGGGGCGACGGGGCGGCGGATGTCATCTCGATTCCTCCTTCGTTCGGCGGCGGGAGGGATCGCAAGCGCGGTGCCAGCCCGGGCACCGCCTGTCGTCGGGATTCCGCTCAGGATGTCCCGCGACGCGCGTGTCGCGGGCGACACACTTCGTGTCAGGGCGTCAACGTCCCGTGGACATTCCGTCGGAGAACGGAGTGAAGCCACGCTCGACCGCCTGGGACCAGATCAAAGCGAGCCGATCGGGCGCGCTCGAAGGGGTGAAATGGTGCGGCCCGGCGTCGAGAAAGCGCGGGCCGGCGTACGGCTCGCCGTCCAGCGTCCCCGCGACGGCATCGTTGCCGGCCACGAGCGAGTAGCGGGCGGGGATCGCCACGTCGAAATCGATCGGCCGTCCGGGGTCACCGTCCGGGACGCTCAGGTAATGACCGGCGACGCGAACCTCCCCGAGGAGCAGGTAGTTCGCTTCGATGAACTCGCGTACCCGATCGGGGAAGCGATCGATCCGGGCGGCGGTGACGCAGGTGCGGGTGGCGATGATCCTCTCCCGGATGTTGTCCGGGAAGTAGCCGCGCTGGAGCCGCGCCCGGGTGATCGCCTCCAGGACGTAGTAGATCGGCCGGTGGCGGAAGATCGACTCCCCCTTCATGTCCAGCACGTAGTCGGAGGGATCGGTCAGCCGGAGCACCTCGGTCATGAGCTGGACCTGGCGCCGGGTGCCGTCCTCGCCGGGCGGCTCGAACCGCACCACGAGCCCCGCCTCGAGCAGGACGACCGCCGACAGGACGGCCGCCCCGGTGAAGCGGCGCCACCCGACCGCAGGCTCGGGCGATGCGGCGGGTCGGGCCGGTCCGCGCAGCGGGACGCCGATCACCAGAACCGCCAGGAGGGGGTAGAACGGCAGAAGGTCGTAGGTCGTGAACAGCGGCCAGATCGTATGCAGGGCGGCCAGGAACTGACCGGCGACGAGCGCCAGGAAGACGAGCCGGATCCGCCTGTCCTCCGGGCGCGGAGAGCGGCCGGCCAGGGCGGCGAGCACCAGGACAATGAGAGCCGCCGGCAGGAACAGGAACGCGCGCAGAGGGCTGCTCCAGCTCCCGAGCTGCGGCAGATAGTTGTGGTACACCGTGCCGTAGAGGAACGGCTCGAGCAGTCCCCGGGAGGTGAAGTAGAGGACGAACGCGGCCGGGAGGAGCGCGAGGCCCCCGACGAGCGCCGTGAGGCACGCCAGGGGCCGGGGCGGCATCAGGGATCCCGGTCGCCTGCCGGCGGCGATCGGCAGGGCGATCGCCGCGATCCCGAGCGCCAGGAGAAGCAGCACCGACTTCAGCGACGTGCACACCGCCAGCCCGAGCACGAGCCCGCCCGCCAGGCAGCGCTTCCGGCTCAGCGGGCCGCCCAGGAGGACCGCGAGCGCCAGGATCCAGAACATCGTCCACAGCACGTCGGGGCGGTACTCGATCGATCGAAGGAAGAAGAGCGGTATCAATCCGAGGATCGTGGCGGCCCACAAGCCCACCCGCCGGCCGCCGATCGACCGCCCGATCAGGTAGGTGCCCCACAGCGTGACCGCGACGAAGGGAGTCATCGCCAGTCGCATGACGTAGAGGATCTCGGGTGTCTCGCCGATCCACGACACCAGGGGGATGCTCAGGATGTGGAACAGCGGCGCGTGGTTGTCGAAGACATCGCGGTACTGGGTCAGACCCCGGGTCGCCGCCCAGACCACGTGCAGATGCTGCCACTCGTCGGAGTCGAAGCCGTGACGGAAGACATAGAACGATCGCAGCAGAAACGTGAACGGGAGGATGACGAGAGCGGCGAAGCGCTCGGCCTTCCCCGGCGCGTCGTCGACGCCCCCGGAGGCGGATGACGGATGAGCCTGGCGCATTCGCGGAACCTTCCCCCGGGGCGCCCAAGGCATGCCCCGATTCCCGGACGGCGGCCCGGGCGCGAATTATAGTCGAGACATTCCGGCAGCCTCAGGGAGGTGCGCCGGTCTCCTCCCGCGGCAGCCAGCCATACGCGGCCAGGAATCGACGCAGCCGCGGGTCGTCCGCCGACAGCGCCGGGATCCAGTTGCCGAGGAGGGTGCGCTTCCAGTAGGCGCCTTCGGGGTTGCCCGGCGGGGCGAACTCGTAGAGGTAGTAACGGGCCCGGATGTAGCGGGGCGGCGAGGCGGGGAACGGATCGTTGCCCAGAAGACTCAGCGCTCCGGGGTCGTTGTGCAGCAGCTTCCAGATCAGGTGGACGGTCCACGGGTAGCGCTCGGGCACCGACATGGCGGCGAACCAGATCTGCCAGTCGAGGCGGGGCTGGTAGGGGGCGACGACACAGGGCCGCCTCAGCGGATCGCCCGGCTTGCACATGAACTCGTATTCCTTCCAACGTGAGTCGTCCGAGAGAACGGGGTCGTCGGTCCCCTCGAACACGATCTCGTGGCGCTCCTTCCCGACGCTGCCGAACGCGCCGTAGGTGTTGACCAGGCTGAGGCGGTTGAAGGACGTGTTCATCGCCTGGTGGCTCGACATCAGGTTCAGGACCGGCGCGTAGCTCAGGAGGGCCACCACGACCACGAGCACCGCGACCGCCGCCTGCTGCGCCGGCGAGGCCACCGCCGCCG
>CAYLND010000166.1:0-7884 GCA_964384905.1 uncultured Acidobacteriota bacterium
CGATCCGCAGCTTCAGCGAGGCGAACAGACCCGCGGTGAGAAATCCGGGCTAGCCGCCGGACTCCCTGACCTCCTTTCCAATCGTCTCTTCATAGGCGCGGCGGACGGCTTTTGTGTGTCGCTCGAAGGCACTTCTCAAGCGGCCGGCCCGATCCCCCTTCGCGTCCCCGGGGCCGGCGATGGCGAGCGCGATCTCGGTGAGACGGGCCTCGTCCTCCGGCAGGCGGTCCAGCGGGTGCTGGTGGATGAGACGCATCTCGTGATCCACCGAGCTGAAGAAAAGAGAGGCCTCGTGCAGTGCCTGCACCGTCGCGTCGCTCAGATGGCCGAGGCGATGGAGATGGGTCAAAAGCTTGAGGGCGTCCTTGTCGGACGGGTTGCGCACTCCGTGCCGGAGCTGCAGGAACTGGATGATCGAGTGGATGTCGAACGTCCCCCCCGCCCCCAGCTTGACGCTCCGCCGCGCGTCGCGCTGGGTCACGCGCAGGAGCTCCTGACGCACGTCGTCCACCGCGAACCGCAGGGCATCGGCGCCGAGACGCCTCCCCCGCTCCAGGATGAGAGTCTGCACTGCGTCCACGGCGCGCGCCCCGAGCGCGCGATCGCCGGCCACGGGTCTCGCCTTCAGGAAGGACTGCATTTCCCAGACCTCCGCCGAATGCCGGAAGTAGTCGACGAGCCCGTCCATCGTCGTGACCAGGTCCCCTTCTCCCCCCGAGGGACGGAGTCTCAGGTCGACCCGGTACAGCTGTCCGTCACGACTCAGGCTCGAAAGGATGCGGACGGCGCGCTCGCACCAGACGCGGACGGCCGAGTGTCCCGCCCCCCGCCCGGCCGGCGCGTCGCAGACGAACACCAGGTCGAGGTCGGAGTCGTAATCCATCTCACGATATCCGAGACGCCCGAGTCCGAGGACCGCCAGACGCGGGCCGCGCCGCGGCATCGGACCTCGGGCGTGGGGCTCCTGACGTGCGAGCCGGAGCGCGATTTCCAGCGTCGCCTCGGCGAGATCGGACAGGCACCTCTGCACGTCGCGCAGCGTCGCCTGACCGTTGATGTCGCGGATGGCGAGGGTCGCCAGCTCCTCCTGGTGACGGCGGCGCAGCAGCGCGGGGCGCGCGCGCGCATCCCCCTTCGCCCGCAGGATCGAACTCAGAGAACGCAAAAAGTCCCCGCTCGTGCGCGACCGGACGACGCGGGCACGGTCTTCGAGCCTTCGGAGGATGTCCGGCCGGCGGATGAGAATCCCGGCCAGAAAATCGCTCCTCCCCAGCAGGTGGACGGTCGGTGCGAGAACGTCCCGGCGCGCGAGGAACCGCAGGACACCTTTCTTCTCGTCCGCCAGAGACGAGAACAGGCGCTCGAGATTCTCCAGGGCGCGCCGAGGATTGACGGCGCGACCGACGGACGCCAGGAGCGCCGGCCCGCTCTTGCGCATGGCACGCCGCGCCTCCGGATCGGCCACCGTCTGCTGCAGGAGCTTCCGGATGAGTCGGACCGGCCGCAGGGCGGCCCCCGAGTCGGCGATTCCGGATCGCCGCAGACGCTCTCTGAGCGTCTCGTCGTCCATGCGGTCCAGCCAGATATCCTCCGTCTCCTCTTCCAGGCGCGCCTGCGCCACCGCCCCGGTCACGGAATCATAGAAACGGCGCACGACGCCGCGGTGATGCTCCAGATGCTCGAGCAACGCCTCGGTTTCCCTGCCCGGCGCCTGCTCGTGCAACCCCATCCGGCGGGCCACGAGACGCATCGCGCCGGCCTCCGTCGGCAGGTTCGACGTCTGCCGGTTCTGGCCGAGCTGCAGACGATGCTCGAGCGTTCGGAGGAATCCGTAGGCCTTGCTGAGATCGGAATACTCCTCGTATGCGAGAAACCCCTTGTCGGCGAGACGGTGCAACGCGAGGAGCGTGCTCGACTGGCGGAGCCAGGGGTCCCTTCCACCGTGCTGCAGCTGCAGCGCCTGCACGCCGAACTCCAGCTCGCGGATGCCCCCCCGCCCGAGCTTGATATCGGTGTCCGACCGTCCTTCCGTGGTCAGCTGGGCGTCGATGCGGTCCTTCATGGCGCTGATGTCCAGGATGAGATACGGGTCGCGTCGGGCGGGATAGACCAGGGGCTCGACGCTCTCGACGAAGCGCCGTCCCATCTCCAGATCACCCGCCGCGGGCCGGGCCTTGATCAGCGCCTGACGTTCCCAGCCCTCGGCCCAGTTCGTGTAGTAGGCCACCGCCGCGGGGAGCGACAGGGCGATGTCCCCGTCACGGCCTCCCGGCCGGAGCCCCAGATCGACACGGAAGACCTGGCCCTCCGGTCCCGGGCCGGCGATCAGTCGGGTCACGTCCGAGGCCAGGCGCGTGAAGAACTCCCTGTTGGAGACGGCGTTTCGTCCCGCGGCATCGGCACCCGATGTCTCCCCGTCGCGAGAGAACAGATACAGGAGATCGATGTCGCTGCTGTAGTTCAGCTCCGCCCCGCCGAGCTTGCCGAGCGCGATGACGGCGAAGGCGGCATCCTCGAGGCGCCCCCGATCGTCGCGGCTCGTGGGGCGACCGTAGCGCGCCTCGAGGGAAACGCGGGCCACACGCAACGCCCGATCGACGAGCGTGTCGGCGAGCAGGGACAGGGCCCGCGTCACGGCCGGCAGGTCCGCCGTTCCGAGGATATCAGCGAGGGCGATGCGCAGGAGCTCGCGTCTCTTGAAGCGCCGAAGGACGACGGACGGCTCGAGCCCGGAGTTCACGTGGGCGAAGCGGGCCAGCTCCTCGTCCAGATCCTCGCGGGTGCGCGGCGTGTGCGGACCCGCCCCCGTCGGGATCGCGTTCAGGACCGTGATGTCCCGGATGACGAGGGACGCCAGAAACGGGCTGAAGCCCGCCAGCGTCAGAAACTGGAAAAGGCGGGGCGCGTCAGGCAGGCGCCCGCTCTCCTGCCGGTAGGACTGCAGCGCGCGCTCGGCGGCCGCCGGATCGGGAAGGCGATCGATTTGCTCCCTCAGACGTGCTGTTTCGTCGGGCGGGAGCGCGCCCGCCAGGAGCGTGTCGATCGTCGGCTCGGCCACGAGGATCCCCTCTCCTCGCCGGCCATGTTACGCCAGGTTCACGCGGCGCCGTCACGGGGGGACCGGCCGGCCGAGCGCCGCCCTTCGCCCGCGCGGTCCGCTCCCCAATCAGATGTCGAAATAGAGCGCAAACTCGTACGGGTGGGGCCGCAGACGCATCGGGTTCACCTCACGCTCCCGCTTGTATTCGATCCACGTGCGCACGTTGTCGTCAGTGAACACGTCACCCTTGAGCAGGAAGTCGTGATCCTTCTCGAGATGCGCGAGCGCCTGATCGAGCGACCCGGGCAGGGAGGGAATCTCCTTCAGCTCCTTCGGCCCGAGACCGTAGATGTCCTTGTCGAGCGGCTTCCCCGGATCGATCTTGTTCTCGATTCCGTCGAGCCCCGCCATGAGCATCGCCGCGAACGCCAGGTACGGGTTGCAGGACGGATCGGGCGGGCGGTATTCGAGACGCTTCGCGGCCGGGCTGTTGGAGATCATCGGGATGCGGATGGCGGCGGATCGGTTCCGGCGCGAGTACGCCAGATTGACCGGAGCCTCGAACCCGGGCGTCAGTCGCTTGTACGAATTGGTCGTGGGCGCGATGATTGCGGCCAGCGCGGGTGAGTGCTTCAGGAGTCCGCCGATGTAATGCAAGCCCATCTGCGAGAAGCCTCCGTACCCATCGCCCGCAAACAGGTTCTTGCCGCCCTTCCAGAGGCTCTGGTGGCAGTGCATGCCCGAGCCGTTGTCGCCGAACAGCGGCTTCGGCATGAAGGTGACGGTCCGGCCGCGGCGGATGGCGGTATTCTTGACGATATACTTGTACATCACCACGTGGTCGGCGGCGCGCGTCAGGCTGTCGTAGCGCACGTCGATCTCCATCTGGCCGCCCGTGGCCACCTCGTGGTGGTGCGCCTCGATCGACATGCCCGCGCGCTCCAGGTTCAACACCATCTCGGTGCGCAGGTCCTGGAAGTGATCGTGCGGCGGGACCGGGAAATATCCTTCCTTGTGGCGCGGGCGGTATCCGAGGTTCGGCCCCACGTCCTTCCCGGAGTTCCACTGCCCCTCGATGGAATCGAGAAAATAGTAGCCGCTATGGGCGTTCTGGTCGAAGCGGACGTCATCGAAGATGAAAAACTCCGCTTCGGGGCCGAAGAAGGCCGTCTCGGCAATCTTGGTGTAATGCAGGTAGTTCTCGGCGCGCTGCGCGATACCGCGCGGGTCGCGTCCATAGCGCTCCTTGGTGACCGGATCGACCACGTTGCAGATCAGGTTGAGCGTGGGGACCTCGGTGAAGGCGTCGATGAACGCGCCGTCGGCGTCTGGCACGACGAGCATATCGCTCTCGTGGATCGCCTGGAACCCGCGGATGCTGGAGCCGTCGAATCCGAATCCGTCCTCGAAGCTGCTCTCGGAAAGCTCGTGCGCCGGCACCGAGAAGTGCTGCCACAGACCCGGCATGTCCATGAAGCGGAGGTCCACGATCCTGATGTCGCTGTCCTTCACCAGTTTCAACACGTCCGCCGGCTTTCGCATGTGCTGTGACGTCTCCTTACGTGAGAGGGGTCCGGACCAAGAAGAGGGCGCGGATTATAGCACAGGGTCGTGCGCCGTCAACGCGCCTATTCGTCCGCCCCGTCGCTCTTGTCGGTCCGATTGGCGGGATGCTACAGTATCGTGCATGAGGCGACGGGTGGCCGTGGTGGCACTCGGGTGGGCCCTCGTCGTTCCGGGGCGCAGCTCGTCGGGCGCCCCGCGGGATTCCCCGGGAGCCTCCGCCGCTCCGGCCGCGACACCGGGCGGCTCTCCGGCGGTGACGCCCTCCTCGGGACCCTCCCCGACGCCCGCTCCCGAAGCGACTCCGGCGCCCGCCGACTGCGTGACACGGCTTCTCGACGCGTCGGAGCGCGATGTGCTCCTGCGCGTGGCGTGGCGCACCCTGATCGGCCAGGTGACCGACAACCCAATCAAGGATTCCGACCTGGCCGCCTATGCGTTCACACCGTGCCTCATCGCGCCGCGGGGTCTGTTCGTCACGCTCAACAGGGACGGGCGCGTCCGGGGCCGACAGGGGGAGATCGAAGCGTCGCGGCCCCTTTACCAGCAGGTGATCCTGTTCACCCGGCGCGCCGCGACCCGGGACTCCCGATTCCCGCCCCTCTCGAATGCGGATCTCGGCGGTCTCACGATCGAGCTCGCGCTCATCGGACCGCGCACGCGCGTGAATGGCCCCGCCGAGATTCATCTGGACAGCCAGGGAGTGTTTCTGGAGAAATGGGGCCGCCGCGCACTGTTCCTCCCAGGACTGCCCGCTCAGCAGGGCTGGACGGCCGAGCGCACCCTGGATGAGCTGTGCGCTCAGGCATCCCTGCCGAAGGGATCGTGGGCGGAGTCGGCGCGCATCGAGACGTTCGGAGCGGAGATCATCGCCGGCGCCACGCCGGCGGAGCCGTCACCCTCCCCCTCGCCTCAGCCGACGTCCGCGCCCGCGGACGGGCCCTCAGCGCCGGCGCTCGTACGATAGGGGGACGATCGACGATTTGTAAGTGTCGAGGAGCTTGTCGATGTCGGAAACGAGCTGGGCTTCCTTCTCGGGATTGGGGTTGGCGCTGTCGGTTCCCAGGGCACGTCCATGGGCCAGGGCCACGATGTAATACTCCACGTCCTCCCTTCCGCCCCAGAACACCTTCGCCTTCATCGGTCCCTCGCCCAGCCGGTTCTTGATCGTGTCGACCCACCGACCCTCGACCGACCAGGTGTCGTCGTACTTCTTCCAGGTGCCGCGGTCGATCTTCAGCGCATCCTGCTGGAAATCGAACTCGCCGCACCAGCGCAGGTAGTCGTGGAGGGTCTTCACCAGGGCGTCCTTGTCGTTGAGGCGCTCGTGCTTCTGCACCGTCTTGTAGGCGACCACGATCTGGATGTTGTCGCCCGGCGGCCCGCTGCGAATCCGGAAATGACCTTCGTACATACTCTCTCCCGTGTTGCCCCCCGAGGTGCCGATGATGCCGGTCGGGAATCGCCCCTGAGCGCTGGCCGCCACGGGCGCGAACTCCCACTCCTTGCGGTTCGGGACCGCCTTGGCGAAGTCGAACGTCATGTCGTTGTATTTGTGCAGGAAACGCTCCAGGCCGCCCACCACGTTGGAGTAGATGAACAGGTTGTAGGTGTTGTCCGGCATCTTGACGGTCTGACGCTGGCCCGCGGGATCGAGATACGAGATTTCGATGCCGGGGAAGGTGATCTCGCTCAAGCGTCGCGCCAGCACCAGCTCGTTCGGAATGCCCACGTACATCCGATTCTTATAGGTCGGCAGGCTGGCGTAGAAGACGTTCCCCTCGACCTTGCGGGCCGACGACTGCTCGCCCGTCGCCTCCGTCCCGACCTCGCGCTGGTAGGTCTCCTTGACGCTCACGCCCTCGGGATAGGTCTGCTTGAAGGTCACGTCGGTGAACGTCTGCCCGCTGATGTTGTAGACGACCATGTTGCTCACGAGGGAGAACTTCTCGGAGCCGATGTCGAATTTGGCGCTGTAGGAGGGGTAGACGCTGAACAGAGGCGCCTCCGAGACCGCGGGTCGGACCAGGGCAAGGCTCAGGGCGGCGCTCAGCAGCGCGGCGGCTCGGGCACGCGTCATGATCGGGGCTCCTCCTCTCGAGTGGGCACGAACGATGAATTATAGCATGCGGGTTTCGGGTGCCCGGGGAGCCACGCGCCGGAGGAGCAGCGCGGCGGCCAGCAGGCAGACCGTCGCGGCGGCGTGGGACCACGGTGATTGCCCCAAGCGATCCTGCCAGGCATCCGGCAGGCCCTCCACGGCGATCGACAGCACGTTGTTGAGCGCGTGCGCCAGTATGGCCGGCACCAGGCTTCCGGTCCTGTGGACCAGGAAGCCCAGATAGAGACCGATCACCGCCACCCATGCGAAGAGCCAGGGATTGAAGTGGAACGCCGCGAACACGATCGAAGTCACGACGATGGCCTTCGGTGCGCTCTCGAACTCGCGTACGAGTCCCGACTGCACGAAGCCCCTGAAAAGCAGCTCCTCGCAGACCCCTGGGACGACCCCCACGAGCAGAGGAAGAATCACCCAGTCGGC
Source organism: uncultured Acidobacteriota bacterium (assembly GCA_964384905.1). GTDB lineage: Bacteria > Acidobacteriota > Polarisedimenticolia > Gp22-AA2 > Gp22-AA2 > Gp22-AA3. The sequence continues at coordinate 7,146 of CAYLND010000166.1, forward strand.
GCGGTCATGGAAGGTCGTCAGAGGCCTGTACGCGTTCTGGATCCACTCGGGCACCGGAAAGAAACGATCCTGCCAGGCGCCCGCGTAGGCCAGGAAGTGGTTCAGGCCCGCTGTCCCGAGAACGGCTCCCGCCACGTGACGGGCACGTGGACGACGAATCGCCAGGACCGTCCGGGCATCGAGATAATAGACACGGATCGCCAGGAAGACGGGCGCGGCAATGAAGAGGATCTGGCTCACGAGAAGGCCCCAGCGTGCGTCGACGAGCTGGAGGAGTCCGCTCGGGATGCTCAGCAGCAGGATCATCCCGAGCGTGAGGGCGATTTCGCGCCGTTCCGGAGCGCTGCGAAGGAATGGGGCCTCGCCCTCGGGAGTCATGCGAGGTGCGTCAGCGCGGCAGTTTGACCGTCACCCTGAGGCTCAGGCGCACCGGTCGGCCATCGACACTTGCCGTCAGCGGAACTTCGATGGTGCGCTCCTGGCCCGGCGCCAGGGGTCCAATATGCACAGGAGATGCTCCCGTGGCGGGCGCGGGGGGCTCCCACCCTCCCTCGAGATCGATCGGCTCGTCGAGGTCGACTGGATCCTCCGGAGCGGGCGTCAATCCCAGGGGACGCAAGGGCACCGCGGGCGGGGGCGCCCGGGCGGCCGCCCGGCCGCCGGCGCGCGCCGCCGCGGGGAAAGTCCCCCCCCCCAGGACCGTCAAGGGGGCCCCCCCCCGCACGCCCGGCCCCGCGCC
>CAYLND010000167.1:0-7840 GCA_964384905.1 uncultured Acidobacteriota bacterium
CCGCGGCCGGCAGCGGGCGCGCCGGCCCGCCGATCGCCTCGCTGGGTCTGCCGGCGGACTCGGTGCGCCCGGAGGGCGCACCCACGGGGAGAGCGAGGGGAGGGCGCTCCACGACCGGAACGTCGGCCGTTGACCCGGGTGCGCGATCGGGGGACACAGGAGCCGAGGAGGAGACCGCCATCCTGCTCGGCCGCCGATACAACATGGAGCTGATCGATGCCAGCCGTCTCGGCCGCAGCACGCACGATGGCTGGCGTTACAACCTCCTCGTCCCGATGCTGAGCGATCTCTACCATCGGGTCGAGGGAGCGGGGCGGCCGGCCGACTCCGCGGAGGCCGCGGGGGACGATGTCCTGAGCGTCCGGATCGACCCCGACGCCGTCGTCATCGCGTACCGCGACGGAACGAAGCACGTCATCGCCCCGACGAAAGACGGACTGGTCGCTCTGTACGTCACGCGGAGTGCGCTCGGACGAGGCAAGGTGGACGAGGCGCAGCGGGCGCTGGGCGCGCTGCGGCGTCTGGCGCACGATGGAGTCAGGTCGTGACCGCGCGACCGTCGTGCCGGTCTCGCCGGGCGGCCATGCGCTGCGTCGCCCTGACGATCGCCTTTGTCGCCGGCGGGAGCCGCTCCCCGGCGCAGGCGCCCGCGCACGAGCCGCCGAACGCGCCCGCCGCGCTGGCGGAACAGGCCCTCACCGCCTACAACGCGTCGGACTATTCCGCGGCCGAGCGTCTCGCCGCGCGCTACGTCGAATCGGCGCGTCTGAGCGGCATCACGGGGCGCAGGCTCGCCGAAATCCAGTTCGTTCTGGGGCACTCGCGTTACGAGATCCAGCACAAGAGCCAGGCGCCCTACCCCGGCGATTACCGGGCGGACGTCGTCGCCCCTCTGGAAGAGAGCTTTCGGGTCCTGCAGGACAACGCCGCGTTCCGCACTCTCCTCCTCGGCAACGCCTATTTCGAGCTGTGGACGATCGGCGGTCGCCGTGACGCCGACTCCGAATCGCAGGCCCACTGGTACTACCTGAAATCGATCCTGATCCGCCAGAGCGATGCGCTCGGCGCCGACCACGACGGCTCGGATCAGGAGAAGCTGGCCCGCTATCTTCTCTTCTACCTCGACCGGTGCCTCGAGATGGCGCGCCGCTCCGCGACGCCGGAGCTCTATCTCTACCGGGTCCGGACGGCGGCCGCCTGGGGCTTCTCGTCCCCCTACGCCGATCGCTTCCGGCAGATCGATGATCTCACCTATTTCGACGGGGGAAACATGAAGGCGGCGGCCCTCTGGCAGTACGCCCTCGATTCGCTGCAGGACCACGCCCTGGCCGTGGACGAGATGGTGACGCGCTTTCAGATGGCGATCGACGCGTGCCGGCAGGATCGCAGCAAGGCCGAGATCGACCGCCAGGTGGCGGACTACCTCTCCGTTCTCGATCTTCCCGAGCGGCGCAGGCAGGCGGCCGATTTCGCGCGCCGCTCCTACGAGCTGAATCCCGATGACCCGGAGATACGCCGCCAGTACGGCTCTGCCCTGCATCTGCTGTCGTTCGGCGCCTACGCCAGCGGACACTTCGAGGACGCGCTGCGTTACGCGCAGGAAGCAATCCGGTTCGACTGGCAGGGGCGGGAGCTCGCCGACTTCGATTTCTCCCGTGCCGCCGCGGAGCTGGGCCACGGCGACGAGGCCATCGCGCACGGTGAGAGCGCCTATCGCGCCGCCAAGCGCAACCCCGGCGGCGGCTCGCTGCAGCCGTATGCCCAGAACTACATCAATGTCCTGCGCCAGTTCGGGGAGGCGGGGTTGGCGGCCCGCATCCTGGCCGAAGAGTCCTCCTTGGGGGTGCACTGATGCCCGCTCGACTCCGCCGCGCCGGGGTCCGCCGGCCACCGCGCCTTCTCGTCGCCGCTCTCTGCGGCGCGGCCTGGCTGCGTCCGTCCGCGCACGCCGCTGGCCCCGACGATTCGTTCTCGACCGCGGGCTATCTCGCGGGGCAGTACGCGGCGCAGGTCCGCTCGTTCCTGCCGCTTCTCGAGGGCGCTCCCGAGGAGGCGCTGCTCTCGGCCGCCGTCACGGACGCGCGTCGTGCGGTCGCGGAGATCGACCGGGTGGTGGTGGGGGCCCCGGTCCTCGGCCCGAGTCGCGACGATGTCCGCGATCTGCACCGGACGGCCGCGGCCGCGCACCTGCAGCTGGCGCTCCTGGAGACGCGGTCGTTCGATTTCGACGCGGCGCGCGGCGACGTCGATCGCGCCCGAGACATCCTGGGACAGGAGTCGACCGACGACTTCCGCGCCGCCTGGTCGGTGCGACAGGAAGGAACCCCCGGAAGCGCCCTGATCACGCGCTCCGAATACCTGTCGCTCGCCGAGTTCGAGGCGGCTCTGCGGACGCTGTGGTCGCGGGCGCGCCAGACGGTCTTCGATCTGACCGGCGCGGCGACCAGGGACTTGCCCGAGCTGACTCTGGAGACGGCGCCGGAGGGCTCCGTGAAGCCTCCCGACCGGCCGCTGGTCGCGCGCGGCGCGATGCTTTTGCGCCGGGCCATCTCCTCCGGCGAGCGCACCTTCTCCGTGCCCCTGCCACCCGGAACGTATCGCCTGGGACGCACGGGGGGCGGCCCGGACCGCACATTCGTGGTGCCGGAGGAGGCTGACGGCGATCCGATCGTCCTCGGGGCTGCGCGATTCGCCCTTACGGTCGAGCCAGCGGACCGCTCGCGCGGCCCCCGGTTCTTCCTGAACGGCGTGGAGGTGAACAGCCTCGGCTCGATGCCCTTCGGCTATTATCGGGTGAAGGCGGACGACTCGTTCATCCAGGGGGCCCCCGAACGGATCCGGTTCATCCCGGGTCTGGGCGTCGACAACCGAAGCCGGAGCACCTGGACGATCTTCGTCCCAGAGGGAAAGAGCAGCGTGCTGCGCTTCGGCGCCGCCGCGCTGGGCGGATGTTTGCGCGAGTGAGGGGAGATCGACCCTCGACTCAGAAGACCCAAGCGATCCCGGCGCTCGTCTGCAGGGTCGTGCCGGGCCCTTGATCGAACAACCCACCGAACCGGAGCAATTTCACGTCGTAGCGGAACCGCAGGCGATCCTCGCCGATGAGCACGCCCGCCCCGGCTTCGTAGGTGAACGCGTTGTCGACGCTGTCGACCGTGCGGCCGAGGGCCTTGATGAACCGCTCGGCCCGGGCGCTCAGGCTGATGTCGGCGCGGAGATACCCGGCACCGACGTTCACGAACGGACGCACCAGCCCGCCGCGGGACACGTAGCTGTAATCCACCCCGATCCGCTCGAACTCCTCCGGCAGGGTCTGGGGATCCGTGAAGTTCAGACCGAGGAGCTGCGCCAGGGTGCCCTCCTCCACGCGCGTCTGGGTGTAGTCCAGGCTGGCTTCGAAACCGTGCCCGGTCCGGGCGAACCAGGCGTAGCGCACGCCGATCACACCGCTCGTCTCCAGGGCCGATCGATTGTCATAGAACTGCGCGCCCAGGAACGTGCTGACGACGCGGGCCTGCTGCGCCTGGGCCGCCGCGACGGGGCACAAACCCAGGGCAACGAGGACCAGCGCTCTTTTCATCGGGCTCCCGCGCCGAAACCGGCGCCGCTCAAGACCTGGCGGAAAACGCCCCATGTATCACACCCGCTTCGGGGGTGTCAAACCAGTCGCGGGATTACAAATCCGTCACGCGGTTGCCTTCCGTCTCCTCCCTCACAACATTAGTCCTCGGCGCGCAGAGCCACGCGCCTCATCGTCGGCCGACAGAGGCTCGACCGGAGGGAATCACCGTGCTCGCAGCGATTTTGATGCTCGTGGGAGGGATCCTCCTTCTGATTGGTTGCGTCCTGTTCGTCGTCAATGCCTTCAGGGTGAGCGTGGCGTGGGGGCTGGGCGTGCTGCTGCTTGCCCCCGTCGGCCTGGTCCTGCTGTTCAGGAACTGGCGGGAGAGCCGGACGTCCTTCCTGCTGCAGGTCGTGGGTCTCGCGCTGGTGGTGGCCGGGGCGCTCCTCGGGCACGTGGAGCTGCCGCATTAGGACGGCGCCGCAGGGCTGCCGCGGCCCCTTGCCCCGCGCATCAGTCGTGGATCAGCTTCCGGTACTTGATGCGGTGCGGCTGATCCGCCTCGGCTCCCAGGCGACGGCGGCGATCGGCCTGATAGTCCTGAAAGTTCCCCTCGAACCAGACGACCTGGCTGTCCCCTTCGAACGCCAGGATATGGGTGGCGATGCGATCGAGAAACCACCGGTCGTGACTGATCACCACGGCGCAGCCGGCGAATTCCAGGAGCGCCTCCTCGAGGGCGCGCAGCGTGTCGACGTCGAGGTCGTTGGTCGGCTCGTCGAGAAGGAGGAGATTGGCGCCGCTCTTCAGCATGCGCGCCAGATGCACCCGGTTGCGCTCACCGCCCGAGAGGTCCCGGACCTTCTTCTGCTGGTCGGGTCCCTTGAAATTGAACGACGCGGCGTAGGAGCGTGAGCTGACCGCCCGCTTCCCGAGCTGCAGGATCTCGTTCCCTTCCGCGATCGCCTCCCAGACCGACTGATCGCCCCGGAGCGCGTCGCGGCTCTGATCGACGTAGGCGATCCGGACCGTCTCGCCGACGCGCAGTCGTCCCGCGTCGGGCGTCTCCTGGCCGGTGATCATGCGGAACAGGGTCGTCTTCCCCGCGCCGTTGGGCCCGATGACGCCGACGATGCCGCCGGGCGGCAGCTTGAAGGTCAGGTCGTCGATCAGGAGCAGGTCGCCGTAGCCCTTGCGCAGCCGGTCGGCCTCGACGACGACACCACCGAGACGCGGACCGGGCGGAACGTAGATCTCGACCGTCTCCGGGAGCTTCTCCATCTCCTGCGCCAGCAGCGTCTCGTATGCGCTGAGACGCGCCTTGCTCTTCGCCTGCCGAGCGCGTGGCGCCAGACGGACCCATTCCAGCTCGCGCTCGAGCGTCCGCTGGCGCGCTGTCGCGGCCTTCTCCTCCTGCTGCAGGCGTGTCTTTTTCTGATCCAGCCAGGACGAGTAGTTCCCCTGCCACGGGATCCCTTCGCCCCGGTCGAGCTCGAGGATCCAGCCGGCGACGTTGTCCAGGAAGTAGCGGTCGTGCGTCACGGCCACGACCGTGCCGGGATAGTCCTTCAGGAATCGCTCGAGCCAGGCGACCGACTCGGCGTCCAGATGGTTGGTCGGCTCGTCCAGGAGCAGGAGGTCGGGGCGCTGCAGCAGCAGCCGGCAAAGAGCCACGCGGCGGCGCTCGCCTCCCGAGATGGCGGCCACGTCCGCCTCGGGGGGCGGGCAGCGCAACGCGTCCATGGCGACCTCGAGCGTCCGGTCGAGCTCCCAGGCATTGGCCGCGTCGATCTGGTCCTGCACCTTGGCCTGCTCGTCGAGCAGACGCTCCATCTCGTCGGGCGGGATCGGCTCCGCGAGGCGGACGCCGATCGCGGTGAATCGATCCAGGAGGGCGCGCGTGCCGGCCACCCCCTCCTCGACGTTGCCGAGGACCGTCTTGGCCGGGTCGAGACGCGGCTCCTGCGGCAGGAACCCGACCTTGATCCCCCTGGCGGGGAACGCCTCCCCCATGAACTGGCCGTCTACGCCGGCCATGATCCGCAGAAGCGAGCTCTTGCCGGCGCCGTTCGCGCCGAGGACCCCGATCTTCGCTCCGAAGTAGAACGACAGCCAGATTCCCTTGAGGATCTCGCGCTTGGGCGGGACCACCTTGCGCAGGTCCTTCATGGTGTAGATGAACTCGGGCGACATCGGCGGTCAGACCTCCGGCCCCCAGCGCATGCCCTTGAGCGCCTCGGCGGCGGACGCGATGGTGCGGTCGATCTGCTCGTCCGTATGGGCCAGGGAGACGAACAGCGCCTCGTACTGGGACGGAGGAAGATAGATTCCCCTGTCCAGCATGCGATGAAAGAAGGTGGCGTATCGGCGAACGTCGGAAAGCGACGCGCTGGCCCAGTCGACCGGCTCCCGCGACGTGAAGAACAGCGTGAGCAGAGACCCGACCCGCGTGACACGCGCCGCGATTCCGGCACCCTCCGCGGCGGAAGCCAGGCCGCGGGCCAGACGGTCGGAGGATCTCTCCAGGGCGTCGTACACACCGGGTGCGCGCAGGGCCTTGAGCATGGCGATGCCGGCCCGCATCGCCAGGGGATTTCCAGCCAGGGTGCCGGCCTGATAGACGTCCCCTTCCGGCGCCACCCGGTCCATGATCTCCTCGCGACCGCCGTAGGCTCCGATCGGCAGTCCTCCCCCGAGGATCTTGCCCAGCGTCGTCAGATCGGGTGTGATGCGGTAGCGCTCCTGCGCCCCGCCCGGTGCCAGCCGGAACCCGGTGATCACCTCGTCGAAGATCAGCAGGATGCCGTGCTTGGCCGTGAGATCCCGCAGACCGTCGAGATAGCCGGAGTGCGGCGGCACGACCCCCATGTTGGCGGCGACCGGCTCGACGATGACGCAGGCGATCTCGCGGCCGCGCTCCTTGACCAGCGCCGCCAGGGCGTCGAGGTCGTTGTACGGCGCGACCAGCGTCATCGCGGCGACCCCCGCCGGTATCCCCGGAGTGCCCGGAATCCCCAGCGTCGCCACTCCCGAGCCCGCCTTCACCAGGAGCGCATCGACGTGACCGTGGTAGCAGCCGTCCATTTTCACCACCAGGTCGCGCCGCGTGAACGCCCGCGCCAGCCGCAGGACCGACAGCGTCGCCTCGGTCCCGGAGCTGACCATGCGCACCTTCTCGATGCCGGGAACCGAATCGACGACCAGGCGCGCCAGCTCCACTTCGTGCGGGTTGGGGGCGCCGAAGGACGTGCCGTGGCGCGCGGCCTCCTGCACCTCGCGGACGATCTCCGGGTGCGCGTGACCGAGGATCAGGGGTCCCCAGGAGCCGACGTAGTCGACGTACTCGTTGCCGTCCACGTCCCAGAGGAGCGCTCCGAGACCGCGCGTCATGAAGGGCGGCTCCCCGCCCACCGCCCGGAAGGCGCGCACGGGCGAGTTGACGCCGCCGGGGATGATCTGGCGGGCCTTGCCGAACAGATGACGCGAGATGGCGCCCATCGGGTCAGCGCCGGAGCAGGCGCGCCGCTTCCTTGGCGCAGTAAGTGACGATCAGGTCGGCCCCGGCGCGCCGGATGGAATAGAGAGACTCGAGCAGGACGCGCTCGCGGTCGATCCAGCCGTTCTGCGCCGCGGCGGCCAGCATGGCGTACTCGCCGGAGACATGGTACGCGGCCACGGGCACCTGGACGGCCTGACGCACGCGATGGATCACATCCAGGTACGGGACGGCGGGCTTCACCATCACCATGTCGGCCCCCTCTCCGATGTCGAGGAGGGCCTCCCGGACCGCCTCGCGGGCGTTGGCCGGGTCCATCTGATGGCTGCGGCGGTCGCCGAACTTCGGGGTCGACTGCGCCGCCTCGCGAAAGGGTCCGTAGAAGGCGGAGGCGTACTTGGCCGCGTACGACAGGATCGGCACCTGCTCGAAACCCGCCTGGTCCAGCGCCCGCCGGATGGCCGCGACGCGTCCGTCCATCATGTCGGACGGCGCGACGACATCGGCGCCCGCCCGCGCCTGCGACACCGCTGTTTTCGCCAGAAGCTCCAGGGTCGGGTCGTTCAGGATCTCGTCACCCTGCACGACGCCGCAGTGTCCATGGTCGGTGTACTCGCACAGGCACGCGTCGCCGATCACGAGCAGCTCGGGCACGGCCCGCTTCACGGCGCGTGCCGCCTGCTGCACGATGCCCTGCTCATCGTACGCCTCCGAGCCGGTCGCGTCTTTGGTGGCTGGCAGGCCGAAAAGAATGATCCCACCGAGCCCCAGCTGGTGGGCGC
>CAYLND010000168.1:0-7836 GCA_964384905.1 uncultured Acidobacteriota bacterium
GGCGGCGGCGTTTTCCGCCACGCGCTACGCGCGAAACGTCCTGTTCTACGAAGGACCGACGACGGTCAATTTCACCCCCACCGTGTTCATCGACATCGCGGATGAGATCGAAAGGAAGCTGCAGGCGCTGCGCCGCCACCGGAGCCAGGTCCTGAAGACCCGCATCGAGGGAACGGCGATCTGCGAGATCGCGGAGGCCTCGGCGCATTTCCGCGGCGTGCAGGGGCGGGTGCGCTGGGCCGAGGGCTTCGCGCCGCTCCGGCTGTTCATCAACGTCACCGGGGTGCCCGCGGTCAAAGGCAGGCCGCGCCGGGGGCGGACATGATCCGGGCGAGCGCGAGCCGGGTCCGAGCCGGCGCGGAGCCGGCCGCCGTCGACGCCGTGCCCCACTCGCGCCCCTGTCTCGGCCCGGACGAGGCGGCGGCGGCCGTTCGCGTTCTGCGATCCGGACGGCTGGCGCCGGGGGAAGAGGCGAGACAGGGCGCCGCGCTCCTGGCACGGATCGGCGGGAGCGCGGGGGCGGTCCTGCTCTCGTCGGGCTCCACGGCGCTGGCGCTGGCGATGCGGGCTCTCGGTCTGGGCCGACGGGACCGGGTCGCGGTGCCGAGCCACGCGTGCGCCGCCCTCCTGCACGCCGTACGGGACGCGGGCGCGCAGCCTCTGGTGTGCGACATCGATCCGTCGACTCTCGCCATCGACCCGGACGATCTGGCGCGCCGGGCGACGCGGGACCTGCGCGCCGTCATCGTCGTCCATCCGTTCGGCGCGCCGGCCCGCCTGGAGCCGCTGCAGGCCCGGGGGCTCCTGGTGATCGAGGACTGCGCCCAGGCGATGGGCGCGTCCGACCGCGACCGGCCGGTGGGTGCACGGGGCGACGCCGCCGTCTTTTCGTTCGCGCCGACCAAGGTGATCACGTGCGGGGGGCCCGGCGGGGGCCTGGTGTCGGCGCGCGCGGGCGTGATCGAGGCGGTTCTCGATCTCGCGGCACACGATGAAAAGGATGACGCGCGGCCGCGATGGAACGCCTTGATGGGCGACCTGCATGCGTCGATCCTGGCGGTGCAGATGGCGCGGCTCGGCGTGTTCCACGAGCGCCGCGCGATCCTCGCGGCGCGGTACGACGAGGCCCTGTCGCCCTTCGGGCTGCGCCGCACGCCGCCGTCCCCGGGGATGTCCCCGATCGTCTATCGCTACCTGGTGCGGGTGCCGGACGCCGAACGCCTTCTCCAGGCGCTCAACCGGAGAGGGATCGCCGCGCGGCGCCCCGTCTATCGGCCGCTGCACCGACTCCTCGGTCTGGACGGCGAGTACCCGCACACCGAGAGAGCGCAACGCGAGCTCGTGTCACTGCCCCTCTATCCCGCCCTGACCGACGGCGAGGCGGAGCGCGTGGTCGGGGAGGTGCGCCGATGCCTGTCGTAGCCCTTCTCCTCGTGGGGTTCTGGTTCCTGGCCCGGCCGCACTTTGGCGGTCTGGCGGAGAACGGAATCGTCGCGCTCCTGGCGGCCTTCGGTCTGACGCCTTTCGTCCGGCTGATCGCCCTGCGCGGCGGCGCCCTTGATCACCCCGACGCGCGCAAGAGACACAAGGCGCCGACGCCGAAGCTGGGGGGCGTGGCGGTGCTCTCCGCCTTCGTGCTGGCCCTGGGGCGCACCACGACGCTCGACCACGAGATGCTGGCCATCTGTGCCGCGGCGATCCTCCTGATGCTGGCGGGCGCCGTCGACGACACGCGCGGCCTGTCGGCGCGCCTGCGTCTCGGGCTGCAGGTGGTCTGCGCCCTGGGCGTCATCAGCGCCGGGGTGACGTTGAACCTGCTGCCCGGTACGGCGGGGATCGCCGGCAACGTCCTGCTCTCGGTGCTCTGGATCGTGGGCATCACGAACGCCTACAACTTCATCGACGGGATGGACGGGCTGGCGGCCTCGCTCGGGGCGCTCATCGCCTTCCTCATGGGGTTGGTGGCGCGCACGTCGGGACAGGCGGGTCTGGCGGCCGGGTGCCTGGCGCTCGCCGGGGCGCTGCTCGGCTTCCTTCCCCACAACCTCCGGCCGGGGCGCCCCGCGAGCATCTTCCTGGGAGACTCGGGGAGCGCGAGCGTGGGCTTCCTCCTCGCGGCGCTGGCCATCAAGGAGGACTGGGCGGAGGGCGACCCGCTCGTCTCTCTCGCCACGCCGGTCCTGCTCTTCAGCGTGCTGATCTACGACATGATCCAGACGACGGTGTCGCGCATCGTGTCGGGTCGCGTGCGCACCTTCCGCGAGTGGATCGACTTCGTCGGCCGCGACCACATCCATCACCGGTTCACCCGTCTCCTGGGTAACCAGCGACGGGCGCTGGCGCTCATCCTCAGCCTGTCGCTCGGTCTCGGTCTGTCGGCCTTCGGCCTGCATCGGGGCGACGGGGCCGAGGCCGTCATCTTCCTGGTGCACGGCGCCCTCGTCCTTCTGGTGGTCGCGGTCCTCGAGGGCTCGGCCCGCCGGGAGGGAGCGCCGCCCGGCCCGTCGCGGCCGGAGGCGGCCGGCGCGAAAAAGAGGTGAGCGGCGTGCTCCTGCTGGCGGTGAACGACTTCCCGCCGCTTCTGGGCGGAGAATCGACTCTCTATTTCGGGCTGGCGCGCCATCTCGGCGCGCAGGACGCGGTGGTCCTGGCGCCCCGGTCGGAGGGCGCCGCCGCTGTGGACGCCGCCCTCCGGGTGGAGGTGGTGCGCCGATGGCTGCCGGCCCACGGCGGCGAAATCCGCCGGGCGGCGCGGACCCTTCTGGAAGGGTTGCATCTCGCGACCCTCGTGGCACGCCGCCGGTTCGACTATCTGGTGTGCGGCCAGCTCCTTTCGATCGGCGCCCCGATGGCGCTTCTGGCCCGGCTTCTCCGCATCCGGTACGGCGTGTTCGTGCACGGTGCCGATCTCGCCGATTACGCGCATAGCGCCGTCTGGCGGTCTCTCGCCGGGTGGATCGTCAGGGGCGCGCACACCGTGATCGCCAACAGCCGCTTCAGCGCGACGCTGGTCGACCGGCTGCTGCCAGGCGCCGCCCGCCGGATCGTCGTCCTGCCGATGGGTGTCGACCCCGCGCCACCCGTCCCTGCCGGGCAGCTGCTCGAGCTGAGGCGGAGGTACGGTCTCGAACCCGGCCCGGTTTCCCTTTCCGTGTCGCGTCGGATACGGTGGAAGGGCCACGACGTCGCCATCGACGCCCTGCCCCGCCTCGTCGCCCGATTCCCGGATCTCGTCTATCTCGTGGTCGGGAACGGCGACCATCTCGAGGCCCTCCGGGAACGGGCCCGGGAGCGTCGCGTGCCCGAACGGGTGGTGTTCGCCGGGGCGGTGCCGGCCAGCGAGCTCGCGGCGCACTACCGCCTCGCGACCCTGTTCGTGCAGATCAGCCGCGCGACCGGGGAGTACGACGGGCTGGAGGGCTTCGGCCTGACCTATCTCGAGGCGGCCAGTCATGGGATCCCATGCATCGGGGGACGCTCGGGCGGGGTGCCCGAGGCGATCGACGACGGCCGGAGTGGGGTCATCGTGCCCCCGTCGGATCCCGGCGCCCTGGCGGCGACCGTGGAGCGTCTCCTGTGCGACCCGCCTGCGCTGCGGCGGCTGTCGCAGGGGGCCCTGCGCTGGGCCGCGTCGCACTCGTGGGAGGCGTCGGCGCGCTGCCTGCGCTCCCTGGCGGAGGGCGCCTGAGATGTGCGGGATCGCCGGAGCGCTCAGCCTGGACGGGTCACCGGTGCGGCACACCTCGCTCAAGGCCATGACCGAGGCGCTCGTTCATCGCGGCCCCGACGAGGGCTCGGTGATCCTGCTCGGGTCGGAGCGCGACGCCGGTCGCCCCAGCCGCGAGCCGCAACCGTCCGGGCGGGGCGTCCCGATCCTCGGGCTCGGGCATCGGAGGCTCAAGGTCATCGATCTGAGCGGCGCCGCGGCGCAGCCGATGCGCAGCCTCCGGGGCGAGGGTTGGCTCATCTACAACGGAGAGCTGTACAACACGCAGGAGCTGCGCCGCGAGCTGCAGGGGCGCGGGGTCCGATTCCGCTCGCGCTCCGACACCGAGGTGGTCCTCGAGGCGCTGAACGCGTGGGACGTGGGCGCGCTGTCCCGGCTCAACGGCATGTTCGCCCTGGCCCACTGGCGGCCGGACACGAGACGCCTCGTCCTGGCCCGCGATCGTTTCGGCGAGAAGCCTCTCTACTACGCGCTCACGCGACGGGCCCTGGTTTTCGCCTCCGAGATCGGCGCGCTGGCGCGGTATGGGGAGGTTCCCTTGTCCCTCGACCCGGACGCGCTCGAGCTCTACCTGACGTTCGGGTTCATCCCCGCCCCGTGGACGATCTACCGCGAAGTGCGCAAGCTGCCGCACGCGTCGTATCTGGAGGCCCGGCCGACGGGCGAAGCGGTGATCGCGCGCTACTACTGTCTGGAGGACAGACTGGGAGCGTCCCCGCCGGCCGATCAGGCCGAGGCGGTGCGAGCCGGCCTCGAGACGGCCGTGCGCCGGCGTCTCGAGGCGGACGTGCCGCTCGGCGCCTTCCTCTCGGGCGGGCTCGATTCCAGCGCGGTCGTGGCCTGCATGCGCCGGTCGGGCGCCGCCCCTCCGCGAACCTATTCGATGTCGGTCCCCGACCTGGGCTACTTCGATGAATCACGCGGCGCGCGGCGGACCGCCGCGATCCTGGGGACGCTGCATCGCGAGGTCCCGGTCGATGCCGCCCGGCTGCAATCGGAGATCCCGTTCGTCCTCGATCGCCTGGACGAGCCGTTCGCCGACTCCTCGGCGCTCGCGTCGTCGGTGATCGCGCGTGAGGCGCGGCGCGATCTCGTGGTCGCGCTCTCGGGTGACGGTGGCGACGAAGTGTTCGGCGGGTATCGGGTGTACCGCGCCCTGGCGGCGCATGGTCTCCTGCGCGCCGTGCCGCCAGGGGCCGCCGCCGCTCTGTCGGCGCTCCTGTCGCTCGTTCCATCGCGCCATGGAGGGGGGCCCGCCGGACTGGCGCGACGCGCCCGCCGGCTTCTGGAGGGTCTGCCGGCGGAATTCGCGGCGGCCCATGCCCTGTGGATGTCGGTCAGCCCGCGGCCGGCGCGCCGGGCGCTCCGCCCGGGCGTGGTCGATCGCGACCTCGGTCGCGCGCTGATCGAGGAGCGCTACCGGCGGTTCCACGGGGGTCTCGATCGGACCCTCGCCGTCGAGATCGATCTTCCGCTCCCTGACGACATGCTCGCCAAGGTCGATCGGACCAGCATGAGCCATGCCCTCGAGGTGCGCGCTCCCTTGCTCGACCCTGAGCTGGTCGAGCTGGCGCTGGCGCTGCCCGCCGCGGCGCATTTCTCGGTGCTCTCATCGAAGCGCCTCCTGCGCCGGGCTCTGCGCGGGGTCGTGCCGCGTCACGTGCTGAAGGCACCCAAGCGTGGGTTCGAGGTGCCCGTCGGACACTGGCTGACGGGCCCCCTGGCCGGCCTGTACCAGGACGTCGTCTCGGCACCGGTCCTTCAGGACGTCGCCGGCGTCGACCCTGGGGTGGTGCGCGCCTGGTTCGCCGAGCACCGGGCGCGGCGACAGGATCACGGCGCGGCCTTGTGGGCCTTGTTCGCCTTGTGCTGGTGGCAGCGGGGACCGCGCCGGTCGCACGAGCGCTCCGCCGGCGCTCCCGATCAGTTGCGCGAGGCCTCGAGCAGCGAGGTGACTTTCTTGAGGAGCTCCGAGGGTTGAATCGGCTTGGGAATGTAAGCGTCCGCGCCCAGGGCCAGGCCGCGCTTGCGGTCCTCCTCGGCTCCTTCCGTGGTGACGATGATGATCGGCAGGGATTTCGTCCGGGCGTTCCCCCGGATGAGGGCGATCAGCTTCAGGCCGTCCATCATCGGCATGTTGATATCGGTGATCACCAGATCGACGCGCTCCGTCGTCAGCTTCTTCAGGGCATCGACCCCGTCGACCGCTTCGATGATGCGACACTCTTTCAGGTGGCGGAGGGAGAACGCCAGGAGCTGGCGCATCGTCGGCGAGTCTTCGACGATCAGGAAGGTCGTCGCGCTCATGGCGACGGAGCCGTGAGCAGGTCGAGGAACCCCTGCAGCTCGGACAGCTTCTTCTCGGATTTCTGGTAGAGCTTGGAGCTGAACAGGGCCGTGGCCGCGTGCCCGGCGAGAAGCGTGAACAGCTCGAAATCGAGCGGCTGAAACCGCTCCTTCTGCTGCAGCAGGCGGTAGATCGCGATCACGCCGATGACGCGCGTCCCGATCTTCAGCGGCACGCAGGCGATCGGGTTCCTGATCTCGACGCTCAGGGGATCGGGAAGCGGGTCGGCGTAGAACGGCTCGCCCTGGACGGCTCGCTGCAGCGGCCCGCGCTCCGAGCGCACCTTCTCCGGAACGGACGAGCCCATTCCCTGGACGGCCTCGCGCTTCAGTTCGCCGTTTCGCTCGTCCACCCAGAAGATGGCGAAGGCCTCCGTCCCGATCAGGTTGATCAGGATCTCCTTCACGGTGTCGAGGACCTCGCCGAAGTTCAAGGTAGCGTGCAGCTGGTACGAGGCGACGTACAGGTTCGCGAGGTGATTGTTCTGGATCTCGATCTCCTGGTGGCGGGCCGCGACGTCCCGGTTCATGGCCTCCACTTCTCGGAAGCGACCGAGCAGGTCGTCCCGTTCCTCCTGCAGCGCGCGCACCCGCGCGGTGAGCTGCGCCACGGTGTCGGACGGGGCCGGATGGCCCTGGCCCGCGCCCTGCTCGACCTCGCGCGTCAGACCCGCGACTCGGAAGCGCAGACGCTCGTTCTCACGCAGCAGCTCCTCGGTGAAGGCGCGCGCCCGGCTGAACATGTTGCGCAGTTCCTCGCCGCGCGCCGTGAGGTCGTCGCGCTCCCCTCCCGCGGGGATCCCGTCGCGGCTCCGAGTCATCAGAGCGAATATAGGTTCCGCCCCCGGCGGCTGCAATCCTGTAACCGCCCGTCCGGGCGCGCGAAAGGCCCTAGCGCCGGCACAAGCGCGCCATCTCCAGGGCGATCTCGCGCCGCGGCAGCACCCGGTCGGCGAGACCGGCGCGGATCGCCCCGCGCGGCATGCCGAACACCACCGCGGTCGTCTCCGACTCGACGATGGTGCGACCCCGCCGCTCCTTGATGGCGCGCAGACCGTGCACGCCGTCTCCGCCCATGCCGGTCATGAGCACGGCCAGGGCGCGTGGTCCGAACAGATCGGCGACGGACGACATGAGCTGATCGGCGGAAGGGGCATAGCGCTCCGCCGGGTCGCGCGGCCGGACGCGGAAGACGATGCCCGGGGCGAGACGATCGAGCGTGGTCTGGCGGCCGCCCGCGGCGATGTAGATCCGCCCCGGCGCCACCGGATCCCCGTCCTTGGGCTCCTTCACGGGAAGGCAGCACAAACGGTGCAGACGCTCCGCGAACAGCGCCGTGAAGCGCCCGGGCATGTGCTGCGCCACGACCACCGTCGTCATGGTCCCGCGGGGCAGGTGGGGAAGGATGTCCTGGAGCGCGACCGGTCCGCCGGCGGAGCAGCCGATCACGATCAGGTCGGCCGGCCGGCCCTCTGCACCGAGCGCGCGACCGGGCAGGGAGTCCCCGGTCCCGCTCACGAAGAGGCGCCCGACGCACCTCGCGATGCATCGGCACGTTCTTCGGCGAGCCGCTCCTTGAGCGCCTCGCTCAGGATCGCCATCCTGTCGCTCAGCGCCGGAAAGCGGTGGGCGATCAGATCCCTGGCCTGCGCGAGCTCCTCGCGGAAGGCTTCGGCGAAACGCCGCTCGAGCAGCGCCTGACGGAACCCCTCCGGGTGGTAGATCTTGAGGTCCGAGACCATGATGCGCGCCAGGCGGCGGAT
>CAYLND010000169.1:0-7818 GCA_964384905.1 uncultured Acidobacteriota bacterium
GGGAGGCGCGCCTGCCGGACGGCCCGCGACGGGTCCATATGCGCTGCGACCCGTGGCTTCGGGAGCGGGCCCGGCGGTCGCCGGGCGACTTCCGAGAAGACCCGCCCTGGGGTCGCGGAAGCGCGAAGTCTGCGCCATGGTTCTCGCGGCCGGCCTCGGCAAGCGGATGCACTCCCAGTCGACCAAGCTCGTCCACCTGATCGCCGGCCGCCCGATGGTGCGACACGTGGTCGAAGCGGCGAAGGCGGCCGGCATGGCCCGCACCGTGGTGGTGGTCGGCAACCAGGCGGACGACGTGCGACGGGCCGTCGGCGAGGGCGACAAGCGGGTCGGCTTCGCCTACCAGGACGCGCAGCGGGGCACGGGCCATGCCGTGCTGTCCGCCGAGTCGCAGCTCGCCGGCTACGAAGGAGACCTCCTGATCCTCAACGGGGACCTGCCGGCCCTCCTTCCCGAGACTCTGAAAACCTTCGTCGATTTCCATCGGGCCTCCGGGGCGCCGCTGGGTCTCCTGACCACCGTCCTCAAGGAGCCGCGGGGATACGGGCGTGTCATCCGGACATACAGCGGCGATGTGTCGCGCATCGTCGAGGAATCCGATGCGACGCCCGAGGAGAAGGCGATCAAGGAGGTCAACTGCGGCATCTACTGCGTGGAGGCGGCCTGGCTGTGGGACCCGCTGAAGCGCGCCCGGGCCGACAACGCGCAACGCGAGATTTATCTGACTGATCTGGTGGAGATCCTGAGGCACGACGGGCACAAGGTCGCCGCCTACCGCCACGGGGACGCCGAGGAGGTGCTGGGGGTGAACGATCGTCGCGAGCTGGCGGCGGCGGTGCGCGCCCTGCACCGTCGCAAGGCGAGCGCCCTCATGGAAGCCGGGGTGACGATCCTGGATCCTGAGACGACCTATATCGAGGTCGACGTCACGGTGGCGCCCGACACCATCATCGAACCCGGCGTCATGCTGCGTGGTACGACCGAGATCGGCCGCGGCGCCACGATAGGCGCCGGGTCGCGCGTCGCCGATTCCGCCGTGGGAGAGGGGACCGTCATCCTGCCCTATTGCGTGATCACGCAGGCCCGCATCGGACGCGGATGCCGCGTCGGGCCGTTCGCCCATCTGCGTCCGGACACTCAGCTCGACGAGGAGGTTCGTGTCGGCAATTTCGTCGAGACCAAGAAGACCCGCATGGGTCAGGGGAGCAAGGCCAACCACCTCACGTACCTCGGGGACGCCGAGATCGGACGCCGGGCCAACATCGGGGCGGGGACGATCACCTGCAATTACGATGGTGTATCCAAGCTCCGCACCGTGATCGAGGACGAGGTGTTCGTGGGGAGCGACACCCAGCTCGTGGCCCCGGTGCGTGTGCGCCGGGGGGCGTTCATCGGCGCCGGCTCGACCATCACCAAGGACGTTCCGGCCCACGCCCTCGCCCTGTCGCGGGCCCAGCAGGTGGTGAGGGAAGAGTGGGCCAGGACGCACGGCCCCCGGAGCCGGAAGAGGCACGCCAAGGACGGGCAGGCCGGCTGACGCTCCCCGCTGGCCCCGCTCCGAATCAGGAAAACTTCCGCTTGGCGACAGGCCTCTGATCCTCTATATTCTCCTATCAAGCACATGTGCGGCATCGTCGGCTACATCGGTCCCAAGAAAGTCAGCAACGTCCTGCTGGATGGCCTGCGAAGGCTCGAGTACCGGGGATATGACTCGGCGGGAATCGCGGTCATCAACGGCGGCGCGGTCCAGGTCGTGCGCAGCGCCGGCAAGCTGCGTGATCTGGAGGAGAATCTCCGGCTGACCACCCTGGAAGGATCGTTCGGCCTCGGACACACCCGTTGGGCGACTCATGGCCGGCCCACCGAGGAGAACGCCCACCCGCACCGCGACTGCACCGGAACCCTGGTCGTCGTGCACAATGGAATCATCGAGAACTACAAGGACCTGAAGCGCGAGCTGGCCGCGTCCGGCCACCAGTTCAAGACCGAGACCGATACCGAGGTGATCGCCCACCTGATCGAGGAGGCGCGCAAGGCGTGCGGCGGTCCCCTGGAGGACGGCGTGCGCCGGGCCGTGCCGCGCCTGAGCGGCAGCTACGCATTCGCCGCGGTTTCGTCGAGCGACCCGATGAAGATCGTCGCCGCGCGCAACGGCCCGCCGCTGGTCGTCGGTCTCGGCAAGGACGAGTATTTCGTGGCGTCCGACATCCCCGCAATCCTGCATCACACGCGCGACGTCTTCTTCCTGGACGATCGCGAGGTCACGGTGATCACCGAAGGCGGGGTCGTCATCACCGATCAGGGGGGGCGGCCGGTCTCCAAGCAGGTGCAGCGCATCACGTGGGACCCGATCATGGCCGAGAAGGCCGGCTTCAAGCATTTCATGCTGAAGGAGATCTACGAGCAGCCGCGCGCCATCCGCGACACCCTGCTGGGGCGCATCTCTCAGGACACCGGGGAGATCTTCCTGGACGAGATGGAGATCACGGAGGACGAGCTGCGCTCGTGCCGCAAGCTCCACCTGGTGGCGTGCGGAACGTCGTGGCACGCGGCGCTGGTGGGCAAGTTCCTGATCGAGCGGCTGGCGCGGCTGCCGGTCGAGGTGGACATCGCCTCGGAGTTCCGCTACCGCGATCCGATCCTCGGCAAGGACCACCTCGTCGAGGTCATCAGCCAGTCGGGGGAGACGGCGGACACCCTGGCGGCCCAGCGGGAGGCGCGCGCGCGCGGCATCAAGACGATCGCCATCTGCAACGTGGTCGGCTCGATGATCACACGGGAGGCGCAGGGGGTGATCTACACGCACGCGGGTCCCGAGATCGGCGTCGCGTCCACCAAGGCGTTCACCGCGCAGATCATCGCCCTCTTCCTGCAGGCGCTTCACCTGGGCGTCCTGCGCGGCACCCTGAGTCGTGAGGAATCGAAGGAGCATCTGAAGGGGCTGTTGCACATCCCGACGCAGATCGAGCAGGTGCTCGCGAAGGACGCGCAGATCGAGGAGATCGCGAAGGATTACTTCCGCGCGCCCGACTTCCTCTATCTCGGGCGCGGCATCAACTACCCGATCGCTCTCGAGGGCGCCCTCAAGCTCAAGGAGATCTCCTACATCCATGCCGAGGGGTATCCGGCGGGGGAGATGAAGCACGGACCGATCGCCCTGATCGACCGCAACCTGCCGGTCATCGCCCTGGTCTTCGGCGACACCCTCTACGAGAAAATGATGGCGAATGTCGAGGAGGCGCGTGCCCGGGACGGCGCCATCATCGCCGTCACGTACGAGGGCAACGACGAGGTTCCGCGCCGCGCCGACCGCACCATCACGGTGCCCCGCACGTCCGATCTCCTGTCGCCGATCCTGGCGATCGTGCCGCTCCAGCTCCTCGCGTACCACATCGCCCTGCGGCGGGGCTGCGACGTGGATCAGCCGCGCAATCTCGCCAAATCGGTCACGGTCGAATAATGCCCGCCGCTCCGGACCGAAATCACCCTGTGAGATAATTCCGCCAATGGATCCCATCCTCGAACCGCTCAACCCGCGCCAGCGGGCCGCGGCGGAGCATACCGAGGGGCCTCTCCTGATCGTGGCCGGCGCCGGGTCGGGAAAGACCCGCGTCATCGTGCACCGCCTGGCCCATATCCTTGCCCGGCGGCTGGCTTCCCCGCACCAGGTGGTGGCGGTGACCTTCACCAACAAGGCCGCAGGCGAGATGAAGGAGCGCGTCGAGCGCCTGGTCGGCGCCGACCGCGGCGGCGCCCTCGTGTCCACGTTCCACTCATGGTGCCTCCGCTACTTGAGGCGGTACGCCGATCGGATCGGCTACACCTGCAGCTTCCTGGTGTACGACGAGGCGGATCAGGGGGCTCTGATCAAGGAGTGTCTGGCGGAGCTCTCGATCGACGACAAGGCCTACCCGCCGCGCCTGTTTCGTGCGCGTATCAGCAACGCCAAGAATCAGGGTTTCGACCCGAAGGCGTTCGAGCAGCAGAAGGAAAGCGTCCAGGACGAGCAGGTCGCGAACGTGTACCACCTGTACCAGGAGCGCCTGAAGCAATGCGACGCGATGGACTTCGACGATCTCATCGGCAACGTCCTCGTTCTGTTCTCGAAAAGCCCGGAGCTGGCCCGGGCGGCTGCGGAGCAAGTGCGTTATCTCATGGTCGACGAATACCAGGACACCAACCGGCCGCAGTACCGCTTGATCCGGCATCTGTCGGCGGTCCACGGCAATGTGTGCGCGGTGGGCGACCCGGACCAGTCGATCTATCGCTTCCGTTTCGCCGACATCCGCAACATCCTGTCGTTCGAAGAGGACTTCGCCGGCACGGTGCTCATCAAGCTCGAGCAGAACTATCGCTCCACCGGGAACATCCTCGAGGCGGCGACCGCGGTGGTGCGCCACAACCAGAGCCGTATCGACAAGGCGCTCTGGTGCGACGCGCCCAAGGGGCGACCTCTCGAACTGATGGAGGCGATGGACGAGCGGCACGAGGCCGAACGGGTCGTCGCCGCCATCCGGGGGCTGCGCCGCGAACACGCCCTGGAGGACGTGGCCGTCCTGTACAGGACCAACGCCCAGTCGCGCGCCCTCGAGGAGGCGCTGGCGCGCCATGGAGTGCCCTACATCGTGGTCGGCGGCACCCGCTTCTACGATCGTCGCGAGGTGAAGGACGTGCTCGCCTACCTGCGCGCCCTCCTCAACCCGCGCGACGAGATCAGCCTCCTGCGCATCGTCAACACGCCGTCCCGTGATATCGGCAAGGCGACCCTCGATGCCGTTCTCGACACGGCCCACCGCGGCGGATCCTCGATCGAAGAGGCGATGCTCCGGGCCATCGACAGGCAGAGCGTGGGGGGCCGCGCCGCCAGGGCGCTCCAGGGGTTCCTGTCGCTCCTGTCGGACCTGCGCCAGGAGGCGAAGACCTCCTCGCCCTCCCGGCTGGCGGCGGCGATCATCGATCGGGCCGGGTTCGGGCCGTATCTGGAGAGGACCGCGCCGGGCGACGCCTCGTCGCGTCTCGAGAACCTGCAGGAGCTGGTGAGCGCCTTGTCGGCCTACGACGGCGTCGACGACGGCCTGCGCGCCTTTCTCGATCGCGCCGCGCTCCTGTCCGAGACGGACAACGTTCAGGGAACGTCGGGAGTGCGCCTGATGACGCTGCACGCGGCCAAGGGGCTCGAGTTCCCCGTCGTGTTCATCACCGGCCTCGAGGAGAATCTGTTCCCGCACATCCGATCGTCCGGAGAGCATGAGGACATCGAAGAGGAGCGCCGCCTGCTCTACGTCGGCATGACCCGCGCCCGGCAGCGTCTCATCCTGACTCGCGCGCGGGAGCGTCGTCTGTTCGGGGAGGCGACGCCGGCCGAGCCGTCGCGGTTCCTGGAGGAGATCCCGCCGCACCTTCTGGAGGAGCGCGACGACGAAACGTACGCCGGGCGCCTGTGGAGCGCGTCGCGGACGATCGGCGACCGGCTGCGCGCGCGGCGCGAGCGCGGGAACGGGGAAGGTCGGGCCGAGAGGCGCGGCGGCCTCGCGACCGATCCCGAGTCACAGCTCGGCCCCGACGACTTCGAATGCGCGGCGGAGACTACCACCGGCTCCCGCTACAACCTGGGCTGCAAGGTGCACCATCCCGAGTACGGCGTCGGCACCGTGATCGGCGTCGAGGGGAGCGGCGATCGATTGAAGCTCACCGTGTCGTTCTCGATCCACGGCGCCAAGAAATTCCTGCCGCGCTACGCACCTCTGGAGAAGATCTGATGCCCGGCTCTCGATCGCATCGGTCGCGGCGCGTCCTGGTCGGACTGGTCGCGGCCGCCGTCCTGCTGGCCGACGGGCACGCCGCCACGCCCGCCGCCGGACCGCCGCGCGACCCGACGACCCACGACCTGATCAACAGCGGCGCGGCCGCGCTCCGCAAGTCCAACTTCCCGCAAGCCGCGGAGGAGTTCGGCCAGGCCGCTGCGCTCGACCCGAACCTGGCCTGGGCCCAGCTCGGTCTCGCCCTGGCGGCGCTGGGACGCCGCGACCGGCGCGAGTTCGAGAAGATGATCCACCGGGCGGACGACATGACCCAGGGCGCGCCCGAGGTGCGCTACGTCCTGGGCGTGCAGAGGTGGCTGGCGGGCGAGGTGCACGTCGCCGACGAAGAGTTGCGTGGAGCGATGCGCGGCGATCGATATTTCCTCGAGGCGCGCTACACGCTGGCGCTGGTTTCCGTGGGGCGGGGCGACCTCGACGCCGCCCGCTCCATCCTGAACGACGCGCTTCTCATCGACTCGACCTATGCTCCGGCCCGGTTCGAGCTCGGCGCCGTCCTCGCCGCCCAGGGCGACCTCGACGGCGCCGTCGAGGCGATCGGCCGCGCGCTCTCGATCGATCCGGATCTCCAGGAGGCGGCTTCGGATCGACCGATCCAATTCGAGGACCGCCGGGTGCTGCCAGGCTCCGCCCACGGCGGCGGCTTCCGTCTGCCGCTGCCGATCCCGGCGCCTCTTTTGATCACGCCCCGCCCGCGCACCCTCCTGGCCGCCGGCCGTGACGTCCACCCGGTTCCCGACTGGTACCTGCGGTACCGGATGGCCCTGTTCCTCGAGCAGGCCGGCCTCTGGAGGCGCGCCGTCGATCTCCTGGAGCTCGCCCTGGCCTCGAACGAGCGCGAGGAGCTCCAGGTCGCCGCCGGCGATCGCCTGGCGGACTATCTGCCGCACTGGCACCTGGCCATGGACAGCTACCAGCTCGACGACCTGCGCGAGGCGCGGCTCCACCTGGAGATCGCGCGTAGCGGCGGCGTCGCGAGCGACGACGTGCAGCATCTCGAGACTCTCATCCGCCAGCGATTGTCGCGCTCGAGCATCGTGCTGGAGCCCGTTCCGGATCGGACCACGGGCGACACGGTGGCGATCCGCGGTCTGGTGCTGGCGCGCGAGGCGCCTTCCTGGATTGAAGTCGGCGAGCAGAAGGCGCTCCTGCGGCCGGCGACCGCGGACGAGGCGGCGGCGCTTCTGACCGGCGGAACCGCGGACCCCGACATCAGGCCACTCTACTTCGAGGTGCCGGCGTATCGATTGGCGTCGAAGGGTGCGAACCTGATCCGGATCCGGGCCGGGTCGCCCTCGGGGGGTTCCGGTTCCGAGGTCGAGGTCCGGATCGTGAAGGATGCGTCCTCCCCCCGGGCCGGGTCGCCGGCCTCGACATCGGGAGGGCCGGGGCCGGCGCGCGGCGCGCCGGGCGGACCGCCATGAGGGAGACCACCCCCGTGAAGGCGGTCTTCACGCTGGAACTCCCGGCGAGCGGACGGATGTCGCCGGCGCGACGGCGTCTGTTGTGGCGGGCCGCTGCGGCCTCGGTCTCCCTGCACGTGGTCGCCTCGTGCGCCGCTTCCCTGACCTGGCTCGTGGTGGTCGACCGCGTGCCTCCGCCGCCGCTGATCATCCATTTCGCCCCGACGTTGTCGCCGGCGGCGCGCGTCCTGTACCGGCCCCCGGAGCCGGAAACGATCCTCCCCGAAGCTCCGGAGACGCCTCCGCCCCGACCGGCCGAGGCGCGTCCGACGCCGCCACCCCCGAGCCCGGCCATCGTCGAGAGCACGGTCCCCGAGCCTGCGCCGCAGGCTCCGCCCGCGCCCGCGGCACCACTCGAGGCGATCCCGAAGGACACGTTCGAGCCGCCCGTGCCTTTGACGGCCACCGCCGCAGGCGGCGGCGGACGCGGTGAAGCGCTGACGCCCGGGTACGTCGAGACCTTCGTCCCTGCCGGCGGAGCGCGCGGCGGCGATGCAACCGACCTCGGCGCGCCGGCCGCGGCCGGCAGCGGGCGC
>CAYLND010000170.1:0-7816 GCA_964384905.1 uncultured Acidobacteriota bacterium
CGGACATCTACTTCGATCGCTGCATCAACGGCGTGCTCTCCTACTGTCGCCGCGGCAAGGTGGAGACCCTCGATTGCCGCCGGCTCCGCTTCGGCGGCTGCATGGGCTCGCCGGGGTCCGGCTGCGTCCTCACCGAGATCGCCGACGCAGGCACCAAGCCGCCCATCGACCTGCCGCCCCCGTAACGGAGGTTCCCCCGCATTTCCCCGCCGGAGGCCGCGGGGACGCGGCCGATCGTGACGCGGACCCGCACCGGTCCCTGCGGTGACACGACCCGCACCCGGCTCCAGGACGGGGCGTCCGGAATCGGAGTGGCCTCGATCTCGTAGTCGGTGGTCTCGCCGTCGAGCAGGATCGTTCCGGTCATTGCGCGCGCCACCTTCTCCACTTCGTTCGCGGGGCCCTCGACGGTCACCGCCGGCGGCTCGATGACGTGCCGGACCTTGACGAAGCCGGGGGGCGGCGAGCCGGAGAACTCCGCGACGACCGGCACCTCCCGCCGCGCCCTCCGGTCGATCCACACCTTGACCAGGTCGGGGCTGACGCGCTCGACCAGCACGCCGCCGGGCGTGCGGATCATCTCCGGCGTGAGCGGGATGTACTGCTCTCCCGGAGAGGCGTGCGCCAGGTTGATGCGCGCAGTCAGCCGGTCCTCGGTGATGCTGCCCAGGACCGGCTCGGGGGCGCGCAAGCGGATGGCGACCGCGTCGACGGCGCGTCCCGACAGCTCGAGTCCGGAGGGCAGCCCCACGTACTCGAGGGGCACCGCGAAATCCCTGACGCGCTCCTCCTCGCTGCGCACCACGTACCAGCAGACGACGGCCAGCATCAAGGAGAAGATCTTCAGGTACAGGTTCTGCCGCAGGTTGAAGCGCATGGTTCAGGCTCTCAGGCCGCGTGCGTCCTCTCCGAAGCGGCGGCGCTCTCGTGCCGGTTCGCGCGCCGGCCGCCCAGATGGCTGCGCAGGAAGGCCCTGAGCGAGGCGGCGTCGAGCGGGCCGGTCAGCCTCCCTTCGACGGCGCCGCGGATGGTGCCGCGCTCCTCGGAGATGACGATCACCACGCTGTCGTATTCCTCGGTCAGGCCGATCGCCGCGCGATGACGCGAGCCGTATTCGCGCGACAGCTGCGGATCCGTCGTGACCGGCAGAAAGCACGACGCGGCCTTCACGCGCCCCTCGCCGATGACGACCGCTCCGTCGTGCATCGGGGAGCCGGGCGTGAAGATGTTCATCAGCAGATCGTACGAGATCGAGGCGTCGAGCTGGATGCCGGAATCGATCTGATCCGGCAGCGCCTGCTCGCGCTCGATGACGATGAGCGCCCCCGTCGGGCGGGAGGCGAGCGACATCGAGGCGTGCACGATCTCGTCGAGCATCCTTTCGGTGAGCTCCTGGTACCCCAGCCGCAGCAGCGACGTCCGCCCCAGCCGGGCGAGCGCGCGGCGGATGGTCGTCTGGAACAGAACGATGATCGCGAAGGGCGCGTAGAACAGCACCTGCCCGAGGACGCGGTGGAACGTGCGCACGTACAGGAACCGCTCCGGAGCCGTCAGACCGTAAGCGAGGAGGACCAGGAGAACGCCGAGCAGCGTCTGCAGGGCACGGGTCCCCTTCAGGAGGACCCCGAGCTGGTAGATGAGCGCGGTCATCAGGAGAATGTCGAGGACGTCGCGCCATCCGAAGCTGGAGGCGGAGATCTGGTTCAGAAGCGATGTGAGCATCGTCGTGGGGCCCGCTCCGCGCTGAAGGCGCCTCGAGGTCAGCGTTCCGCGAGGGGGTCCCGCAGGACGGCGTCGCACAGGGCAGCGACGCGAACCCCCTCCCGCACGTCGTGCACCCTGATGATATCAGCGCCCTCCGCGATGGCCAACGCCTCGGCGGCAAGGCTCGCCTCAAGCCGGTCGGCCGGTGGCAGGTCGCCGTGTCCCTTCAGAAACGACTTGCGCGACGCGCCGATGAGGATCGGCCGCCCGAGAGACGTCAGCGTTCTCAGGTGACGCAGGATCGCCAGGTTGTCCCGGCGGCGCTTCCCGAAGCCGATCCCGGGATCGACCACGATTCTATCCTCACGCACGCCGGCGCGCACCGCCTGATCGATCCGGGCGCGCAGGAAGGCGGCGATCTCGGGGAGCAGGTGCCGATAGCGCGGAGAGCGCCGCATGGTCAACGGGGTCCCGCGGGTATGCTGAATCACGACGGGCAGGCCGCTGTCCGCGACGGTCGCCGCCATGGCGGGATCGTACGTCAGCCCCGAGACGTCGTTGATCAGATCGGCGCCGGCGGCCGCAGCTCGCCGGGCCACCTCCGCCCTGCGGGTGTCGACCGACAGAAGCGGTCTCTCCTGACCGGCTCGGAACGCCCCGGACAGCGTCTCGATCACCGGGATCACGCGGCGCAGCTCCTCGGAGAGCGGCACCGGTCTCGCGCCGGGGCGCGTCGATTCGCCACCGACGTCGATCAGGTCGGCGCCCTCGCCGGCCATGGAACGCGCCCGCTCGACCGCGGCGCGCGGGTCGAAAAACCGGCCGCCGTCGGAGAACGAGTCGGGGGTGACGTTCAGAACGCCCATCACGAGGGTGCGCTGGCCGAGCATCAGACGACCGCGGGCGAGCGCCAGGACGCGCGGCCGCGACGAGTAGCCGATCAGCGCCGCACGAATCTCCGCGGCCGCGTCGAGGGTGGCGTGCCGGGCGCCCGCCTGGCGGAGGAGCGCGTGGAACTGGGCGCCGTCACCCTGAAGCAGGAGAACCCGACCGCCGCCATCCCCCGCGATCCGCGCCCCTCCGCCGGCGGAGAGCATCCCCGCCCGAAGAACTCCGGCGACCCGCGCCGGGACCGCCTCCAGGCGGACGGTCCGCACGTCGCCGTCGGTGCGCCGCGGCGGCACGCCGAGGCGGGTCCGGTGGTCCGCGCGGGCCGGGAGCGAGGTGGACGCGACGATCAAGGCGTTGTAGGACATTCGGTACGCCGTGCGGGAGCCTCGTACGGAGCGCGGGACGGTTCCTAGGAGGGCTGCTTGATCGGGTCGGGAGTCAGCGCCGGGCCGCGGCGCTCGCCCGCAGTCTCGGCGGCCGGGCGGGGCGTCGGGGCGGCCGTCTCGGTCCGCGTGGCCTTCGGACGCTTGCGGGCGGAGATCGCCGTGACGCTCTCCCCCTTGACCAGGGCCGCGACCTCCTCGCCGTCGAGAACCTCGTACTCCAGCAGTGCCTCGGCGACTCGGACCAGCGATTCGCGGTTGGCCTGCACGACCTTCTTCGCCCGCTCGTAGGCTTCCAGGCAGATCCTCTTGACCTCCTGGTCGATCAGAACGGCGGTGGCCTCGCTGTAGTCCTGGTGCTGCGCGATCTCCCGTCCGAGGAAGATCTGCTCTTCCTTCTTGCCGAAGGTCAGGGGCCCCAGCGTTTCGCTCATGCCCCACTCGCACACCATCTTGCGCGACATTTCGGTCGCTTTCTCCAGGTCGTCCCCCGCCCCGGTCGTCAAGACACTCATGAACATCTGCTCCGAAACGCGACCGCCCATCATGACGGACAGCGTGCTCTCCAGATAATCGCGCGTGTAGTTGTGCCGGTCGTCGATCGGCAGCTGCTGGGTCACGCCCAGTGCCATGCCGCGCGGGATGATGGTCACCTTGTGGATCGGATCGGCGTGCGGCATGAAGTAGGCGACCAGGGCGTGGCCGGCCTCGTGATAGGCCGTCAGGCGCTTCTCCTCCTCGGAGATGATCAGCGAGCGGCGCTCGCTGCCCATCAGGACCTTGTCCTTGGCGGTCTCGAAGTCCTCCATGCCGACGACCTTCTTGTTGTAGCGGGCCGCATTCAGGGCCGCCTCGTTCACCAGGTTCGCCAGGTCGGCCCCCGAGAACCCGGGCGTCGCCCGCCCCAGCACCGCCAGGTCGACGTCGTCGCCGAGCGGGATCTTGCGCGTGTGGACCTTGAAGATCTCCGCGCGTCCTTTCACGTCAGGGCGCGCCACCACCACGCGCCGATCAAACCGCCCGGGGCGCAGCAGCGCCGGGTCGAGCACGTCCGGCCGGTTGGTCGCGGCAATCAGGATGACGCCGTCGTTGGACTCGAAGCCGTCCATCTCGACCAGCAGCTGGTTGAGGGTCTGCTCGCGCTCGTCGTGACCGCCGCCGAGGCCCGCGCCGCGGTGCCGGCCGACGGCGTCGATCTCGTCGATGAAGATGATGCACGGCGCGTTCTTCTTGCCCTGCTCGAACAGATCACGGACCCGGGAGGCGCCCACGCCGACGAACATCTCCACGAAGTCGGAGCCCGAGATGGAGAAGAACGGCACGTTGGCCTCGCCCGAGATGGCCCGCGCCAGGAGGGTCTTGCCGGTCCCCGGCGGTCCCATCAGGAGGACGCCCTTGGGAATCTTGCCGCCGAGCTTCTGGAACTTCTGCGGCTCCTTCAGGAACTCGATGATCTCCTCCAGCTCCTCCTTCGCCTCGTCCACTCCCGCGACGTCCTTGAACGTCACCTTCTTGGCCTGGCTGCTCGACAGCCGGGCCTTCGACTTGCCGAACGACAGCGCCTTGTTGCCGCCGCTCTGCATCTGGCGCATGAAGAAGATCCAGATCCCGATCAGGACCAGCATCGGCAGCCAGGAGAGGATGGTCACCAGGTAGGTCGATTCCTTCGGCTTGCGCGCCTCGATGCTGACGTTCGATTTCCTGAGGTCTTTGACCAGATCAGGATAGTCGGGAGCGTAGGTGGTGAACCGCTTCGGCTGGCCGTCGGGTCCCGGCTGCCCGTACTCGCCGGTGATCTCGCTGCCGGTAATCGTGACCTTCTGGACCTTCTGGGCCTCGACGTCGGCCATGAACTGGCTGAAGGAGATCTCGACCTGGTCGGGCCGGTTGGCGCTCAGGAACTTGTAGAAGAAGAGGACCGCGAGGATGATGAGGGTCCAGAAGGCAATGTTCTTCAGAAGGGTGTTCACAGACCCGAGCTCCTTTGCATGGGGCTAAATATAGACTGAAACAGTCCGTCTTTCAATCGCCGCGGGGGGCGCTCTTCGTCCCCGTCGACTATTCGACGTAGGTCAGGAAAGGAAGGTTCCGGTACTTCCCCTGGTAGTCCAGGCCATAGCCGACGACGTGCTTGTCGGGGACCTGGAAGCCGACGAAATCGGGCGTGAAGTCGACCTTGCGACGGTGCGGCTTGTCCAGCAGGCTGCACACCCTGAGCGACCTGGGCTGGTACAGCTGGATCTGCTCGCACAGGTAGGCCAGGGTCACCCCCGTGTCCAGGATGTCCTCCACCAGGAGCAGGTGCGTGCCCTCGATGCGGAACGAGGTCGAGAAACGCAGGGACGTGGCGAAGACGATCTCGGTCAGGGAATCGGACCGGCGGGAGGCGACGCTCTCGACGAAGCCGATATCCATCGGCAGCCGGATCTGGCGCGTCAGGTCGGCGAGGAAGACATACGCCCCCTTCAGAACGCCCAGGACGGAGATGTCCTGCCCGGCGTAGGCGTCGGTGATCTCCTTGCCGAGCTGGCGGACGCGGTCGGCGATCTCGGACTCGGAGCGCAGGACGTCGCGTGACAATCTCACCGGGGAGCCTTCTCCAGGACCAGGACGCGGCTGGTCCTGTCCGTGACCTTGAACCGATCGTCGATCGCGTGATCGACCACCCAGGCGATGCGGTCGCCCGACAGGACGAGGGGGATCCGGCCGCGCTCGTCGACGGGGACCTTGCGGTCGATCAGGAACGACTTCACCTTGCGGGTCCCCGGGGCGCCCAGCGGCACGAACCGGTCACCGGGGCGGCGCGGGCGGATCAGGAGAGGACCGGGCAACAGGTCGGCGTCGAGGAAGGCCCGGTGACCCCCGGCCGTGCGCAGATCCAGGGGCGCGTCCCCCCGAGGCACCACGCTGGCCCGCAGGCGCAGGCCGAACCCCGGCAGCTGCACCTCGCCGGGCACAGGGCAGAGCGCCTCGCGCGGCGACGCCTCCACCCCGGCGGCGGGCGCGCGGCGGGCGGGCTGTGCTCCCCGGGCGATGCGCAGGTGATCGCCCTCCACGTCCACCGCCGTGCCGTCGGGCAGCGAAACCCGGCCGCGCCGTCGCCTCTCTTCCAGCAGGCTCAACGACTGCTCGACGTGCTGCAGGGCGATGCGACGCAGGTCGCCGCGCGCCTCCGCCAGGGCCAGCCGGAGGATGCGCCGGCGAAGCGGAACCGGCAGATCCTGCAGCGCCCGCGAGGGAACCACGACGCTGTCCCCGCGACGGCTGGCGATGTGGCGGAACCGCTCGGCCGCCAGATCGCCGAGATAGTTGTCTTCGTCCCGCAGGAGATCGGCCGCATGCGCCAGCGTCTCGACCACGTTCGGGTTGAATTGCCGCTCAAGGAGAGGCAGGAGTCGGCGGCGGATCCGGTTGCGGGTCAGGGTCCGATCCCGGTTGGTCGGGTCGACGCGGTACGACAGATGCCGCTCGCGAAGGTAGACGAGAAGATCACGGCGCCGGGTATCGATGAGGGGCCGGATGATCACGCCGTCCACCACAGGGTAGGTTCCCGCCAGGCCCCTCGGTCCGGAGCCCCGGAGAAGACGCATGAGAAAGCTCTCGGCCTGGTCGTCCCGGGTGTGTCCGAGCGCCACCTTGTGCGCGCCGATCTCGCGCGCCGTTTCGCGCAGGAAGGCGTTGCGCAGCTCGCGCGCCCGCGCCTCGCGCGACGTCTGGCGCCGGTCGCGCGCCTGCCAGATGGTGGCACCGAGGTGACCCACCGTGACCGGCAGCCGAAGGCGCACCGCCAGACGGCGCACGAACTCCGCGTCCCGGGCTGAGGAGCGTCCGCGCCACCCGTGATCCAGGTGGGCGACGTGCAGATCGAGACGCATCTCCGGCGCCAGCCGGTGCAGAATCGCCAGAAGCGCCGTCGAGTCGGGGCCGCCCGACACGGCGACCAGCACGCGCTCGCCGGAGCGCAGCATCGCGTAGCGCGCGATCGTCCGCCGCACCTGCCGCTCGAGCGTTCCGGCGCGGCTTCTCATGCGATCACCCGGTGCGTCCGTGTCGGGCAGGAGGTCATCGACCCCGTGGCGTCTGGTAGCGGTGCAGGGATTCGAACCCCGGACTCCGCGGATATGAGCCGCGTGCTCTAACCATCTGAGCTACACCGCCTTGCGACGTGGGGGTCGATTCTAGGGGAGGGACCGTGGGCTGTCAAGCGCGGCCGCGCGCGCCGATCTGGACCGGCCTCGAAAGCGTGACCTATAATCCACTCGCGCCACTGGGGATGTCTCGTGCAACAGTGCAAGGAGTGCGCGGCCGGGGAAGACGACGCCTACCTCCACAAGTGCCCGATCTGCCACAAGTACATCTGTGAGGATCACAAGTTCGTGCGCAGCGGCCGCATCTTCTGCAGCGCGTTCTGCGCCGCCTATTTCTTCCATGAAGGCGACGAGGACGACTGAGGTGGCGCTCCGATGACCTTTCCCCAGGAACGACCGAGGCGGCTGCGGCGCACCGAGATCCTGCGCTCGCTGGTGCGCGAGACCGATCTGTCCCCCGGCGATCTGGTCTATCCGTTGTTCGTGCGTCCGGGACGGGGCGTGCGGCAGGAGATCGCCTCGATGCCGGGGCTGTACAACCTGTCGGTGGACGAGGCGGTGGCGGAGGGTCAGGAGGCGCGCTCGCTCGGCCTGCCGGCGGTCCTTCTGTTCGGCATCCCCCCGGCCAAGGACGCCAAGGCTTCCGGGGCCTACGATCCGCACGGCATCGTGCAGGAGGCCGTGGCGGCGCTCAAGAAGCAGGTTCGCGACCTTCTGGTGATGGCGGACGTCTGCCTGTGCGAGTACACC
>CAYLND010000171.1:0-7800 GCA_964384905.1 uncultured Acidobacteriota bacterium
GCGGCCGCGGCCGGGCTGACGGCCGCCGGCCCGCCGGCGCCCTTCTGACTATCGAGCCGCTGCCGCAGCTCGGCGCTCTTCGGGTTCTGCGCGTCCAGCTCCTCCATCGTCTTCACGATACCGGCCGCCTCCTCGCGCTCGCCGGAGCGCAGGAGGGTTTCGGCGAGACTGCTGAGGGCCTCGAACTGCGCCTTCTTGTCGCCGGCCTGCTCGGCGACGGCGGCCCGCTTCGTCAGCCCGGCCCGATGATGTGGAAAGGCGCGCAGGAACTCGTCCATGATCCCGGCGGCGTCGCTCGGCCGGGACTCCTGAAAATAGCCGTCGGCGGCGCGCGCGACCCACTCCAGTGCGGCGTCCGCGTCGTCCCGGGCGATATCGAAGCGCGCCAGGGCCGCCGCCACGTCGGGCGGCGCATCCTGCATGCCCCGCAGCTTCTGGAACACCTTCTCGGCCTCGGCGCTCTTCCCCGCCGCCACGTACGCCTCGCCCAGAAGCGCCAGTGACCGCGGGTTGTCCCCGTTCGCCTTCGCCATCGCCACCACGGTGGACAGCAGCTCGCCGGGACTCTTCTCCGCTTCCTTGCTGAGCGCCAGGGCGAGACTCATCATGTCGGGATCGCCCGGAACGATCTTGGTTCCTTTCTGCGCCACGCGGATCGCCTCGTCGAGCATCCCCTTCCTGGCGAGATCCTGCGCGATCACGCGGAACTGCGAGCCCGCGTCCTTCGGGAGCCCGGCGCGCACCAGCATGTCGGCGTAGGTCATCCGGATCTTCATGTTATCCGGCTCGATCTCGAGGATGCAGGCGAAGACCTCGATCGCCTTCTTGGTATGACCGCCCTTGATATGACGATCGGCCACCACCAGGTACTGCGCCTTCGCCTCGATCGTCAGGCCCTGCTGGTGGTACAGACTGGCCAGCTTCTGCAGGCAATCGACGTTTGCGGGATCGAGCTTGCTGACCTTCTTGTACATCGCGATCGCCTTGAGGAAGAAGCCGTCGGCCGCATAGAACTCGGCGATCCGCAGGAAGTACCTGATGGCGTCCTGGTTCTTCCCGGCGCGCACGCAGAGGTCGCCCAGCTTGTTGAGGACGCCCATGTCACGGCTGTTGTCCTCGAACAGCTTCTTGTATTCGGTGATCGCCTCACCGATCTTGCCGGCCTTGACGTATTTTTCGGCGTTCGCGAGCGTCTTGGCGCGGTCCAAAGCCATCAGTGCACCCGCACCGTTGGCGCGTGCGCCAGCCAAACGGCGGAGGGCTCCGTCCGGACGCCCCGGAAGGTCGTTCGATGCAGCGGTGTGGGGCCGAAGCGGCGCAGCGCGTCGAGATGGTCGCGCGTTCCGTAGCCCTTGTGGCGATCGAACCCATAGGCGGGGTAAAGGGCGTGGAGGGATCGCATCATCGTGTCGCGATAGAATTTCGCGACGATCGCGGCGGCCGCGATGCTCGCCGAGATTGCGTCGCCGCGCACGAGGCCTCTCTGCGGGGTGGCAATCCCCGGGATGGTCAGCGCATCCACGAGCACGAAATCAGGCCGCACCCTGAGCGCCTCCACGGCGCGCCTCATCGCCACGAGCGTCGCCCTCAGGATGTCGCTCCGATCGATCGCCTCCGGTTCGACGACCCCGAGCGCGAACGCCACGCACCGCGCCGCGATGGCGCGCGCCAGGCGCTCGCGGACGGGCGGAACCAGCAGTTTCGAGTCGCGCAGGCCGCGGATCGGCCTGTCCCGATCGAGAATGACCGCTCCCGCCACCACCGGACCGGCCAGGCAGCCGCGACCCACTTCGTCCACCCCCGCCACGGCCCGGAATCCGTCGACGAACAGGCGCCGCTCGTGCATCCACCCGGCCGCGCGCCGTCCGATCACCCGGTCAACCCTGGGTTTCGTCTTCGACGCGAGCCGCCTTCCCCTTGCGATCCCTCAGGTAGTACAGCTTGGCGCGACGCACTTTCCCCCGGCGCACGACCTCGATCTTGCCGATGATCGGCGAGTGCACCGGAAAGATCCTCTCGACTCCGATGCCATCCGAGATCTTCCGCACGGTGAAGGTGCTGCCGGTGCCCCCGCCCTTCATGGCGATCACCATGCCGCCGAAGACCTGGATGCGATCCTTCTCCCCTTCCTTGACCTTCACGTGCACCTTGACGGTGTCGCCCACACGGAAGACGGGTGGGTTGCCCTTGATTTCCCTCTGCTCGATCAGTTTCACGAAATCCATGGCGTTCTGCCTCCGCGCTTCTCTTGGGTCAGTGTTCCTGGATCGATTCAGCCCTGCCGCAGGCGCGGGGCTTCAGGAGATCGGGTCGCTTCCGGGCCGTTGCTTCCCGGGCCCGGGCCTGCCGCCACGCGGCGATGCGTCCGTGATGCCCGGACAGCAGGATGTCGGGCACCTTCCAGCCCCGAAAGTCCGCCGGCCGCGTGTAGTGCGGGTGGTCGAACCCCTCTTCGTAGAACGAATCACGACGCGCCGCTTCCTCGTCGCCGAGGGCTCCGGGCTGTAAACGGATCAGGCTGTCGACCAGCACCAGGGCGGGAATCTCGCCTCCGGTCAGCACGTAGTCGCCGATCGAAATCTCCTCATCGGCGAGATGCTCCCGCACGCGCTCGTCCACGCCCTCATAGTGCCCGCAGATCAGGATCAGCCGGGCGCACCGGGCCAGCCGTTTGGCGCGCTGCTGATCGTACCTCGCCCCCTGCGGGCACAGCAGAACGGTCCTCGACTGCGACACCGGATGGCGCTCCCGGATCGCCTCGACGGCCCTGAACAGGGGGCCCGGCATCAGGATCATTCCGCCGCCGCCGCCGTACGGGAGATCGTCGATCTTGCGGTGTCGACCGCTGGCGTAGTGACGCAGGTCATGCACCCGGATCTGGACCAGACCCCTGTCGCGCGACCGCTGCACGATGCTGTGCGACAGGGGACCGTCGAACATGCCCGGGAAGGCCGTGATGATGTCAAAGTCCATACAGTTCCAGCAGGCCCTCCGGCGGCTCGATCGTGATGCAGCCGGCAGCCACGTCAATGGCCGTGCAGATGGATCGCGCGGCCGGCAGCAGGATTTCGTCCTGCGCCGACGACCCGAGGTCCGTTTCCGGCTCGATCACGAGGAGGGGCGTCCCGCCCGTCCGCACGACGCCCCGCACGATGCCGATCATGCGGCCCTCGCGCGTCCTCACCCTCAGGCCGACCAACTCAAAAATATAGTAGCTGCCCTCCGGCAGATCAACCAACCCGTTGCAGGGTATCAAGATATCCTGCCCGACCAGGTCGGCTGCCGCGGCCGCCGTGTCGATTCCCCGGAACTTCAGGATCACGTTGTCCTTGTGAAGCGCGTGCTCCTCGATCGCCAGACGCCGAAGACGGCCTCCGGGGCACCCGACGAGGACCCAGTCTCGGCCCTCGAGCTGGTCGATCCCACCTGCAACCAGGCGCGCCGTCAGGCGGCCACGGGCTCCCCGCAACCTCAAGCGGGTCGCGACCGGCACCTCGATGTCGGCGTCGGCCCGCGCGGCCCCAGGGTCGCTACTCGACAATTTCAAGTTCGTAATAGGTCCCATGCCGGGCGCCGGCGGCCTCGAGGAGAGTCCGCAGCGCCTGGGCCGTGCGTCCCTGACGTCCGATCACCCGACCGAGCTCCTCGGGGTGGACCGACAACTCGAAGACCAGCACCCCGTCCTCCTCGAACGAGGAGACCGTGACCGCCTCGGGATGATCCACGAGGTCGCGCGCCATCTCCGCAACCCAGCGTTCGATGTCCGGCGTACCCGACACGGCTCCCCTCTCAGGCCGTCTGGGCTTCGCGGGCCCTGTCCAGGAGCCTGCGGACGGTGTCGGAGGCGTGCGCGCCCTTCTTGATCCAGCCCTCCGCCCTGGCCACGTCGATCCGGATCACCTCAGGCTTCCGCTTCGGGTCGTAGTAGCCGACCTGGTCGGTGATTTTCGATCGTGGCGTGCGCGCCGATTCGGAGACCACCACCCGATAGAACGGCTTGTTCTTGGTTCCCGCCCTGCTCAAGCGAATGACCAGCACTCCCGCACCTCCTTGGCCGGGCGCTCTCGGCGCCCCGGTCCCGTCTGGATCTCTAGCGGCGAAAAGTCCGCGCGGCCCCGAACAGACCCGAGCGCATGGCCGGGCCGCCGCGCGCCATGCTCTTCATGATCTTGCGCATCTGCCTGAACTGCTTCAGGAGCGTGTTCACGTCGGACACCGAGGTCCCGGAGCCGCGCGCGATGCGCAGCCGGCGGGAGCCGTCGATGATCTCGGGACGCAGGCGTTCCGCCCGCGTCATCGAGGACAGGATGGCGCGCGTGCGGACGACGCCTTTCTCGTCGAGCGGCATGTCCTTGAACGACGCCGCCCCGGGGAGCAAGTCGACGATCTGACGCAGCGAGCCGAGACGCTTCATGGTGTCGAGCTGCTCGGCCAGGTCGTCGAGCGTGAGCTCGCTCCTCCTGAGACGCCGGGCCAGCGCGTCCGCCTGCTCGCCGCCCGCGGCCGCCTCGGCCTTCTCGATCAGCGTCAGGACATCGCCCATGCCGAGGATGCGCGACGCCATGCGATCCGGATGGAACGGCTCGAGGTTGTCGAGATGCTCCCCCACCCCGACGAACTTGATCGGCACGCCGAGCACCTTGCGGAGGGACAGCGCCGCGCCGCCGCGCGCGTCACCGTCCGCTTTCGAGAGGATGACCCCCGTCAGCGTCAGCCGCGCGTGGAATGCGGCCGCGGCGCGCACCGTGTCCTGTCCGGTCATGGCGTCCGCGACATAGAGGATCTCCACGGGCTGAAGAGCGCTCTTCAGCTCCGCCAGCTCGAGCATCAGCTCCTCGTCGATGTGAAGGCGCCCGGCGGTGTCCACGATGAGCGGGTCGCGCCCCACCTGCCGGGCCTCCCGGAGTGCCCGGGCGCAGACGGAGCCCGCGCCCTCGCCCGGCGGCGCCGGGGCGACCGGCACCCCGATCTGCGCCCCGAGGATTCCGAGCTGCTCCACCGCCGCCGGCCGGCGCACGTCGGCGGGAACCAGCAGGGGCGAGCGCCCCTGTCCTTTGAGGAGCCGGGCCAGCTTCGCGCCGCTGGTGGTCTTCCCCGAGCCCTGAAGGCCGACCATCAGATAGACCGAAGGGGGCTGAGGCCCGCGGCGGAGAGCCGACTCGGCTCCCTGTCCGAGGATGGCGATCATCTCGTCGCGCACGACCTTGACGACCTGATGCCCCGGCGTGAGGCTCTTCAGGATCTCCTCGGTCGTGGCCCGGCGCCGCACCGCCTCGGTGAACTCTTTGACGACCGTCAGATCGACGTCGGCCTCGAGCAGAGCCGTGCGGATCTCGCGCACGCCCTCGCGGATCTCGGTCTCGGTCAGGTGGCCGTGGCCGCGCAGCGTCCTGAAGATCGTCTGCAGACGTTCGCCCAGCGCCTCGAACATGCCGTGCCTTCCGGGGCCCGGTCGCTCAGACGAGCGACAGGAGGTGCCCCATCTTCTCCTTTTTGGTCTTCAGATACTTGCGGGAGTTCTCGTTCGGGGCCACCTCGAGCGGGACGCGCTCGACGATCTCGAGCCCGTAGCCCCGCAGCGCCGAGAATTTGCCCGGGTTGTTGGTCAGGACGCGGATCCTGTGGCACCCGAGGTCGCGCAGGATCTGCGCCCCGATGCCGTAGTCGCGATGGTCGGCCTTGAAGCCGAGCTTGTGATTCGCCTCGACCGTGTCCTTCCCCTGGTCCTGAAGCTCGTAGGCCCGCAGCTTGTTGATCAACCCGATGCCGCGGCCCTCCTGCCGAAGATAGACGATCACGCCCTGACCTGCCCGCGACACGATGTCCATGGCCGAGCGCAGCTGCACTCCACAGTCGCAACGCAGCGAGCCGAACACGTCCCCCGTGATGCACTCGGAATGGACCCGCACCAGGACCTTGTCCTCGGGGCGGAGGCTGCCGAGCACCAGGGCCAGATGGGTCTTGCGCTCGATGCCGCTGCGATAGGCGACCAGCCGGAACTCGCCGTGCTTCGTCGGCAGGGAGGGCTGCGCCACGCGATGCACCAGTCGCTCGTTGCGCATGCGGTAAGCGATCAGATCGGCGACGGTGATCATCTTGATGCCGTGACGCCTGGAGAATTCCAGCAGGTCGGGAAGGCGGGCCATCGTGCCGTCGTCGTTCATGATCTCGCAGATGACCCCCGCCGGATAGAGACCCGCCAGCCGGGCCAGATCGACCGCCGCCTCCGTCTGACCGGCCCGCTTCAGGACGCCGCCCCGCTGCGCGCGCAGGGGGAACATGTGGCCCGGACGGGTCAGGTCCTGCGGACCCGTGCGGGGATCGATCGCCACCCGCACGGTGTGCGCCCGATCCGCCGCCGAGATCCCGGTGGAGACGTTGCGCCGTGCTTCCACCGATACGCAGAAAGCGGTGTTGTAGGGAGAGGTGTTGTCCCGGACCATCAGCGGGATCTGCAGCTCCTCCAGCCGCTCCTCGGTCATCGGCATGCAGATGAGACCTCGACCGTAGCGCGCCATGAAGTTGATCGCGTCCGGGGTCACTTTCCCGGCGGCGATGGTCAGGTCGCCTTCGTTTTCGCGATCCTCGTCGTCGACCACGATGACGAACCGCCCCCGGCCGACGTCGAGGATGGCCTCCTCGATCGAAGCGAAGTGCGAGCCTTCCCTGCCGTTCCCGCTCTTGCTCATCGCGCTCCTTCCGTGGCCGCAAACCCGTGCCGGGCGAGGTCGTCCCGGGTCACGGAGGGGCCGGAGCGGCCGTTCGCCGCCCGTCCCTTCAGATACTCGACCACATAACGTCCCAGGATGTCCACCTCGAGATTGACCGCCGTGCCCGGGCCGTACTCCCGCAGCCGGGTCACCCTCAACGTCTCGGGGATGAGGGCCACCTCGAAGGCGCCCTCCTGCACCGCCGCCACCGTCAGGCTGACTCCGTCCACGGCGATCGAGCCCTTCAGGACGACGCCGTCCGACAGGGCCGCGGGATACCGGACGCGCAGGCGGCTGCCGCCCCCCTCGGGACGGACCATCTCGACCAGACCGACGCCGTCCACATGGCCCTGCACAAGGTGCCCTCCGATGCGATCGCCGGCGCGCAGGGCGCGCTCCAGGTTCACGCGCTCGCGCGGCCGGCGCAGGGCGAGCGTCGTGCAGGACAGCGTCTCCGGGGAGACCACCGCCTCGAGCCACGTGCGCGAGCGTAGCGTCACCGTAAGACAGACGCCGTCCACCGCGACGCTCTCCCCGGGGCGCAGGGCGGCCGCGAACGGCGCCTCGACCCGCAGACGCCGATCGCCCCCCCGGCTCTCCAGCGCCAGGATCCGTCCCGTCGTCTGTATCAGTCCCGTGAACATCTCGTCAGCCTCCTCGCGGGCGATCGAACACCAGGCGGCCCTCCACCCTGAAATCGCGTCCGACGGTCCGGATCGCGAGGCCTTTCAGCATGGGAGCGTGCCGCAGCCGCGCGATCCCCCGCCCGCCGAACACCGGGAGGGCCCGCCGGCCGCCGATCAGCCGTCCCGCCACGTACATCACGAGACGGTCGCCGAGGCGCTCGTCGAGCGCCGAGCCGAGGACCTCCGACCCGCCCTCGATCAACACGCTCGTGATGCCCCGCCGCCCCAGCTCGCGCAGAGCCGCGCCGACACCGATCCTCCCGTCACGCCCGGACACCTCGAGGACCAGCGCGCCGGCCCTCTCCAGGCGGCGCCGCCTGGGTCTTGAGGCCCCTCGAAGCGTGACGATGATCGACGACCCGCCGCCCCCGAGAAGCCGCGCCCGCGGCGGAGTCCGGAGACGC
>CAYLND010000172.1:0-7781 GCA_964384905.1 uncultured Acidobacteriota bacterium
CAGCGGTCGCGCCCGTCGAGATCGTCGAAGGCCGGCATCGACGATCCGGTGCCGGTGCCGGTCGTGATCGTGCGGTAGAGATCCGCATCGGCGGGCGGCTGGCCCAGGGGCGTCGACCGAAAGCGGTACTGCGCGGCGGTGAAATCGCGCGGCGGGAAAGAGAAAAAAGCGGCCGCCTCTCCCCTGCCGTCACCCGCGTCGCCGTGGCAGGCGGCGCAGTGACGGCCGTACAGCTCGGTGCCGCGCTGGAGCAGCGCCCGGTCCGCAACCGGCGGGCCGGGGATGTCCGGGTCACGGCGTCTCATCTCGGCCCAGACGTCGCGGCGGGCGCGGCCGAGAGCCTGGAGATAGGCCACCAGGTCGGCCGCCTCCGGGGTCGGGACCGGCCGCCCGCCCTGCGGCCGGAACAGGTGCCGGGAGGCGGGCATGCGCGAACCCCGCACCACCGCCTCCGGCGCGTACAGGTGGGCGTAGTGCCACTCGTCGCTGCGCCGGTGTCCCTCGAGGCCGAGGTCGGGGCCGACCCGGGACCCGGCGTCGTCGCCGGCGCCGCCGCGTGGCGGAGCGGGACCCTCTTCCGCCGGCGGCCGATCGAAGAGAGTGTGGCAGCGGGCGCAGTTCTCCCTCCGGTAGATCGCCTCGCCCGATCGCTCGCTGTCGCTCGTCAGCACCGTGTCCGGCCCGCCCGCGGCGGACGGTGCCGGGCGCGATCGGTCGTCCCCGCAGCCCCACGCGAGGCAGGCCATGACGATCGGGACCAGCGCGAACGAACCAGGGATCGGCTGACGCGTGGGAATGGCCTACTTCTCGGCCGGCGCGCCGCCGGACGCGGCGCTCCGCTCCCGGCGCC
Source organism: uncultured Acidobacteriota bacterium (assembly GCA_964384905.1). Lineage (GTDB taxonomy): Bacteria > Acidobacteriota > Polarisedimenticolia > Gp22-AA2 > Gp22-AA2 > Gp22-AA3. The sequence continues at coordinate 851 of CAYLND010000172.1, forward strand.
GCACCAGGAGCACCAGCCAGAGGACGACCAGGAAGAGCGTGCCCAGCAGGAAGAAGATGCTGTAGGCGATCCCCTGGCCGACCTTTCCGGAAGCCGCGGCGGCGCCGCACATGGCGCACTGCGCGCGCGCCAGCGGCGCCGTCAGCAGGTCTCCGGCCAGCGCCGCAAGGGCGGCAGGCAGGCAGCGGACGGTGAGACGCTCGATCGGTCGCATCATCTATATAAGATACAGCACAACGTAGATCGCCAGCCAGACGAGCCCCACGAAGTGCCAGTAGAGCGCGCCCACCTCGATGGCGCGCTGGCGCCGGTCGGGCACCCAGACCTCGCGCTGGCGCACGGCGATGATCAGCAGCCAGACGACGCCGCTCGCCGCGTGGACGGCGTGCACGCCGGTCAGCAGATAGAAGGTCGCGCCGTAGGTCGTTCCGGAGAACGACAGCCCCGAGGAGACGAGCAGGGACCACTGCGTGATCTGCAGGGCCACGAACAGCACGCCGAGCGCGCAGGCGCCCAGGAGCCCGCGCCGCAGGCCGCGGGCGTCGAGACCGCGCAGGGCGCGGGTCCCCCGCAGGAGCGCCAGGCTCGACAGGGCGATGACGAGCGTGTTGAATCCGGCGAGACGCACCGGCAGGCGCGGCATCCCGGGGCTCGGCCAGGAGGTGGACGCGTAGCGCAGCACCAGGTAGGCGGCGATCAGCCCGGCGAACAGCATCGTCCCGGCCATGAGGAAGACGAACGTCGCCAGCCGATAGTTCTCGGTCACCGCCGTGGGCGTTCTTACCGTGGCAGCGTCCTGTCGAGGGCCATCAGTCCGAGGAGAACCGGCAGGTAGACGACCGAGGCGAGCAGCATGCGGCGGGCGGAGCGCGCTGTGGCGTCCAGCACGATTGGGACGGCGCAGGCGGTGAGCAGGAGCCCGAGGAGGAGGGCGCCGTAGAAGTAGACGACGCCGGCGACGGCCAGGAGCGACGGCACCAGGCTCAACGGCAGGAGCACCAGGCAGTGCGCCAGGATCTGCCGGCCGGTCATGGCGCCGGCCGGGTCGACCACCGGCAGCAGGCGGAACCCGCCGCGCGCGTAATCGTCCCGGTACAGGATGGCGATCGAGAGCGAGTGCGGCAGCTGCCACACGAACAGGATCGCGAACAGGGCGACGCCGCCCGCCGCGATGGAGCCCTGGGCCGCGGTCCAGCCGCCGAGCGGCGGCAGGGCTCCCGGGATGGCGCCCACGAGCGTGCACAGCGACGACACCCGCTTCATCGGCGTGTACACGAAGACGTAGCTCAGGAGGGTCAGCGCGGCCAGCGCCGCGGTCAGGAGATTGACCGTCAGCAGCAGGTGCAGGAGACCGGCCACCGCGATCGAAGAGGCGAAGGCCAGGGCGTGCGCCGGCTCGATCCGGCCCGCCGGCAGCGGCCGCCGGCGGGTGCGCAGCATGCGACCGTCCTCCTCCCGCTCGACGTACTGGTTGAGCGCGCTCGTGCCGGCGGCCACCAGAGCCGTCCCCAGGAGCGTGTTCAGGAGCAGGAGAAGGTCGATCGGGCCCTGCGATCCCAGGAAGAACCCGACGAACGTGGTGACCAGCACGAGCGAGGTCACGCGCGGCTTGGTCAGCTCGAGGTAATCGACGAGCCGCTCCCGGGCACCCGGGCGCGCCAGGGCGCGCGCCACGCCGGGCAGGGCGCTCATGCCACGCTCCCCGCCGTCCGGGTGGATCGGGACGCCGGAATCTCCCCCGCGGTCCGGGGGGAGCGGGGCGCCCGGATCTCCGGGGCGAGCCGGGCCGCCGGCGCCGCCGCCTTACGGGAGCGGGCGGCGCGCAACGTCAGCACCAGGCAGCTCGCCAGAATCAGCGCGCCGACCGCGACGTGCGCCGTGGTCGGCAGCACGGCCAGCCGGGTGGCGACCGCGGTGACGCCGAGAGCGATCTGCACGGCCACCAGGGCGACGGCCAGCAGGGCGGGACGCACCAGGTCGGGACGGGCGCGATGCCGACGCAAAACGCGCCACGCCAGAGCGACGATCGCCGCCGCCACGACGAGCGCCCCGATCCGATGCGCGAAGTGGACGGCGATCTCGAACGAGGTCAGCGGCGGGATGATGCGTCCGAACGCCAGCGGCACGTCCGGGATCGCCAGACCGGCGCCCGTGTGCCGCATGACGGCGCCCAGGATCAGCTGCCCGTAGACCAGACCGGTGGCGGCCGCGCCGATCGCCCGGAGTGGCGGCGCCCCGTCGCCGGCGAGCGGCTCCGGGACGCGGGTCATGAAATCGCGCGCGGTGGCGAGCGCCAGCACCACGATGACGCAGAAGAACGCCTGCGCCAGGCAGGCGTGCAGGACCGAGACGGCGGGCGGCAGGCGCAGGAGCACGGTCAGACCGCCGAGCAGCCCCTGGGCCACGACCATCGCGACCGCCAGCCACGCCAGACGACGCACCCCGATCCGGGTCTCGCGCCGCGCGAACCAGACCGAAAGGACGACGGTCATGAGCCCCACCGTCGCCGCGATCAGCCGGTGGCCGTGCTCGAACAGGACGCCGCCGGTCATGCGCGGGAACAGCGTGCCGAACGACAGGGGCCAGTCCGGCACGGCCAGACCCGAACCGGTGCTGGTGACCAGCCCTCCCGCCACCACGAGGGCGAGCGTGGCGCCGGCGCAGGCCAGCGCGTACCTGTGTCGACGGGGATCGAAGGGAGCGAGGGTCGACGAATCGTCCCGCGGCCGCATGCGCCGTTCAGGCCCGGGCGGGCGTCATCACGGTCCGGGACGGCGTCGGTGTCCCGACCAGCGGCCGGTTCTGCGGCAGGTAGTCCTCGGTCACCTCGGGAGAGCTGTACTCGTACGGGCCGCGGTAGACGGTCGGGACGTGCGCGCCCCAGTTGAGATGCGGCGGCGGCGACGGGGCGGCCCACTCGAGGGTGTTGGCGTGCCACGGATTCGCCTCGGCCTTCTTGCCGAAGAACAGGCTGAACGCGAAGTTGGCCGCGAACAGGATCTGCGTCGCGCCGAGCAGGAAGGCGCTGACGCTGATGAACTGGTTCATCGGCTGCATCGGCTTCAGGAAGTCGTACAGGGTCGGGTCGTAGATGCGCCGCATGTGCCCGCCCATGCCCAGGATGTGCATCGGGAAGAAAGTCAGATTGAAGAAGAGGAACGACAGGATGGCGTGCAGCGAATTGACCGCCTGGTTCATCATGCGGCCGAACATCTTCGGGTACCAGTAGTTGATCGCCCCGAACACCCCGAACAGGCTGCCGCCGAACAGGACGTAGTGCAGGTGCGCCACGATGAAGTAGGTGTCGTGGATGAACATGTCGACCGGTGTCGAGGCCATGAAGATCCCGCTCAGCCCGCCGACGATGAACGTCGACACGAACGCCAGGGCGTTGAGCATCGCCGGCGTGAACCGGATCGCGCCGCCCCACAGGGTGCCGAGCCAGTTGAACGTCTTGATCGCCGACGGCACCGCGATGACCATGGTGGAGATCATGAAGGCGGTGCCGAGCGCCGGGTTCATGCCGCTCTGGAACATGTGGTGCCCCCAGACGATGAACCCGAGCCCGGCGATTCCCACGATCGAGAAGACCATCGCCTTGTAGCCGAAGATCGGTTTGCGCGAGAAGGTCGACAGGATGTCCGACACGAAGCCCATGGCCGGCAGGATCATGATGTAGACCGCCGGGTGCGAGTAGAACCAGAACAGGTGCTGCCACAGGAGCACCTGCCCGCCGCCGGCGGGCGCGAAGAAGTGCGTGCCGAGCGTCCGGTCGAACAGCAGCATGCCGAGCGCCGAGGCCAGCACCGGCGTGGCCATCAGCTGCAGGATCGCCGTAATGAACAGGGCCCAGACCGACAGCGGCATGCGGAAGAAGTGCATACCCGGGGCGCGCATGTTCACGATGGTCGTGATGTAGTTGACCGCCCCCATGATCGACGCCGTCCCGATGATCAGGACGGCGACGATCCAGAGGGTCTGCCCCCGCGCCACCCCGGTGTACTCCGGGACCGCGCTCAGCGGCGGGTAGGCGGTCCAGCCGGTGGCGGCGGTGCCGCCCTCGACGAAGAACGACGATGCCATCACGCAGCCGCCCACGAAACCGACCCAGAATGACAGCATATTCAGCTTCGGGAACGCCATGTCGCGCGCCCCGATCATCAGGGGGATCAGGTAGTTTCCGAACGCCCCCGTCAGGATCGGGATGATCACCGCGAAGATCATGATCGAGGCGTGCATGGTGAACACGGCGTTGTAATGCGCCGGATCCGCCGGGTTCAGGCTTTCGGGCAAGATGTTCGCGAGCGGAATCTCCTTGTCCGGGAAGCCGAGCTGCCATCGCACGATCATCGCCAGGAAGCCGCCGACGATCATGAACATCAGGCTCATGAACAGGAACTGGATCCCGATGATCTTGTGGTCCATCGAGAAGATGTACTTCCGGATGAACGGAAGCTCGTGCTCGTGGGTCTCGGACATCGCTGTGGGACCTCCCGTTCGGCTTACGAGGGCGGCGCTTCCGCCGGCGCCGCGCCGGCTGGCGCGGCCTGGGCCGGGGCTTCGGCCGGCGCGGTCTCGGCCGGCGCGACGCCCGCCTCCTGCTGCTTCAGCCACTCCTGGAACTGCGGCGGCTCCATGACCGTGAGCATCCCGCGCATGGTGCCGTGGCCGAAGCCGCACAGCTCGGCGCAGGCGATCTCGTAGTCGCCGGTCTTCGTCGGCTGCACCCAGACGTCGATGGTCAGCCCCGGGACGGCGTCCTGCTTCAGCCGGAAGGCGGGGACGAAGAAGCTGTGGATGACGTCCTTGGAGCGCAGGCGGATCTTGGTCGGGACGCCGAGCGGCAGGTGCATCTCGTTGTGGATGACGACGTCGTCCGCGGTGTCGAACTGGCCGTCGGCGCCCTTGTAGCGCACCTCCCAGTCGAACTGGGAGGCCATCACCACGACCTCCTGGTCGGTCGGCGGGATGCTCCCCTTGATCTCGCCCCAGACCGTCTTGCTCGCCAGCCCGAGGAACACCAGCATCACCGCCGGCACGACCGTCCAGATCACCTCGAGACGCGAGTTGCCATGGGTGTATTTCGCCCGCACGCCGTCGCGATGACGGTAGCGCCAGGCGAAGTAGAACAGGATGGCCTCGGTCAGCACGAACGCCGTGCCCGTGACCGCGAGGATCACGTAGAACATCTGATCGATTCTCGGGCTGTAGGTCGAAACCCCTTCCGGAAGCCAGTGCATGGAGTCGGCGTCTCCTCGCGGCTCGGGCGCTTCACGTGAGGCCCGCGGACGGCCGCGGGCGCTGCCACCCGACGCCGCAGCGGTCGCCGGTTTATACGCGACCGGAGCCGGCGAAGTCAAGACTTGCTATGATGACGGCTCCGATGGGTCTCGCCGATCTGCCGCAGCTCAACGCCGTTCTCAACGGCACCAGCGCCGCGCTGCTCGCGGCGGGATACGCGTTCATCCGGCGCCGGCGCGTGGGCGCGCATCGCGCCTGCATGCTCCTGGCGCTCGTGACGTCGGCCGCGTTCCTGGCGTCGTACCTGACCTATCACGCCGGGGTCGGTCATGTCGCCTACCGCGGCACGGGATGGTCCCGGCCGGTCTACTACGCGATCCTGGGCACGCACACCCTCCTGGCGGTCGCCGTGGTGCCGCTCGCCCTGGTGACCGTGACGCGCGCCCTGCGCGGCCGGTTCGACCGTCACGTCCGGATCGCGCGTCTCACGCTGCCGATCTGGTTCTACGTCTCGGTCACCGGCGTGGTGATCTATCTCATGCTCTACCGCGCCTCTTGAACTGCGCCCCGTGACCTGTGCTAGAGTCTGCGCGCCTCGCGGGGGCGCGGGGCGATGGGGGGCGCGGGATGGCGCATGCGGCGACCATGAACGAGATCGAGCGCTACGAGAATCAGCTCACCCCGGGCTGGGGCAAGCTGATGATGTGGATCTTCCTGTGCTCGGACGCCATGTCGTTCGCCGGGCTCCTGGCCGCGTACGGCGCGGTCCGCCTCGGGAGCAGCAACTGGCCGGTCCCGTCCCAGCGGCTCGACGTTCCGCTCACGGCGCTCAACACCTTCATCCTGATCTGCAGCAGCGTGACCATGGTGAAGGCGCTGTCGGCGATCCGCCGCGGCGACCGCGCGGGGCTCATGGGCTGGCTGGCGGGCACGATGAGCGGCGGCGCCAGCTTCCTGGGGATCCAGGCGTACGAGTGGACCCATCTGATCACGGAAGGGATGACCATCCAGGGCAACCCGTGGGGCGAGTCCACCCTGTTCGGCGCCACCTTCTTCATCCTGACCGGCTTCCACGGCTGCCACGTCCTGTCGGGCGTGATCTACCTGTTCTGCATCTTCGTGCGCGGCGCCCAGGGGGCGTACGGCGCGAACGACTACAGCTCGGTCGAGATCGCGGGGCTGTACTGGCACTTCGTGGATCTGATCTGGATCCTGGTCTTCACCTTCGTGTACCTTATCTCCTGAACCGGGCGCCGGAGGGGAGCATTCGGTGTCGCATCCGACGGAGCACCACGCCGAGCCGAACTACTGGATGATCTGGGTCGCCCTGGCGGTCCTGACCGCGGTCGAGCTGCTGGTCGCCAAGGCGCCCGGACCGAAGTCGTTCGTGGTGTTCTCGCTGTGCGCCCTGGCTCTCGCCAAGGCGGCGCTGGTGGCGCTCTACTTCATGCACCTCAAGTTCGAGAAATACGCCCTGATCCTGATCGTCCTGAGTCCGCTCCTCCTGTCGGCGATCATGTACATCGGTCTGGTGCCCGACGCCACCACGCACGTCCATTGGCTGCCGCACTGAGACCGCTCCCTCTCGTCGACCTGCTCCGGCCCGCTCTTCTGGCCACGCTGGCTCTCCTGGCCTGCGGCGGCGAGCGCGAGCGCGCGCCCGCTGCGGGAGCCGCCGCGCCCGCCGCGG
>CAYLND010000173.1:0-7707 GCA_964384905.1 uncultured Acidobacteriota bacterium
GGCGGGCCTCGAGGTCGCCGACACCGCCGCGGCGGCGCGCCGCGGCGACATCGTGATGATGCTCGTCCCGGACGAGCTGGCCCCGGAGACCTACGAGCGGGACGTGGCCCCGGCGCTCGGGGCCGGACGGTACTTCGCCGTCGCCCACGGCTTCTCGATCCACTTCCGGAAGATCGTGCCGCCACGGGAGGTCAACGTGTTCATGGTGGCGCCGAAGGCTCCCGGCCACCTCGTGCGCCACGAGTTCGTCCGGGGGGCCGGCGTTCCGATGCTCCTGGCGGTGCACCAGGATCCCTCCGGGGACACCCGCGCGACCGCCCTGGCGTACGCCTGCGCCCTGGGTGGCGGCCGGGCCGGGGTCCTCGAGACCACTTTCAAGGACGAAACCGAGACCGATCTGTTCGGCGAGCAGGCGGTGCTGTGCGGCGGGCTGACGGCGCTGATCACCGCCGGCTTCGAGACCCTCGTCGAGGCCGGCTACGCGCCCGAGATGGCCTACTTCGAGTGCCTGCACGAGATGAAGCTGATCGTCGATCTCATTTACGAGGGCGGCCTCCAGAACATGCGCTACTCGGTGAGCAACACCGCCGAGTACGGCGACCTGACCCGCGGCCCGCGGATCGTCACGGACGAGACGCGGCGGGTGATGCGCGCCCTGCTCGCCGACGTGCAATCCGGCGCGTTCGCCGACGAATGGATGGCGGAGCATCGCGCCGGCAAGCCGACCTTCAGGAGGCTCGAGGCCGCCGGCCGCGAGCATCTGATCGAGAGGGTCGGGGAGAGGCTGCGCGGCATGATGCCGTGGATCGGCAAGGACCGACTGGTCGACAGGAGCAGGAACTGATGACGGACGAGACGCGGCCCGTCGATCGCGGCGGTGAGGCGGCCCTGGAGGACGTCCTTCCGTCCCGGCTGCACGCGGGGAGCGACCGGCACGCCCCCTGGGTCTGGGTCAACGGAGAGCTGGTGCGGAGCGAGGATCTCAGGGTGCACTACTTCACGCACGCCCTGCATTACGGCAGCGGCGTGTTCGAGGGGATCCGCTGCTACGAGACGGCCGCGGGCCCGGCGGTGTTCCGCCTGCGCGACCACATGGAGCGGCTGCTCGCCTCGGCGCGCGTGTACGGACTTCGGGTCGGCTATGGCGCCGCGGAGCTCTGTGCCGCGACTCTGGACACCGTGCGGCGGAACGGGATGGGCGATGCCTACATCCGTCCGCTCGTCTTCTTCGGCGAGGGCTCGATCTACCTGACGCCCAGCGGCCGCTGTCCGACCGAGGTGCTCATCGCCGTGCGTCCACTCGGCACCTATCTGCGCGACGAGGGCCTGGCGCGCGGCGTGAAGGTCATCCTGTCGTCCTGGAAGAAGTTCGATCGCTCGATGCTGCCTCCCTCGGTCAAGGGGTGCGGTCATTACACGAACTCGATCCTGGCGGCCCAGGAAGCGGCGTCCCGCGGGGCGGCCGAGGCGATCCTCCTCAACGCGGACGGCAGCGTCGCCGAGGCGACGGGGGAGAACGTCTTCCTGGTCAGGCAGGGCGTGCTGATCACCAACGGCGACGCCTCGAACATCCTGCCGGGGATCACGCGCGACTCGGTCCTGACGCTGGCGGCCGATCTCGGCATCCCCGCCATCGTGCGGCCGTTCGGCCCGGAGGAGCTGTTCATCGCGGACGAGGTCTTCCTGACCGGCACCGCCGCCGAGGTGACGCCGGTCGCGGCGATCGACGACCGGCCGATCGGCTGCGTGGCGGACGGCATCACCTCCCGCCTGCAACAGATGTTCTTCGACTGCGTGCGCGGGCGCGACCCGCGGCACGCCGGGTGGCTGTCGTATGCCTGAAATCCTCAAGCCGATCCCGGCGCCGGTTCCCGAGTACGACGGACGCGGCGGCGAGACCGGTCCCGGCCGGATCGAGATCTTTGACACCACGCTGCGCGACGGGGCGCAGTCGGAGGCGATCTCCTACTCGGTCGAGGACAAGCTGAAGATCCTGCGCGCGCTCGATCGGCTGGGGGTGCCGCTCGTCGAGTGCGGCTGGCCCGGGGCCAACCCGAAGGACGTGGAGTTCTTCGAGCGGGCGGCGCGCGAGCCGCTCGCGTGCGCGCGTCCCGTCGCGTTCGGCAGCACGCGTCGCGTGGGGGCGCGCGCCGCGGACGACGAGGGTCTGCGGGCCCTCCTGGCGGCGGGAACGCGCTGGGTGGCGATCTTCGGCAAGTCGTGGGACGTCCACGTGCGCGAGGCGCTGCGCACGACGCTCGAGGAGAACCTGGCGATGATCTCCGACAGCGTGCGGCACCTCAAGGAAGCCGGTCGCCAGGTGATCTACGACGCCGAGCATTTCTTCGACGGCTACCGCTCCCGGCCCGAGTACGCCCTCCTGACCATCCTGGCGGCGCAGGAGGCGGGCGCCGATCGCGTCGTCCTGTGCGACACCAACGGCGGGGCCCTGCCCGAGCAGATCCGGGCCGGGGTGACGGTGGCGCTCTCCCGGCTGGGCGCGGTGCCGATCGGCATCCACGCCCACAACGACGGCGGGCTGGCGACGGCCAACACCCTGGCGGCGGTGGCGGCGGGCGCGCGGCACGTGCAGGGCACGATCAACGGCTACGGGGAGCGCTGCGGCAACGCCAACCTGTGCTCCGTGATCCCGAATCTGGAGCTCAAGCTGGGTCTGTCCTGCCTGCCGCCGGGGTCCCTGGCCCGCCTCACGGCCGCGTCCCGGCAGATCGGGGAGGTCGCCAACCGCACGCCCGACGGCCAGCAGCCGTTCGTCGGACGCAGCGCCTTCGCGCACAAGGCGGGCATCCACGTCAGCGCCATCGAGCGCAACCGCCGTGCTTACGAGCACATCGACCCGGCGCGGGTCGGCAACACCACGCGCGTCCTGGTGTCCGACCAGATGGGCTCGAGCAACGTCCTCAACCGCGCCCGGGCCATCGGCATCGACCTTTCCGGGCGTCCCGAGACCATGCGCGCCCTGGTCGAGCGGGTCAAGGCGCTCGAGTATCGCGGCTTTCAGTTCGAGAACGCCGAGGGATCGTTCACGCTGCTCGTGCTGGAGGCGCTCGGCCGGCGGCCCCGGTTCTTCGAGCTTCTGGACTACCGCGTGCTCCTGACCGCCGGCGGCCCGCCGGAGGCGACCGTGCGCGTACGCGTCGGACAGGACGACAGGCACGCCGTCAGTCTCGGCGTCGGCCCGGCGCACGCGCTCGATCAGGCCCTGCGTATCGCGCTCGCTGGAGTCTACCCGGATATCACCGGCTTCCATCTCGTCGATTTCAAAGTGCGCATTCTGGACGGACACGACGGCACGGCCGCGCGCACGCGCGTGCACGTCGAGATGGGCGATTCCGGGGCCACCTGGAGCACGACCGGCGTCGACCCGGACATCATCGCCGCGAGCCTGCACGCCATCGTCGAGAGCTATGAATACGGTCTCATCCTGCGACGATCCGCGGGCCTCCTGCCCGCGGGCGGCCTGCAGGCGGCATCGGCGGCCTCCGGGGGCCGGAGCGAGTCGACGATGCAGGACGCCGGCGCGGGCCGGAGCGGCAACGTCGTGGTGCAACCGCGCGGCGAGGGCCGCCTGCCGATCGTCATCCTGAACGAAATCGATCCGGGCCGTTCCGAGATCGGAGCCTGATGCTCCTGGAACCGAAGCGTCGCAGACGACGTTCAGCAGTACGCCGACCGGGGATCACTCAGCGCCAGCGCACAACACGGCGAACGCTCGAAGTCTGAACTCTCCCCCGCACCACTCTCCCCCTTCACCAGCTGTCGCGCCCGGTCGGCGCCCCTCTGCCCACCGACCGGCCGGTCGGGATCGGGGTTGACGCGGCCGGCCGTCTGGACGTATGAGAGAGGGAAATGGCGCCGCGCCTGATGGTCGTGTCGCTGGCGGCCGCGCTGATTCTGGCGACCGTGGCGGCCGGAGCCCTGCCCCATGGCGAGCGCTCGCCGCTGCAGTCTCCCGAGCCGATCGGGTACCTGTATATCAACGAGGTCACGTCGGACCGCAGCGTCGCGGAGGCCGACAATGTCGTGTCGGGTCTGGCGGCGCTGGCCGACGGCTCGCTCGTCGTGTTGCCGGGGTCGCCCTGGAGCACGGGTGGCAAGGGGCCTTCGACATCGGTGTTCGTCGCGTCGCCGCGCATCGAGCTGTGTGCGGCCCGACGGCGGCTGTTCGTCCTCGACACGGGAACGGATGACGTCGCCGTCTTCTCGATCTCCGGCGACGGGTCGCTCCAGCCGGTTCCCGGCTCCCCGTTCGCGAGCGGCGGCCACCGGCCCGAAGGGGTCGTCGCGACCCCGGACGGCCGGTTCCTGTTCATCGGCCACTCGGCGACGCACGATATCGTGCCGTTCGCGGTGGACGCCTCGGGTCTCCTCACCCAGGGGATGCCGTTCGACGCGGAGACCGCTCCCGACGGGCTGGTGGTCACGCCGGACGGAGGATTCCTGCTGGCCACGCTGCCGTCCCTGGGCCGCATCGCCGTCCTGCAGATCGGCGCGGATGGACGCCTGTCCGGCGTCCCCGGCTCGCCGTTCAAGGCCGACAGCGGCACGGGGGAAGGTCTTGCCCTCGGCCGGGGCGGAGCGCTGGTCTACGTGGCCGACGCCGATACCAGCGGCGCGCGGGTCAGCCTCTACACGCTGGGCACCAGCGGCGCGCTCCGCTCCGCCAGCGGATCCCCCTTCACCGGGCCGGGCGGCTCCACGAACATCCTGAAGCTGTTCCCGAACGGCGATCTCCTGGCGGCGACGCTCCTGGGCGACAACCGGATCGCCACCTTCACGATCGACGGCGACGGCCGGCCGTTGCCGGCGGCCGGCTCCCCGTTTCCCGACGGCCCGCTCGGTATCGCTCCGTCCGGCATGGCCACCGACCCTTTCGGCCGCCTCCTGTATGTCGCGAACGCCCTGAGCAGCACCGTTTCGGTCTTCCGCCGCGGCGCGGCCGGCCGGATCGAGCTCGCCGGCGACGACGTGCGGACCGGCGTGAGCGGCCTGCCGCTCGCCGCGGTCGCCTTCGCGCCGGCGGGCGACCCCGACCACGATGGAATCGACTTCCTGCAGGACAACTGTCCCGCGACCGGGAATCCCTCACAAAGCGACGCGGACGGCGACGGCCTCGGCGACGCCTGCGACGACTGCCCGGTGGTCGCGAACGCCGGTCAGAGGGACGAGGATGGCGATGGCGTGGGCGACGCCTGCGACGACGATCGCGACGGTGACGGCGTGGCCAACGCCGAGGACGTCTGCCCGGACGCGCCGGACCCCGGGCAGACCGACACCGATGGCGACGGCGTCGGGGACGCCTGCGACGATTGTCCCCTGGTGCCGGACTCCGGCCAGGTCGACACCGATGGCGACGGCGTGGGGGACGCCTGCGCCCAGCCGTTCGTCCGCATCGGCTGGGTGTACGTCCTGACCGCGGCGCCCGACAACTCGGTCGCCGGTTGGGAGGCGGACCGGCTCGGCCGTCTGCGCCGTCTTCCCGGGTCGCCCTTCCCGAGCGGTGGGAAGGGACCGGTGACCTCGACTTTCTTCGGTCCGCAGCGACTGGCGTTCGTGCGCTCCGCGCCGTCCTGGATCTTCGCCACCAACGAGGGGAGCAACGATCTCAGCGAGTTCCGGGTTCTCTCCGACGGCCGCCTGTCGCTGACACCCGACTCGCCGTTTTCCAGCCACGGCGCCCGTCCCACCGGTCTGGCGCTGCACCCGAACGGCGTCACCCTGGCCGTCGCCAATGCGGGGACGATCAACCTGTTCGGGGTCGACCCGTCGAGCGGTTTCACCACGCTCCCGCCGGCCTCGGCGATCGCGATCCCGGGTCGCGCGAACGGCATGGTCTTTCCGTCGCACGGGCTGTACCTCGAGTCCGCGCTGCCGGCGCTCGGCACGGCCCGGGCCATCTCGGTGCATCCGCCGTTCGGTCTCATTCCGGGATCCCAGGCGGGCGACCCCGGAGGCGTGCCGGCGGGCGTGGCGTTCAACGCCGCGGCGAGCCGGTTGTACCTGGCGAGCTCGACGATCGGTCCCTCGCTCGTCGGGTCGTTCGCGGTCGATCCGTCCGGCCGGGTCGCCGAGATGACCCGCTCGCCGCAAACTGGCGGCGGCCTGAACTCGAACGTCGCGCTGGTCACCCCGCGCGACCGGTTCCTCTATGTTTCGAACCAGGGAAGCAACACGATCGCCGGCTTCCGTCTCGACCCGTCGGGCTCGATGGCTCCGCTCCCGGGCACGCCGTTCCCCAATGCTCCGCTCGGCGACGTGCCCGACGGCATGGTCACCGACCCGCTCGGCCGCTTCCTGTTCGTCGTCGACGAGGGCAGCAACGGTGTCTCCGTGCTCCGCATCGGGCCGGACGGAACGCTGGCCCCGGTCGGCAGCGCCGAGAAGACCGGCGCGTCTTTTGGAGCGCCTCTGGGTGGCATCCTGTTCGTCCCCTCCGGCGACGAGGACGGCGACGGTGTCGATTCCCTGATCGACAACTGCCCCGGGGTCGCCAATCCCACGCAGTCGGACGCCGATCGCGATGGTGCGGGCGATGCCTGCGACAACTGCCCGTCCGTGCCGAACCCCGGCCAGGAAGACTCCGACGGGGACGGGACAGGGAACGCTTGCGATCCCGACCCGGACGGGGACGGTCGGGTGCCGCCCCGGGACAGCTGCCCCCTCGACTACGACCCCCTGGACCTGGATCGCGACGGCGACGGGCTCGGGGACGTCTGCGATCCGTGTCCGGACGATCCGCTGAACGACGGCGATCACGACGGCAGCTGCGCGGGACGGGACAACTGTCCGCTGACCCCGAACCCCTTCCAGGAGGACATCGACCACGACGGCGTCGGCAACGCCTGCGACAACTGCCAGACGGTGTACAACCCCGACCAGGCGGACGCCGACCACGACGGAGAAGGGGACGCCTGCCAGAGAGGCTTCCAGCTCGAGGGCTATCTGTACCTCAACGGCCTGTCGCCGCAGAACCGGGTCGCGGGCTACGAGACGAAGACCACCGGCACGCTGATGCCGATCGCGGGCTCCCCCTATCTGACCGTGGGCTCGGGTCGCCAGGACAACCCGCCGCCCTCGGCGGCCCCCGGTCTCGCCGTCGCGCGCGGCGACCATCTGTTCGCGCTCAACCCCCTGTCTCGGACGGTCACCGCGATGGATCTCGATCGGCACGGCGTGCTCGCCGTCGGCATCGGCTCGCCGTACGCGGTGCCGCTGGTCGATCCGCTCGGCATCCTCGTCGATCCCGCCGGCGAGACTCTGTACGTGGCCGGGACCGCCCCGGGCGGCGATCCGCTCGACCCGCAGGGCGCGCTCGCGGCGTTCGAGGTGGCGCGCTCCGGACGGCTGACGCTTCGCCCCGGGCCAGCCGTTCTCCTCGGCGGGACGGCGGACGGTCTGGCGATCAGCGCCGACGGCTCGCTCCTGGCGGCGGCCCTGCCGGAGCAGGGGAAGGTGGCGCTGTTCGCGGTCAGCGAGCCGGGCTCCCTCATGGCGGTCCCCGGGTGGCCGGCGGCGCTCCCGGGCCTCGATCGACCGGGGCCGCTCGCCTTCCTGCCCCGGCCGGTCGCCGCCCTGGCGAGCCGGCCGCACGGTGTAAAGAGCGGGGCGGGCGTCGCGGAGGCATGGATGCTCGCGGCTGGAGAAGCGCCTCCGCGAGATGGACCAGCATCAGCAGGAATCCGGTTC
>CAYLND010000174.1:0-7638 GCA_964384905.1 uncultured Acidobacteriota bacterium
GTCCGGCGAGTTCGGCTCGTTACCACTTGGGCCGGCCCGGCTGAGCCCTGCCGGCCAATCTTGTGGGGCGTCGCCGCGCCCTGCTATGATCCTCGCGTGCCGCCCGAGGAGACCGCGCTTCCCAGGAACCCCACGCGAGCCGTGCGCATCGGCCGGACGACGATCGGCGCCGGCCATCCGATCGCCGTCCAGAGCATGTGCGCCACCAGGACTTCGGACGTCGAGGCGACCGTCCGTCAGGTCCTCGATCTGGAGCGGGCCGGCGCCGACGTGGTGCGCATCGCGGTCGACAACGCCGCCGACGTGGCCGCCCTGCCCGCCATCCGGGCGCGCACCGGCGTCACCCTGTCGGTCGACCTGCAGGAGAACTACCGGCTGGCCTCCCGGGTCGCTCCGTTCGTCGACAAGATCCGCTACAACCCGGGGCATCTCTACCATCACGAGAAGAGCCGGTCGGTGAAGGACAAGGTGGCCTTCCTGGCGGACGTCGCGGCGGCGCACGACTGCGCGCTGCGGGTCGGAGTGAATTGCGGGTCGATCGACCCCGACGTGGCGGGACGGTTCGCCGGCGACGCGGTGGCGGGGATGGTCGCCTCGGCCCAGGATCACTGCGCGCTGCTCGACGCGATCGGCTTCGTCCGCTACTGCGTGTCCCTGAAGGATTCCGACCCCGCCAAGGTGATCGAGGCGAACCGGACCTTCGCCGCCGCGCGACCCGACGTGCCGCTCCATCTGGGCGTCACCGAGGCCGGGTTGCCGCCGGACGGCATCATCAAGACACGCGTCGCCTTCGAGCAGCTCCTCAGTCGCGGTATCGGCGACACGATTCGCGTGTCGCTGACGCTCCCCAACGATCGCAAGGGCGACGAGATCGCCGCCGGCCGGCAGATCCTCGACGACATCGCCCACCGGCGCTTCCGATCGGTCCCGGAGAACCTCGGGCGCAGGCTCAACATCATCTCGTGCCCCTCCTGCTCCCGGGTGGAGAACGAGGCCTTCGTCGAGCTGGCCGAGAAGGTGCGCGAGGTCACGGCCTACGCGCGCGACCACGCGATCACCATCGCGGTGATGGGCTGCCGCGTGAACGGTCCCGGCGAGACGGACGATGCCGACCTCGGTCTGTGGTGCGCTCCGACGCACGTCCATCTGAAGCGCAAGTCGGAGACCCTCGGGACCTACCGCTACGACGAGGTCCTCGCGCGCCTGAGAACCGAGCTCGATCGGCTGGTGGCGTCCCGCCGGCCGGCCGGCTCCTGAAGGCGCGAACGCTCCGGGCGCGCGGGCGCCCCGGGAGGACGCCCATGCGGCTCACGCGCCCCGTTGTCCTGGCGGCCGCCGCCATCGCCCTGGTCACGATCATCGTTTACGGCCGCAGCGTTTCCGGCGAGTTCGTGTCGGATGACGTCCAGAACGTCCGCGACAACGAGCTCCTCCGCTCGCTCGACTGGGATCACCTGCGCGGGATCGTCACCAGCTTCGACGACGCCAACTACATTCCCGTCAAGGTGCTGTCGCTGGCCGTCGACACGCGTCTCTGGGGCCCCGCTCCGGCCGGCTTCCACGTCACCAACGTGATCCTGCACGTCCTCTGCGCGCTGCTCGTTTATTCGATCCTGCTGCGGCTCGACCTGCCCTCCCTGCCGGCCGGCCTCGCCGCCCTGGCTTGGGCGGTCCACCCGCTGCAGGTCGAATCGGTGGCCTGGATCAGCGAGCGGAAGAACGTCCTCTCGGGTCTCTTCTTCTTCGCCGCCTTCCGGTTCTATCTGTCGTACTCGGAAAGCGGCCGGGCTCGCACTTACGCGGCGCTCCTGGCGCTGTTCGTCCTGGCCGTGCTGAGCAAGATGAACACCCTGGTCCTGCCGGCGGTCTGTCTCGCTTACGAGGCGGCCTTCCGCTTCCGGGTGCGCCGGCGCGACTGGCTCTCGTCCCTGCCGCTCTTCGGGATCGGATTCGTGGTGGCCTGGTTCAACCTCTCGGGGAACCCGATTCACGGCTCCACCTACCACGGTGGCAGCGCCCTCGTGACCTGGCTGAGCAGCGCCGTGGTCGTCTTCCGCTACCTGGGGAACGTCCTGCTGCCCGCGCGGCTCTGCGTCTTCTACGACGTGCCGCTGCGCGATTCCCTGCTCAGCCCGCCGGTGCTGGTGTCCGTGGCCGGGCTGCTCCTCGTCGCGGGGCTGGCCGTCGGGTTCCGGCGCTCGAGGCGGCGCGCCGGGTTCTGGATTCTCTGGTTCGTGATCACCCTGGCTCCCATGCTGAACCTCATCCCCTTCCGCAGCCTCATGAACGATCGCTACATGTACCTGGCGCTGCTCGGGCCGATCGCGTTCGTGGCGTTCCTGGCGAGCGACGGGAGCCCCTCACCGGCGGTCTCGCGAACGCTCGCCGTCGCCGCCGCCGCCGCGATCGCGGCGTGCGCGGCGCTCGGTTTTATCCGGGTCGGCGTCTTCGCGAGCGAGCTGACTCTGTGGGAGGACTGGACCCCGCGTCTCGCCTACGTCGCCGCCGACGTGCCGTACGTCCAACCGGATTTCGAGGCGAAGGTGGCCTTCCTGCGCGGCGCGCTGAGCGGCGGCAGGGGCTCGGCCGCGATCGAGAACAACCTGGGGGCCCTCTATTTCGAGGCCGATCGGACCGATGAGGCGATCCCGCTTCTCGAGGCGGCCGCGGCCCGTCTTCCCGGCAGCGCTCCGGTCCTCGTCAATCTCGGCCGCGCCCTGACGCGGTCGGGAGATCTCGTCCGCGCGAGACGGACTCTGATGGACGCCGTCGCCGCCGCGCCCTACGACTTTCTGTCCCACCTGAGCCTGGCCCGCGTCGATCTGCGGCTGAAGGACGCCGCCGGCGCGCGCCGCGAGCTGGAGGCCTGCGGACGCATCCGCCCGAACCCCGCCGACGCGGCGTACTGGGCCGGCGAACGCGACGATCTCCGGCGACTCGAGGAGAGCGGACGCTAGGATCGCGTGAACACCGGATCGGCCAGGGTCTTGAGGACTTCGGCCGACGCGCTCTGCACTTCGGCGTGCAGGGAGTGGCCGCCCGCGTCCATGGTGACGATGGCGGGAAAATCCTTCACGCGCAGGCGCCACATCGCCTCGGGCAGGCCGAGCTCGAGCAGATCGACCCCCTCGACTCCTTCGATGCAGCGGGCGTAGTACTGGGCGGCGCCACCGATGGCGTTCAAATAGACGGCGCCGTGCTGTTGCAGCGCCGCGAGCGTCCTCGGGCCCATTCCCCCCTTCCCCATCACCGCCCTCAGACCGCAGCGCGCGATGATGTCGGCCTCGTACGGCTCCTCACGGATGCTGGTCGTCGGACCGGCCGCGGTGATGCGCCAGCGCTCGCCTTCCCTCAGGACGACCGGACCGCAGTGGTACAGGATCTGGCCGCTCAGATCGACCGGCGGCGCGTGGCTCAACAGGTGATGATGCACCGCGTCGCGCCCCGTGAACAGGAGCCCGCTGATCAGGACCACGTCGCCCACGCGCAGGCCGCGCACGTCCGCCTCGCGCAGCGGCGGGCCGAGCGGAATCTCCCTTCCGGTCGGGGCGAACCCCTCCGCGGCGGCCATCGCCTCCACGGGCGCGTCGTCCTTGTAGAGCCAGCGCCGGATCGCCCCGGTGCGCGCGTCCAGGACGACGCCGAGGCGGCGGAACGCCCAGCAGTCGTACGCGACCGACACGAAGAACGACGCCGGCAGCCGGTTGATCGCCCCGATCTTGCAGCCGATCAGGGTCACCCCTCCGCCGAATCCCATCGTGCCGATCCCGAGGGCGTTCGAGGTCCTGAGGACGTACTCCTCCAGCTCGCGCAGCCGGGGGTCGGGATTCACATCGTCGAGCGGACGGAACAGCTGCAGCTTGGCGTGCTCGTAGCCGCTGGTTCGGTCTCCGCCGACGCACGCCCCGATCGCGCCGACGCTGCACCCCTGCCCCTGCGCCTGCCAGACGGCGTGGAGGAGGCACTTGCGGATCCCGTCGAGATCGCGATCCGCCCGGCCCAGGTTCGGAATCTCGGACGGGAGGGAGTACTGGATGTTCTTGTTCTCGCACCCGCCTCCCTTCAGGAGAAGCCGCACCTCGAGCTCGTCGTCGTTCCGCCACTGGTGGAAATGGACCGTCGGCGTGCCGGGGCCGAGGTTGTCACCGCTGTTCTTCCCGGTCAGCGAGTCGACCGAGTTGGGCCGCAGCTTGCCGCGCCGGGTGGCCTCGGCGATCGCGCCGCGGATCGCCTCCTCGAGCCGTATCTGGTCGGTGCCCGCCGGCGTCGTCACGAGGAAGGTCGGCCAGCCGGTGTCCTGGCAGATCGGCCCCTCGCACCCCGCCGCCATGTCGATGTTGGTCGCGATCACCTGGAGCGCCTGCGCCGATCGGGTGTCCGGATGTTCGTTGCGGATCGCGCGCGCCATGGCGCGGCGCACGTCGGGCGGCAGGTTGGAGGACGTCTCGACGACCAGGTGCAGCAGGCTCTCCGGCAGCATTTTCATTTCCGTCATTATATGATCGGCGCGCGGCCGGACAGAACCCACCGGCCCCGGTGAGCCGCTGAACGCCGCCCGCCATACGGAACGGTCGTCCGCCGCCGCAGCACCGCTCGCGCGCGCCGGGGCGGTCATCGCGGATGCCTGCGAGCGCTATTTCCCCGACGCTTTCGTCTTCGCTCTCGCCGCCGTCCTGCTCGTCTTCCTGTCCGGGTGGATTCTCGGCGAAAAGCCCCTGCGTCTCGTCGCCGAGTTCGGGACCGGCTTCTGGGGGCTGGTCCCATTCACGATGCAGATGGCGCTGGTGATCGTGGGCGGCTTCGTGGTGGCCGGCTCCCCCCCGGTCGCCCGGCTGATTGCCCAGCTGGCCCGCCTTCCCAGGACGCCACGCGGCGCCGTGGCGCTGGTCGCCTTCTTCGCGATGACCGCGTCGCTGGTCTCCTGGGGGCTGTCGCTCGTGTTCACCGGATTGCTCGTGCGCGAGGTGGCGCGACGTCTCGACGGCATCGACTACCGCGCCCTCTGCTCCGCGGCGTACCTCGGTCTGGGGAGCGTCTGGGCGCTCGGCCTGTCCTCCTCCGCCGCCCTGCTCCAGGCGACCCGCTCGTCGATACCGGACGCGCTCCTGCCGGTCACCGGCGTCCTGCCGCTGTCGCAGACGATTTTCCTCTGGCAGAGCCTGATCGTGGCCGCCGTCCTGATCGCCGTGTCGGTCGCCGTCGCCTGGCTGTCCTGCCCGGCCCCGGCGCGCGCCCGCACCGCCGCGGCCATGGGGGTGCGCTTCGATGCGGGGCCCGACGCGCAGGCGCCTCCGGCCACTCCGGCCGAAAAACTCGAGAACAGTCCCATCCCGGCGATCGCGATCGCAGCGCTGATGCTCGCCTTCCTGGCGCTCCAGCTGCGGGACAAGGGGGTCGTCGCGGCGCTCGATCTGAACAACTTCAATTTCGCCTTTCTGGCGCTCGGGCTGCTCCTGCACCTCCGGCCGGCCTCGTTCCTGCGCGCGGTCGGACGGGCGGTGCCGGCGACCGCGGGCGTGCTGATCCAGTTCCCCTTCTACGCCGGGATCTTCGGGATCGTCTCCAACACGGCGATCCGGCCCCTGCTCGCGGACCTGTTCGTCCGCATGACCACGCCGGGGACCTTTCCGCTGATCGTGGCGCTCTACTCGGCGGTCCTCGGTCTGTTCGTCCCTTCAGGAGGGGGCAAGTGGATCATCGAGGCGCCTTACGTGATGGCCGCGGCGAACGCCTGGCACGTCCACCTCGGTTGGACCGTGCAGATCTACAACGCCGCCGAGGCGCTGCCGAACCTGATCAACCCGTTCTGGATGCTGCCGCTCATGGGGATCCTGAACGTGCGGGCCCGCGATCTCGCCGGGTATTCGATCCTCCAGCTCCTGTTCCACGCGCCGATCGTCTTCTTCCTCTGCTGGCTGTTCGCCCAGACTCTGCCGTATTCACCGCCCGCCGTTCCGTGAGCCTCGCGCCCGCGAGGCGGGCCGCGGATCCCGGGCGCGTTGAAGCGATCGCGGGGCTCTGTGTAGACTTGTCGGATGATCCGGCTGCACGGTGTGCGGCGCCATTACGGCGTCCACGAGGTCCTGAAGGGAGTCGACTGGGCGGTTCCACCGCGCGCGCGGGTCGGTCTGGTCGGCCCGAACGGCGCGGGCAAGACGACCATCCTCCGGCTGATCGCGGGGACCGAGGAGCCGGACGGCGGCACCGTCGACATCGTGCGCGGCACCTCGCTCGGCTACCTGCCGCAGGAAGGCGCGCGTCTCGCGGAGGGGACCGTGCTCGAGGCGCTGCTGCAGCCGTTCTCCGACATCCTCGAGATGGAGAAGGACATCGAGCGGCTGCACCACGGGATGGCGACCGCCACCGGCGAGCGTCTGGAGAGCCTGACGCGCCGTTCCGGCGATCTGCAGCACCGGTTCGAGGTCGCCGGCGGTTTCGAGCTGGAGGCGCGGGCCAAGGCGATCCTCGGCGGTCTCGGCTTCCGCCCGGAGGACCACGCCCGACCTCTGCGCGAGTTCTCCGGCGGCTACCGCATGCGCGCCGCGCTGGGCGCCTTGCTCCTGCGCCGGCCCGACTATCTGCTCCTCGACGAGCCGACGAATCACCTCGACCTGGAGGCGATCGCCTGGCTGGAGGATTTCCTGTCCGACGTGCCGTCCGCCCTCGTCATCGTGTCGCACGATCGCACGTTCCTGAATCGCACGGTGACCTCGATCGCGGAGATGCACGACGGCAGGCTCACGTTGTGGGCCGGCCATTACGACCGTTACCGGGCCGAGAAAGAGAAGGCACGCGCGCTGGCGATCAAGAAGGCGGCCTCCGAGGCGCACCGCGTCGCCGAGGTCGAGCGCTTCATCGAGCGCTTCCGCTACAAGGCGACCAAGGCGCGCCAGGTGCAGAGCCGGATCAAGATGCTGGAGAAGATGGAGCGCACCGAGGTGATGGCCGAGGAGCAGACGTGGCGCTTCTCGTTTCCCCCCGTGCCGCGGTCGGCGCAGCGCGTCGCGCTCCTGTCCGGCGTGCGCAAGTCGTTCGGCCCCCGGGAGGTCCTGAAGGGTCTCGATCTCGAGATCTGGCGCGGCGACCGGATCGCCCTGGTGGGCCCGAACGGCTGCGGCAAGAGCACCCTCCTCCAGGTGGTGGCCGGTCGGCTGCCGATCGAGGCGGGGACCGTCGAGGCCGGAGACAAGGTGGTGCTGCACTACTTCGCGCAGCACGTGCTCGAGACGCTCACGCCGGGGCGGACGGTCCTCGAGGAGATGCAGGCCTGGGCGCCGGGAAGGGCGCCGGGTCCGCTGCGCTCGCTCCTGGGCATCTTCCAGTTCTCGGGGGACGAGGTGTTCAAGAGAGTCGAGGTCCTGAGCGGGGGCGAGAAGAACCGGCTCGCCCTGGCGCGGCTGACGCTCGACCCGGGCAACTTCCTCCTCCTGGACGAACCGACGAACCATCTCGACCTGCCGACCCGCGAGGCGCTGGAGGACGCCCTCGCCGGCTTCCAGGGAACGCTCCTGTTCGTGTCGCACGACCGCTACTTCATCAACAAGGTCGCCACGCGCGTCGCCGCGTTCGACGACGGCCGGCTGATTCTGTACGACGGGGACTATGACGACTACCTGTCGGCCGCCCGCGGCGACGGGT
>CAYLND010000175.1:0-7598 GCA_964384905.1 uncultured Acidobacteriota bacterium
ACCGACCGCCGGCGGCGCGGGCAGCACGGATCTCTACCGGCAGGCGTACGCCGATTACGCCAGGGGGAACCCCGATCGGGCGCTCATGGAGCTGAACGATTTCATCCGTCTCCATCCGGGCGACGATCTGGCGGATGACGCCGAATTCCTGGCCGGAGAGGTCTATTTCAGCCAGGGCAAGTATCCGGAGTCGGTCGCGGCCTACGACCGTCTCCTGAAGGAGCACGCGGACGGCGACAAGGCCCCGGCCGCGTATCTGAAGAAGGGGCTCGCGCTACTCGAAATGAACCGGACCGCCGACGCGGTCATCCAACTGCAGCACGTCGTCACCTCCTACCCGAAATCGGACGAAGCCCGGGTCGCCCGCGAGAGACTGAAGGCGCTCGGCCTCAGGGAGAGGTGAGAGACCGAGGAGGTCGTTGTCGTGGCACGCATTCAATCGGCCGTCAAGAACATCCGCAAGAACAAGAGACGCAACACCGTCAACATGGCCCGCCGCAGCCAGCTGCGCTCGCAGATCAAGAAGCTGCGCTCGCTGGTGGCCTGGAAGGACGCGGCCGGGGCGCGCCAGGAGCTGACCAGGACGCTGTCGCTCCTGGACCGATCGGCGGGCAAGGGAATCATCCACCGCAACGCCGCCGCGCGCCACAAATCCCGTCTGACACGCCAGGTCAACACCCTGGCGGGCGGCCGCTGACCGGACGACGGAGCCCGCGATGCGCATCCGCAGAAGCACCGCCCAGCCGGTGATCGATCTGCATCGCCGGATGGAGGAGGTGATGGAGCGCCTGCTGCGCGACGCGAAGCCGCTCGCCTCGCCGGCGCCCTGGACCCCCCGCGTCGACATTCACGAGACGGCCGGCGCGATCGTCGTGACCCTGGAGATCCCCGGCGTCCAGCGGGACGCGATCGACATCGTGGTCGAGGGTCTGTATCTGACGGTGTCGGGCGAGCGCGCCGAGACCCTGTCCACCGGCTGCCTGCGCTGGCACCAGATGGAGATCGCCCACGGGCGGTTCGAGCGGGTGCTCGCCCTGCCCCAGGAGGTCGACGCCGAGCGCATCACCGCCACGTACAAGGACGGCTTCCTGACCATCACCATCCCGCGTGGCACGGGCGGCTGCAGCGTGCCGATCGGGGAGTAACGCACCCATGTCCGAACAGGGCGAAGGCGAAGCGGCCGTCCTCGACGCGCTGGACGAGAGCGACCAGGCGCGCGGCGCGCCGCGCACGCTGCCCGCGGCCGTCCCGATCCTGCCGCTCAAGAACACCGTCGTCTTCCCTCACCTTCCGACCCCGCTCGTCGTCGGTCGTCCCTCCTCCATGCGGCTCATCGACGAAGTCCTGCTGAAGGACCGCACCATCGGTCTGGCGCTGCAGAAGGACCCCGGCGTCGACGAGCCGAAGGAGTCCGATCTGCACGCGGTCGGCGTCGCCGCGGTGATCCAGAGGATGCTGAAGTTCCCCGACGGCACCCTGCGGGTGCTGGTCACGGGATTCGAGCGCGTTCGCCTGGCCCGGTTCGTCCAGGACGAACCCTACCTGGTCGCCGAGATCCAGCCTCTGAAAGAGGACGCCGAGACCTCGGTCGAGATGGAGGCCCTGGTCAAGAACCTCCAGAACCAGATCCGCAGGGTGCTCGCGCTGATGCCGATCGCCTCCGAGGAGATCGGCGTCGCCCTCCTGAACGTCGACGACCCTGCCCGTCTCGCCGACCTGGCCGCGTCCCTTCTCGTGCGGGAGGCCAAGGACAAGCAGAAGTACCTCGAGATCCTCTCCGTGAAGGAGCGGCTGCACCGGCTGACCCGGCAGCTGAGCCGCGAGATCGAGATCATGGAGCTGGGCAGCAAGATCCAGAAGGACGTCCAGGACGAGATGGAGAAAGGCCAGCGCGAGTTCGTCCTACGCCAGCAGCTCAAGGCGATCCAGAAGGAGCTGGGCGCCACCGACGAGACCGAGGCGACCGTCGACAAGCTGCAGCAGGAGATCGACAAGGCCGGGATGCCGCCTCCGGCCCGCGAGGCCGCGGAGCGCGAGCTGAGCCGACTGCGGACCATGCCACCGGCCTCGGCGGAGTTCATCGTCAGTCGCACCTATCTCGACTGGCTGATCGCCCTGCCCTGGTCGAAGACGACCGAGGGCAAGATCGATCTCGTCGAGGCCCGCCGCATCCTGGACGAGGACCATTACGACCTCAACCTGGTGAAGGACCGCATCCTCGAGTTCCTGGCGGTCCGCAAGCTGCGCGCCGAATCGCGCGCGCCGATCCTCTGTTTCGTCGGACCGCCCGGCACCGGCAAGACGTCCCTGGGGAAATCGGTGGCGCGGGCGATGGGGCGGACGTTCTACCGTCTATCCCTGGGCGGCATCCGCGACGAGGCCGAGATCCGCGGACACCGCCGGACCTACGTCGGCGCCCTCCCGGGCCAGATCATCCAGGGACTGCGCCGTTGCGCCAGCCGCAATCCGGTGTTCATGCTGGACGAGGTCGACAAGCTGGGGGCCGATTTCCGCGGCGACCCCGCGTCGGCCCTGCTCGAGGTGCTGGACCCCGAGCAGAACTCGACCTTCGTCGACCATTACATCGACGTGCCGTTCGATCTGTCGCGCGTCCTGTTCATCACCACCGCCAACGTCCTCGACACCATCCCGGCGCCGCTGCGGGACCGCATGGAGGTTCTCGAGCTGCCGGGCTACATCGAGGAGGAGAAGCTGGAGATCGCCCGGCGCTATCTCATCCCCCGCCAGGCGGTGGAGAACGGGATCAAGCCGGAGGACGTGACACTGGACGACGCCTCTCTGTCGCTCATCATCTCGCGCTACACCCTCGAGGCGGGGCTCAGGAACCTCGAGCGCGAGATCGCCAAGATCTGCCGCAAGGTCGCGATGCAGCGCGCGGAGGGCCGCACCCAGCCGGTCGTCGTCGGCCCGGCCGAGCTGGTCTCCTACCTCGGCCCGGAGAGGTTCACCCGGGAGGCGAGCGAGCGGGTCAGCGTTCCGGGCGTGGCGATCGGCCTGGTGTGGACGCCGTTCGGCGGGCACGTCCTGTTCATCGAGGCGACCCGCATGCCGGGCGGCAAGAAGCTCATCCTGACCGGTCAGCTGGGGGACGTGATGCGCGAATCGGCCGAGGCCGCCCTGTCGTACGTGCGCAGCCGGGCCGAGGATCTCGGGCTCGACAGCCGGTTCTTCGACCGCTCCGACATTCACATCCACGTGCCGGCGGGCGCGGTCCCGAAGGACGGACCCTCCGCCGGGGTGACGATCGCCACCGCCCTGGCCTCCCTCATGACCGGACGCCTGTGCCGCCCGGACACCGCCATGACCGGCGAGATCACCCTGCGTGGCAAGGTCCTGCCGGTTGGCGGGATCAAGTACAAGGTGCTCGGGGCGCGCCGCGCCGGGATCAAGACGGTCATCCTGCCGCACGAGAACGAAAAGGACCTGCACGACGTCCCGCAGGACGTCCGGCGCACGCTCGATTTCCACTTCGTGAAGACGGTGGACGAGGTCTTCGAGGCGGCGCTGCAGCCGCCCGCCCGCAAGACGGTCGCGACGCGCGCCCGGTCGGCCCGCTCTCCCGTGCGCGCCGACGTCCCCTCGTAGACTGCCGCGACGCTCAGCCTTTGATCACGGCGATGGGCACGAGCTTCGCGACCTTGCGCGAGATGCCGGCCTGGTGGACCACCTCCACCACCTCGGCCACGTCCTTGTAGGCCTCCGGGATCTCCTCGGCGAGGGTGGCGTAGCCGTCGGAGCGCACGAAAATCCCGCGCTCCTCCATCTCGCGCGCGATCGGCCGGCCCCGCGCCGCCTTCTTGGCTGCGGCGCGGCTGAGACGCCGCCCCGCGCCGTGGCAGGTCGAGCCGAAGGTTTCCTCATAGGCGCGCGCCGTGCCGACCAGGACGTACGAGTAGCGCCCCATGTCGCCAGGGATCAGCACCGGCTGGCCGACCTCGCGGTACGCCTCCGGCGTCTGCGGATGCCCGGGCGGGAAGGCGCGCGTCGCCCCCTTGCGGTGCATGCAGAGACGGCGCTCCCTGCCGTCGACGCGGTGGGTCTCGACCTTGGCGATGTTGTGGCAGACGTCGTACACGACCTCGATCCCGAGATCGCGGGGCCCCTTCTGGAAGACCTCCTGGAAGGACAGGCGCACCCAGTGCGTGATCATCTGGCGGTTGGCGAAGGCGAAGTTCGCTGCCGCGTACATCGCTCCCATGTACCGCTGCCCCTCGTGGGATCGGACGGGGGCGCAGCAGAGCTGCGGGTCGGGCAGCTCGATCCCGTGCTCGCGCGCCGACCGCAGCATCACCTGCAGGAAATCGTCGCACACCTGGTAGCCCAGACCGCGCGACCCGGTGTGGATCGACACCACGATCTGGTCCGCCTCCAGCCCCAGCGCCCGCGCCGCCGCCTCGTCGTGGATCTCCGTCACCTTCTGGACCTCGACGAAGTGGTTCCCCGAGCCGAGAGTGCCGAGCTGCGGGCGGCCGCGCTCCCGGGCCCGCGCCGACACCTCCCCCGGCCGGGCTCCCTCGAGCCGGCCCCCCTCCTCGATGTGCAGCAGATCGTCCCGCTCTCCGAAGCCGCTGCGCACCGCCCAGACCGCGCCGTCCTCGAGCACCCCGTCGATCCCCCGGGCGTCGAGCCGGAAATCCTTGCGGTGCGAGCCGACGCCGGTCGGGATGTTGCGGAACAGCGTCTCGACCAGGCTCCGCAGCCTCCCCTCGCCGTCGCGCGCGCTCAGACCTGAGCGCAGCAGGCGGACCCCTCAGTTGATGTCGTAGCCGACACCGCCCGGAGAGATGACGCCGCTCTCGAGGTCGAAGGCCGCGACGCCGCCGATCGGGAACCCGTAGCCCCAGTGGATGTCGGGCATCGCCAGCGACACGCGCACGATGCCCGGGAGACAGGCGACGTTGGCGACCTGCCGGAGGGCCTGGTCCTCGCGGATCCCCTCGATCAGTCTCTCGTCGGCGAACACCAGGCCGGGCACGTTCATCTTCCCCTGCACCGGAATGCGATAGCGCTGGTCGTCCACCTTCTCGATCTCGAGCGGCACCGGCTTGTTCACGGCCCCTCCTTTCACACGTCGAACACCAGACGCACGCGCCAGGCGCTGCGCCCGCGGACAATCTGGATCTGGTGGTAGGTGACCGCCTTGATCTCGCGTTTCAGCCGGTGACGCGCCCGATCGAGGCGCTCGCCCCGCGCGCTGCCCCGCGCCAGGAGCCTCGACCGATCGACGCGCGCCACCCGGAACGAGGTGAACAGCAGGCCGTCCTTCTCCAGGAGGTACAGGAGCTCCGAGAGCCAGCGGACCAGGAGATCCTCGAGGCTGGAGCCTCGCACGACGATCCGCACCGAGCGGCGCGGGCGGACGGCGCGCCGATCGCAGACCAGATCGAACAGGGCGCGCGAGGCGTTCTCGAACAGGCGCGGGAGCGTCCCGCCCCGCACCACCGCGCCCGCGTCGGCGGTATGCTCGAAGAACTCGTACCCGCGCGGCATGCCCTGCGTGCCCCTAGCGCCCCCGGCCGCGGGCGGCGCGTCCCGCCGGAACGGCCTCGACCGGCGAGAACTCGAGCCGCAGGTGGAACTGATCCACCCGGTCCACGCGCACCCGCATCCTGTCCCCCAGCTTGAAGACGCGCCCGTGGCGCTCGCCCTTCAGGATCAGCTTCTTCTCGTGGAAACGATAGCGATCCCCGGGCAGCGACTCGATCGCCACCAGACCGTCGATGTAGAACTCCAGGAGCTCGATGTAGAAGCCGAACGGATGCACCGAGATGATGAGCCCCTCGAACTCCTCCCCCACCCGGTCGGCCATGAAGGCGATCTTCTTCCACTCGACCAGCTCCCACTCCGCGTCGTCGGCGTTGCGCTCGGTGCGCGAGGCGTGCGGCGCGGCCAGCGGCAGGAACTCCTCCAGACCCCGGCGCTCGCGTTCCGACAGCGGCTCGCCCGATCGGACCCGGCGCAGGATGCGGTGCACGATCAGATCGGGATACCGCCGGATGGGCGAGGTGAAGTGCGTGTAGCACGCGGTCGCGAGCCCGAAGTGGATGTCCCGCGTGTCGGAATAGCGCGCCTGCTTCATCGAGCGCAGCATCAGGCGCGACAGGAAGCGCTCTTCGGGGCGTCCCTTCGCCATCTCCAGAATGTCCTGGAAGGCGCGCGGCTCGATCGAGGTGAACGGCCGTGGCAGCCGGTACCCGAAGGCCTGGGCGATGGTGTCGAACTCCTCCAGCTTCTTCGGGTCGGGCTTCTCGTGGATGCGGTAGATCGACGGCCAGCGCGCGTGCAGGATGTGCGCCGCGACCGTCTCGTTGGCCGCGAGCATGAACTCCTCGATGATCCGGTGCGCCACGTTCCTCTCCAGCGGGACGATCCCGGTCATCTCGCCGGTCGCCGCCAGCACGACCTCGGGCTCGGGCAGATCGAAGTCGATGCTTCCCCGCCGGCGCCGGCGGCCGTTCAGGATGCCCCACAGCTCCTCCATCAGGACGAAACCCGGGACCAGCGGGCGGTAACGCGCCAGGACGGCGGGGTCCTTGTCGACCAGGATCTTCGCCACGCTGGTGTAGGTCATCCGCTCCGCGCTCCTGATGACGCCGTCGGAGAAGCGCCGCGCCACGACCCGGCCGGTCCGGTCGATGGTCATCAGGCACGACTGGACCAGCCGATCGACCCCCGGGTTCAGCGAGCAGATGCCGTTGCTCAGTCGGTGCGGCAGCATCGGCAGGGCCGTGCCCGGAAAGTAGACGCTGGTGCCGCGCTCGTACGCCTCCCGGTCGAGCGCCCCTTGGGGGCGGACGTAGTGCGCCACGTCGACGATGTGGACCTGCAGCTCGTAGGTGCCGTCGCCGTTCCTGGAGACATGGACCGCGTCGTCGAAGTCCATGGCGGTCTCGCCGTCGATCGTGACGATCGGCAGATGCCGGAAGTCCTCGCGCCCGCGGATCTCCTCCGGGCGCACCGTGTCGCCGATCTCCTCCGCCGCGGCCAGCACGTCGGGAGGGAACTCGGGGCTCAGACCGTATTTCCGGATGATCGTCTTGAGATCCATCCCCGGCTCGTCCGGGAGCCCCAGAACTTCGACCACGCGGCCGCTGGCCGGACGGTGGTCCATCGGGGGTGCGAGGACCTCGACCCCCACGACCATGCCGTCGCGCGCCGCGCCGGCCTGCTCCTCGTCGATGACGATGCCGGTCTCGAACAGCCGGTCGTACGCCTGCACCTGTCCCCCGCGCCGGCGGCCTGAGGCCGCCCGGAAGACGCCGAGAACCCGCTTGCGCGAGCGCTCCAGAAGGCGGACGATCTCCCCTTCGGCGCGGCCGCGGCCATCGTCACGCACCACGCGCATCAGCACCCGATCGCCGTCGAGGAGATCGCCGAGGCCGCGCGGCGGGACGAACAGATCCGGTCCGCCGGTGTCGGGCGTCACGAAGCCGAAGCCGCGCGGGTGGCGCTGCAGCCGGCCGGCGATCAGCTTCTGCCCGCGCGCAGGCGCGCCTCCGTCGCGGCGGCGCGAAGGTATTCCGGCCGCCGCGCTCCGGGCGGCGCCGCTCCCGGGCCGTTCACCACCCCGGCTCTCC
>CAYLND010000176.1:0-7503 GCA_964384905.1 uncultured Acidobacteriota bacterium
CGGAGGCGGGGGCGGGCGTCGCCGAAGCCGCCGCGGGGGCCACGGCCGGGAAGAGGACGCCGCGCGCGCGGCCGGCACCGGGAAAGACCCTGGTCATCGAGCAGTATGGCAGCGGCATCGGGTGCCCGTACCGGCAGAAGCGCATCCTGAAATCGCTGGGCCTGCGTCACCCGCGCCAGCGCGTGGTGCGTCCCGACAACCCGGCGTTGCGCGGCATGGTCGACGCCATCCCGCACCTGGTGCGCATCGTGGAGGATGGACGTGGCGCGTAGCCTCGACCTGTCGCGCCTCCGGCCCGCGCCCGGCTCGCGCAAGAAGCCGAAGCGGATCGGCCGCGGCCCGGGCTCCGGGCACGGCAAGACCGCCACGGCGGGCAACAAGGGGCAGCTGTCACGCTCGGGGCGCAAGCAGTATTTCGGCTTCGAGGGCGGGCAGATGCCGCTGCAGCGCCGCGTCCCGAAGCGCGGATTCACGAACCTGTTCCGCAAGGAGTACGCGGTGGTCAACCTGGGGGCGCTCAACCGTCTCGAAGGCGAGATCACCCCGGAGCGTCTCCTCAAGGAGGGGCTGGTGAAGAAGCTGCTCGCCGGCGTCAAGGTTCTCGGCGACGGCGAGCTGACCAAGCCGCTCGTGGTCAAGGCGCACCGCTTCAGCAAGTCCGCCCTGGAGAAGATCGCGCGGGCGGGCGGCCGGGCCGAGACCATCGCGGCGGCGGGAGCATAGAGGCCCGATGTTCGAATCGCTCAAGAACATCTTCAGCATCGCCGATCTCAGGAAGCGCGTCGTGTTCACCTTCCTGATGCTGGCCGTGTACCGCGTGGGCGGCCACATTCCGGTGCCGGGGATCAATTTCCAGGCGCTGGAGGCGTTCTTCCGGCAGCAGGGCGGCGGGATCCTCGGCTTCCTGGACCTGTTCTCCGGCGGCAACCTGAGGCGGCTGACGATCTTCGCGCTCGGCATCATGCCCTACATTTCCGCGTCGATCATCCTGCAGCTCCTCACCGTGATCTGGCCGTACCTGGAGAAGCTGTCGAAGGAAGGCGAGCTCGGCCGCAAGAAGATCACCCAGTACACACGGTACGGCACCGTCCTGCTCTCGTTCGTGCAGTCGCTGGGCATCGCCTTCTGGCTGGAGAACATGGGGGCCGCCGGTGGCGGGGGCGTCGTGCCTCACCCGGGCTGGTTCTTCCGCCTGATGACGGTCCTGACGCTCACGACGGGGACCGCCTTCATCATGTGGGTCGGCGAGCAGATCTCGGAGCGCGGCATCGGCAACGGGATCTCGCTCATCATCTATGCGGGCATCGTCTCGGGGCTGCCCAAGGCCGTCGCGACGCTCTGGCAGGACATGACCACCGGGAACCTGAACATGATCGAGATCCTGATCCTGCTGGTCGTCATGGCGGCGGTCGTCGGCGTCATCGTGTGGGTGGAGCGGGCGCAGCGCAAGATTCCGGTGCAGTACGCGCGGCGCGTGGTGGGGCGGAGGATGTACGGCGGGATGCAGACCCACATGCCCCTGCGGCTGAACACCGGCGGCGTCATCCCGGTCATCTTCGCCTCGTCGGTGCTGGCTTTCCCGCTCACCCTCATGCAGTGGGTGGGTTACCAGGACAAGCCGTGGCTCGCCAGCCTGTACCGTCAGCTGGACTACGCCATGCCGCTGCACAACCTGCTGTACTTCGTGGCGATCATCTTCTTCTGCTACTTCTACATCTCCATCATCTTCAACCCGATGGACGTGGCGGACAACATGAAGAAGTACGGCGGCTTCATCCCGGGCATCCGGCCGGGCCGCCGGACGGCGGAGTATCTCGACCAGATCCTGACGCGCCTGACCTTCGTCGGCGCGATCTACCTCGGACTCATCGCCCTGCTCCCGCAGGTCCTGATCAGCGGGCTCAAGGTGGAGTCGCTGCCGCTCGTCGGCCCGACGCTCGACCGGTGGCTCCCGGGGTTCCTGACCCAGGGCATGGGGCTCAAGTTCTATTTCGGCGGGACGTCGCTCCTGATCGTGGTCGGCGTCGCGATGGACACGGTGCAGCAGATCGAGTCGCAGCTCATCATGAGGCATTACGACGGCTTCCTGAAGGGGGCGAGGATCCGCGGCCGTCGCGGGTGAGCGCATGGGCGCCACGCGCGAGCGCGGAACCCGGCTGGTCCTCCTGGGGGCCCCCGGGGTCGGAAAAGGGACGCAGGCGGCGGAAATCGCCAGGCATATCGGGCTGGCGCACATCTCGACCGGCGACCTTCTGAGGGCGGCGATTCGGGACGGCTCGGCCCTCGGGCGCAAGGTGGGGGCGATCGTCGATCGGGGCGATCTGGTGCCGGACGAGCTGGTCGGGGTGGTGATGGCGGAGCGTCTCTCCCGGCCGGACGCGGCCGACGGGTTCCTCCTGGACGGGTTCCCGCGGACGGTTGCCCAGGCAGACCTGCTCGATCGGATCCTGGCGCAGCGGGGCCAGACGCTCGACCGGGTGGTCAGCATCGAGGTGCCGGAGCCGGAGATCTTCGATCGGCTCACGGGGCGGCGGTCGTGCGATCGCTGCGGCGCCGTGTACCACGTGCGCTACGGGCGGCCGAAGGTGGACGGCGTCTGCGATCGCTGCGGCGGGGAGCTGCGGCAGCGGAGCGACGACACCGAGCCGGTGATCCGGGAGCGGCTGCGGGCGTACCGGGAGCAGACGACGCCGCTCATCGCGCGGTACCAGAAGAGCGGTCTGCTCGTGACCGTGGACGGGCGTGGCAGCCGGGACGAGGTGTTCGGACGGATCGCGGCCGGGATTCCCGGGCTGGTCTCGCGGTCATGATCATCTACAAGTCCCGGGACGAGATCGAGACCATGGATCGCTGCAACCGTGTGGTGGCTCAGATCCTGGCGGAAGTAGCGGGCCAGGCGGAGCCGGGCGTGACGACGGGGGATCTCGATCGGCTGGCGGAGCGTCTCTGCCGGGAGGCGGGCGTGAAGCCGGCGTTCAAAGGCTACCGCGGGTATCCCTGCGTGCTGTGCACCTCGGTCAACGAGGAGGTGGTGCACGGCATCCCGTCGTCGAGGAAGGCGTTGAAGGAGGGGGACATCGTCGGTCTCGATTTCGGGGTGATCCTCGGGGGGTATTACGGCGACGCGGCGGTGACCGTTCCGGTGGGGCGCATCTCGCGGGCGGCCGAGGACCTGTTGCGCGTGACGCGGGAGTCGCTCCTGGCGGGGATCGCGGCGGCCCGCCCGGGACGGCGACTGTCGGCCATCGGGGCGGCGGTGCAGCAGTACGTGGAATCACGCGGCTACTGGGTCGTGCGAGATTTCGCTGGGGAGGGCATCGGCACCTCGCTGCACGAGGATCCCCAGGTTCCCAACTACGGGGTGGCGGGGACGGGGCCGGTCCTGAAGGAAGGGCTGGCCCTGGCGATCGAGCCGATGGTGAACATCGGGGGCCCGGAGGTGCGGATTCACTCGGACGGCTGGACCGCGTCGACCGTCGACGGATCGCTGTCGGCGCACTTCGAGCGCTCGATTGCCATCACCGGGGACGGTCCGCTGGTCCTCGGTGGCGACGTGGGGGGGTTGTAATTGCCGAAGGACGAGGCGATCCAGGTGGAGGCCACGGTCGTCGAGCCGCTCCCCAACGCCATGTTCCGTGTGCAGCTGGACAACAAACACCAGGTGCTGGCGCACATTTCGGGGAAGATGCGTAAGAATTTCATCCGGATCCTGACCGGTGACCGGGTGCTCGTGGAGCTGTCGCCCTACGACCTGTCCCGGGGCCGGATCGTGTACCGCTTCAAGTGAGGCCGAAGGCCATGCGTCGATGAAGGTCCGGGCGTCGGTCAAGCGAATCTGCGACAAGTGCAAGGTCATCAAGAGGCGCGGCGTGGTGCGGGTCATCTGCGAGAACCCGAAACACAAGCAGCGCCAGGGATAGAAGGAGAGCCACGGTGGCACGCATCGCCGGAGTGGACCTGCCCCAGAACAAGCGGATCGAGATCGCGCTGACCTACATCTACGGGATCGGCCGGTCGCGGAGCAACCGCATCCTGGGCAAGGCGCAGGTCAAGAAGGACGTCAAGGTGAAGGACCTGGGTGAGGACGAAGCGCGGCGGATCCGCGACGTCATCCAGGAGGAAGGGCAGGTGGAGGGGGACCTCCGCAAGAACGTCCAGATGGATATCAAGCGGCTGATCGATATCGGCTGCTACCGGGGGATGCGGCACCGCCGCAACCTGCCGGTGCGCGGCCAGCGGACGCACACCAACGCGCGCACCCGCAAGGGCCCGCGCAAGACCGTCGCCGGCAAGAAGAAAGCGCCGGTCGGCAAGAAGGGATGACGACAAGGGAGATCCATGGCTGACGCGAAGGAACCGAAGGACGGGGCGGGGAAAGAGGGCGCCCCGAAGGCCGAGAAGCCGGCGAAGGCGGCCAAGAAGGCCGACGCCAAGGACGGCGCCGCGCCGGCCGCCAAGGAGACCGCTGCCAAGGAGGCGCCCGCCGCCGCGGAGGGGGCGCCGGCCGCGCGGCGCTCGCCGGGAAAGAAGAAAGAGAAGAAGAACGTCCCGTTCGCCATCGCCAACGTGCACGCCAGCTTCAACAACACGGTGATCAGCATCACCGACCAGGCGGGCAACGTGCTGTCCTGGTCCTCCGCCGGATGCATCGGCTTCAAGGGCTCGCGCAAGGGCACGCCGTTCGCCGCCCAGCTGGCCGCCCAGGCGGCGGGGAACGCCGCCAAGGAGCACGGCGTGCGCCAGGTCGAGGTGCGCGTCAAGGGGCCGGGCGCGGGCCGCGAGTCCTCGATCCGCGCCATGCAGGCGATCGGTCTCGAGGTCAAGGCGATCAAGGACATCACGCCGATCCCGCACAACGGCTGCCGCCCGCCGAAGCGCCGGCGCGTCTGAGAGGAGAGCACGGGAATGGCCAAGACACGTGGTTCGGTCTGCCGGCTGTGCCGCCGCGAGGGGCTCAAGCTGTTCCTCAAGGGGACGCGGTGCTACACCGAGAAGTGCGCCATCGAACGGCGCAATTTCGCCCCCGGCCAGCATGGCAAGCGCCGCGTCAAGCTGCAGGGATACGGCGTGCAGCTGCGCGAGAAGCAGAAGGTCAAGAGGCTGTATCGCGTCCTCGAGAAGCAGTTCCGGCGGGCCTTCCAGGAGGCCAGCCGGAAGAAGGGCGTCACCGGCGAGCTGCTCCTGGTCAATCTGGAGCGCCGTCTGGACAACGTGGTCTACCGGCTCGGCTTCGCCTCGTCACGCGCCCAGGCCCGGCAGCTGGTGGCGCACGGCCACGTGCGCGTGGGCGGGCACAAGGTGGACGTGCCCTCGTATCTCGTGAGGCCGGGTCAGGTGATCACGCTGCGGCCGAAGCTGGAGAAGCACGACGCCGTGGTGGCCTCGTTCGAGCAGGCGCGGGCGCGCGGGTTCCCGCAGTGGCTGTCGGTGGACGCGGGCCAGGTCCGGGGCACCGTCGCGGCGCTGCCGCGCCGCGAGGACATCACGATGCCGATCCAGGAGCAGCTGATCGTCGAGCTCTATAGCAAGTAATCGAACCGGACCGCCCGCGGGCGGCCGTCAGGAGGTAAGGACCCGATGCTGTGGAAAGGGTTTCAAAGACCCAAGCGTCTCGAGTGCGATCTGGAGTCACTGACCCCGACGTACGGGAAGTTCTACGCCCAGCCCTTCGAGCGGGGTTTCGGCACCACGATCGGCAACGCCATGCGACGGGTCCTGCTGTCCTCGATCGAAGGGGCGGCGATCACGGCGGTCAAGATCGAGGGCGTGCTGCACGAGTTCACCTCGATTCCGGGCGTGGTGGAAGACACCATCGATCTGATCCTCAACCTCAAGCAGATCCCGCTGAAGCTCAACGTGAGCCACCCGGAGACCATCTTCCTGCGCGCCGAAGGGGCGGGCGAGGTCAAGGCCGGCAACATCGAGACCAACCCGAACGTCGAGATCCTCGACCCCGAGGTCCATATCGCCACGCTCAGCGAAGAGGGCCGGCTGAACATCGAGATGCGCGTCAAGCCGGGCCGGGGCTACGTCGCCGCCGATCGGAATTTCGACACCGACCTGTCGATCGGGTTCATCCCGATCGACTCGGTGCACTCGCCGGTGAAGAAGGTCAACTACACGGTCGAGGACGCCCGGCTGGGCCAGACCACCGACTACGACAAGCTGACGGTCGAGGTCTGGACGAACGGGGCGGTGCAGCCGCAGAGCGCCGTGGCGCTGGCGAGCAAGCTCCTGAAGGACCACCTCTCCATCTTCATCAACTTCGAGGAAACCCCCGAGATGGACGAGGAGGAGGTCGATCGCGAGAAGGACCGCATGCGCGAGAACCTGATGCGCTCGATCGAGGAGCTCGAGCTCTCGGTGCGCTCCTACAACTGCCTGAAGAACGCCGACATCAAGACGATCGCCGATCTGGTGCAGCGCACCGAGGCGGAGATGCTCAAGACCAAGAACTTCGGGCGCAAGTCGCTGAACGAGATCAAGGAGCTCCTGGCGGAGATGGGCCTGTCGCTGGGCATGAAGATCGATCACCTCCTGAAGCCCAAGGAGGAGTAAGGCGGCGATGCGACACAACGTCGGCTACAGGAAGCTCGGGCGCACCAAGGAGCACCGCCGGGCGCTCCTGCGCAACCTGGCGACCGATCTGTTCCGGCACGAGCGCCTGACCACGACGCTGCCGAAGGCCCGGGAGCTGCGGCCGTTCGCCGAACGGTTGATCACGCTGGCGCGGCGCGACGACCTGCACGCCCGCCGGCAGGTGGCGAGCCAGATCAGCGACCGGGTCGTCGTGAAGAAGCTGTTCGACACGCTCGGGCCGCGCTTCGTGTCGCGCCCGGGCGGCTACACGCGGGCCCTGAAGCTCGGCCCGCGCCCGGGCGACGGCGCCGACATGGCGATCGTCGAGCTGGTCGGCTCCGAGCCGGTCTTCAAGAAGCAGAAGGAAGACCGCAAGGCCCGGAGGGCCCGCAAGGAGAAGGTCCGCGAGAAGCAGGCGGCCGAGGCCGCCGGCCCCGAAGGGACCGAGGAGCCGGGCGAGGAGACGAAGTAGGCGGACGCCGGCGGGTGCCCCCCGCGGGCGCCCGGCCGATTCATGCGCGGCGCGCGAAGCGCCGCCGGATGGTCGCGATCAGGGCGGTCGAGGCGTGCCGCTTCGGGTCGCCGGCGATGCGCACGGCGCCCCCGTACCTCAGAACGATCTCCCTCTCGGGCACGCTGGACTCCGTATAGTCCGTTCCCTTGCAGTGCACCTCCGGCCGCAGCCGGCGGAGCAGCGGGGCGACCGTGCGCCCGCCGAACAGGACCACGGCGTCCACGCCGTCCAGGGCCGCCACCAGGAGAGCGCGGTCCCGCGCCGGGACGATCGGTCTGCCGTGTCCGCGCAGGGCCGCGGCGGAGCGATCGTCGTTCACCGCCACCACCAGCACGTCCCCGAGGCGGCTGGCGGCCCGCAGATAGCGCACGTGACCCGCGTGCAGAAGATCGAACAGGCCGTTCGCCAGG
>CAYLND010000177.1:0-7439 GCA_964384905.1 uncultured Acidobacteriota bacterium
CGGCGGCCCGCGGCGCGGCCAGCAGCGGCGAGTCCCTGCGGCCGCTGCCGTACGTGGTGATCGTGATCGACGAGCTCGCCGATCTGATGATGACCACCGGCGCCGAGGTGGAGGAGGCGATCACCCGGCTGGCCCAGATGGCGCGCGCCGTCGGCATCCATCTCATCCTCTCGACGCAGAGGCCGTCGGTGGACATCATCACGGGGGTCATCAAGGCCAACTTCCCCTGCCGCATCGCCATGCGCGTCTCCTCGAAGGTCGATTCGCGCACGATTCTCGACAGCAACGGGGCCGAGCACCTCCTCGGGCACGGCGACATGCTGTTCATCCCCCCCGGCTCGGCGCGTCTGATCCGCCTGCACGGCCCCCTGGTCACGGAGGTCGAGGCGACGCGCATCGTGTCGTTCCTGAAGAAGCAGGCCAAGCCCCAGTACGACGAGTCGGTGACCCGCGACGAGACCCCGGGCGCTCCCGGCGGCGCGCCGGGGCGCGAGGAGGACGTCGATCCGGCCTACGACCAGGCGGTGCGTCTGGCGATCCAGATGGGCCAGATCTCGGTGTCGCACATCCAGCGCCGCCTGAAGCTCGGCTACGCGCGGGCCGCCCGTCTGGTCGACACGATGGAGCAGAACGGCATCGTCGGCCCCGCCGACGGCAGCAAGCCGCGCGAGGTCCTGGTCGAGCCGGAGTTCCTGGAGCGTCTGAACCAGATGCGCGAGGAGCGCACCTGACCGGGCCCGCGCCCGGCGGGGCCCGTCAAGAAGGCGGGGCGGGGGCGAAATCCCAGTAGGTATAGAGGTTCCGCCGTCGGATCGGCTTGATCAGGACGCGCGCCCGGGTGAACATCTCGACCCGCCGCGGCAGCCACACCCCGTCGCCGACCGGCCCGCTCTCGAGATGGATCCGCACCTCGCGCACCTTGGCCAGGAACAGGCCGATCGGCACCCGGCGGGTCGTTTCGGCGTCGGCCGCCGCGAGGTGGTAGCCGGCGACCGTGATCCACAGGCTGCCCTGCATGACGCTGGCGACTCTCCAGGCGATGCCGCTTCCCTTCTCCCCGGTCTCGTTTGGGCTGAAATCGAGGCGGTAGCACGGCACGCCGTCCCGATCCTCGCGCCCGGCGTAGCGATACGACGACATGTGCAGCAGGAGACCGAGCGAGTAGCCGCCCTCGATCTCCTCGCCGCCGGCGCCCGAGATCAGGACGTTGTAATGCCTCGTGAAGCTGGCGTCCCGGCGCCGGCGCTCCTTCTCCTCCGGATCGGGCGCGCCCCCGTCCTGCCGGACCAGCTCCTCGTCGAAGCCGTCACGGCTCGGGGTCACGATGAACTCGAGGTCCTCGCGGTCCTCCACCTCGCCCACGTCGTCGAGGTCCTCACGCTCGGCCCGCCGGCTGAACCGGTAGTGCGCCCAGGCCCCGACGTCGGCCTGCTGAACCCGCTGCGCCTCCGCGAGGATGCGATCGAGATCGGGCGGCGGCGCCGGCGGCGTGGCGGCCCGCGCCGGGGCGCGGAGCATGAAAGCCGCGAGTCCGGCCATCAGGATGCGTCGCGCCCGCTGCACGCACGCATCCTAACCCGGACTGGTCCTCAGAGAAGCCGCGGCGCCTTCTTCTTCTCGCACGCGTCTCCGATGCCGTTGTGGTTGAGGTCCTCCTGCCCCGGGTTCGACATGAACACGCAGTTGTCGCATGCGTCCCCGATCCCGTCGTGGTCGCTGTCTTCCTGGAGCGGGTTGAAATCATTGGGACAGTTGTCGCACAGGTCCCCGCGTCCGTCATGGTCGCGATCGGCCTGGCCCGGGTTGCCCACGAACGGGCAGACATCGCAGGCGTTGCCGACACCGTCCCCGTCCGAGTCGGTCTGGGTCACGTTGAACACGAGCGGGCAGTTGTCGCACAGGTTGTTGATCAGATCGCCGTCCGTGTCGACGCCGTTCGCATCCTCGTCCGTGAGACCGTTGCAGTTGTCGTCGAACCCGTTGCACTTTTCCACCGCCCCCGGGTGCACCAGCGGATTGGAGTCGTTGCAGTCGACACAGATCGGGTAGCCGTCGTGGTCCGCATCGGTTTCGTCGATCTGACCGTTGCAATCGTTGTCGATGCCATCGCACACCTCGGCGGACGGCGTCCCCGGGACGCAGGTCTGGGGCACGCCGCCGACGCAGTTGTTCACCGTGCGGGAGCAGCCGCCCACGCCGCAGGTGGTCGTTCCGAGACCCTCGTCCACCTGTCCGTTGCAGTTGTCGTCCCGACCGTTGCACCGCTCGGGCGCGCCGGGGTGAATCGAGGCGTCGTTGTCGTTGCAGTCGCCCAGGCAGGACGGATAGCCGTCGCCGTCGGCGTCCGGGCAGGAGGTGTCGGCGGTGACCGGGACGATGCCGGCGATGGCGCCGCTCTCGCTCCCGGCGATCCGGAACGTGGCTCCGAGGAACAGGCAGCTGCCCGCTCCGGGAGACGGAACCGTCACGGTCGCGGTCCCGTCGGCGGCCGGCGCCCCGGCCGGCGTCCAGGCCGAAGCCCTGAGATCCGGGACGAGCGAGCAGGGTCCCGTCTTGCTGTACACGTTTCCCACGCTCACGGCGGGGAAGGTCCCCTCGGTGCAGGAGCCGATCTGCCCCACCACGCCGATCGAGCCTGGATCGCAGTCCGAAAAGATCTTCGGTGAAGTGAGACGGACGTGCGCGACGATCGAGCCACCGCTGCTCGTGGCAGAAACCAGCTGAATCGAGCGGGAGGAGGGCTCGCCGCAGCTGAAAGGCGCGACCCCGCCCTGGGCATCGAACGAATGGGCGAACTCGGCCACGTATCCGCCGAAGGTATCGGAGAATCCGACCGAAAGAAGCGCATTCTGCAGGGAATTGTCCACGATCACGAAGACGTTGCGACCGACGCCAAGGGCCCCCGGGGGGTTTGGACAGCCCGCTATTCCCGGCCGCGGGATATTGATTTCATTACCCCAGTTTCCGTCGATCGTGATGATGCCGTCGCCGTGGACCCCGGCACCCGTGCAGGTCCCGGAGCCTTGCGACGGCTCGCCATCGGCCTCGCAGATGAAATCGGCGGTCAGACCGGCCGGAACGGTGTTGGCAGTCGATATCTGAGCGAGCGTGGAGGGCGTCTCGATCGCATAGGCGAACCCGGCGACCTGTCCGGCGTCCCGGCAGTTCTCCAGATGTCCGCCCAGCTGGTGGCCGAAGACCTGGGACGCGGCGCACTGCGCCAGGACGGGAGACGGACAGACGATCGCGACGAGCGCGACGAACAGGACGGCGAAAAGGACGGTGCGCGGCGTGGGCATGTGCGGCCTCCAGCAGCGAGCGACCTCGAGCGGTCGGTGGGAGGACAACCGTGATACAGACGATATACCGCTTCGGCGAGGCCAGGTCAACCGATTTCAGTCGGCGGCAATTTCCGCGAGCGGCCGAAGGCAGGGTGGATTACTCGACGACCGGCTGCGGGACGCCCCCGGGGTGGCCGTTGGCGGCGCCCTTGTTGCGCAGGCCGTCGCGCTTGATGCGGACGCTCTTGGCCGGGATGCCGACGTTGATGTGATGGTCGAGGACCGATCGGGTCACCACGCCCATGGTGCCGACCATGGCGTTCTTCCCCACCGTCATGCCGGAGAGGACCACGCCGTGGTAGGTGATGCGCGCGCCGTCGCCGATGACGGTGCGGCTGCACGTGACGCGCTCGATGTCCTCGATGTCGTGGGCGTGCGAGTACACGTTGGCGTAATCCGAGATCGACACGTTGTTGCCGATGACGATCTCGCCCCGATCGTCGAGCAGGACATAGCGGTGGATCGTCGTGTTGTCGCCGACCGACAGGTTGTAGCCGAACGAGACCTCGACGTCCCGGAAGATGCGCACGTTCTCCCCGCAGTGCCGGAAGACGTGCCTGGCCAGGAGGCGTCGCAGCATCACGCCGAGATGCACGTTCTGTCCGAGCGGCGAGTGGTCGAACTGGATCCAGAGCCAGAGAAGCGGCTTGACCCGGTTGTAACGCGCCGGGTCGACTTCGGCGTAGTACTCGGCTTCGAGAGTGACGTTGCGGGGGTCGAACTGCGCGATCAGCATGCGCTCCCCGACCGGCCGCGAGCCGTCCTCGAGGAGGTCCGCGTAGCGCGCCCCGGCGCCATAGTGGATCTCCGTGAGCAGGTCGCGGCACAGGACGTCCCGGTCGATCTTGGAGTTCTCGAGCTTCACGCGCACGTGGTCGATCCAGCGATCGTACAGGTGGGCAACGTCCTGGTTGGCCAGAGGAACGGGTCGCGAGGCCACGGGACCTCCGTGCGCTGCGTCGATCGCGCGCCGCGGGCGATTCTCCCGTAAACGCGGCGCCGAGTCAATCAACCCGCGCCGCCCGCCCCCCGACTCCTCGTCTATAATCATCCGCCGCTGGAGGGCCCGCGTTGGAGTCCCCGAGAAAGTCGATCGTTCCCGACTGGGTGGGCGTCGCGTGCGTCTGCGCCCTCGCGCTCGCGCTCCGTCTCGTCTACGTCCTGCAGGTGAAGGACACCACGCTCGTCACTCCCGAGGAGCTCGATCCCGGGATGTACTACGACTGGGCGAAGGAGATCGCCGCCGGGGACTGGATCGGCAGGGCCCCGTTCGTCCAGAGCCCGTTGTACGCCTATGTCCTCGGCGTGCTCATGAAGGTGATCGGGACGGGCGTCGGGCGGATACTCACCGCGCAGGCGTTTTTCGGCTGCGGCACGGTGCTCATGACCTACCTGATCGGCCGCCGGCTTCTCGGTCACGCGCACGGGCTGGTCGCGGCGGCGCTGATCGCGCTGTACGGGCCGTTCATCTTCGAGGAGGGGATGGTCATGAAGACGTTCCTCTCCCCTTTCGTGACCCTCGTCCTCCTGCTGCTGCTCGATGCGGCACGCCAAGCCGACGCCGGCTCGCGGCGGGCCGCGTGGCTTTTCGGCTGGGCCGGCCTGACGTACGGCCTGCTCACCCTGGACCGGGAGAATTCCATCCTGCTGGGGCCGGTCCTGGCGGTGCTGGCGCTGTGGCTGGGCGGGGGCCTGAAACGGGACGGTCTGCGGGCGGCCGGGGCGTTCACGCTCGGCACGGTCCTGATGATCGCGCCGGCCACGCTGCACAACTGGGTGGTGTCACACGAATTCGTCCTGCTCACGACGGGGGGCGGCGAGGTGTTCTTCCTCGGAAACAACGCCGATGCGAACGGGCTGTACGTGCCGCCTCCCTTCGTGCGGCCCGACCCGAAGTACGAGCACGCCGATTTCATCGCGCGCGCCGAGGAGATCGCCGGCACCAAGATGACGCCGATGCAGTCGTCGTGGTTCTGGTTCCGCCAGGGGATGAGCTTCATCACCTCCGAGCCGGGCGCCTGGGTCCGTCTTCTCGGCCGCAAGCTGATCCATTTCTGGAACTACTTCGAGCTACCCGACAACCTCGATTACGCGATCCTGCAGCGCTTCTCGACCCTGCTCGACCGCCTCAACGTCTCGTTCCCTCCCCCGGGCTCCGCGACGCTGTTCGTGCCCGCGGCCGGCTCGCGCGCGGCGGTGCGGGTGCATCTGTACTCGACCTTCGGCACGCTGGCGCCTCTCGGTCTGTTCGGCATCTACCTGACCCGGCGATCCTGGCGGCGGCTCGTGCCGATCTACGTCCTGCTGTTCGGCACGATGGCGACGGTGATGTTGTTCTTCAATTTCGCCCGCTTCCGCGCGCCGGTCGTGCCGCTCCTCGCTCTTCTCGGCTCGGAGAGTCTGCTGGCGCTCGGGCGTTTCCTGCGGCGGCTGGCCGCGCTCCTCGTGGCGTTTGCCGCGCGCTCGGGGGAGATGGCGACGCGGGCGCGCGCCGCGCTGCCGTCCCCCGCCACGACGATCGCCTCGGTCGTCGCCGCCCTGCTCGCGGTCGGGATCAACATCGAGTGGCCGCGGGGCGTGGTGCCGGCCCTCGAGCAGGTCCTGACCGCTGGGAACGCCTACTACGCGCAGGGGAAGTACGATCCGGCCCTGCAGCAGTACCTGGAGGGAATGCTCCTCCTGGGCGAGGGGACGCCGGGGCCGCGGGGCGACGCCGAGCTCACGAGCCGCTTCGGACCGGACGTGACGCGCGAGGCGCTCAAGAAAGAGCTGGAGGCCGAGTCGATCGCCCGCGGGCCGCAGTTCCGCGGCATCCACCTGGGCATCCATCACGGCATCGGCATCGCGCTGGTGCAGCAGGCGCAGGCGCTGCTCGACAGGGGCGACCGCCAG
This sequence comes from uncultured Acidobacteriota bacterium, assembly GCA_964384905.1. Taxonomy (GTDB): domain Bacteria; phylum Acidobacteriota; class Polarisedimenticolia; order Gp22-AA2; family Gp22-AA2; genus Gp22-AA3. The sequence continues at coordinate 6,234 of CAYLND010000177.1, forward strand.
AAGGCGATGTCCCTCCTCGACGAGGCGATCGTGCAGTTCAACGAAGCGCTGAAGCTGGCGCCGTCCTATCTGCTCTCGATGCGGAAGCTGGCGGTGGCCTACGAGCTGAAGGGGGATCACGCCGCGTCGATCGAATGGCTCCGCAAGGCGGTCGATCTCTGGCCGGACGACATTCAGGCGCGGGCCGACCTGGCGGCCACCCTGTCGAACGCGGGCGAGTACAAGGACGCGCTGGCGCAGCTCGACGCGGCGCGGGCGCAGAGCAAGACGATGGACCCTCACCTCCTGGCGCGTCTGTACCACTATCGCGGGCGCATCCTGCTGGAGGGTCTGCGCGATCCGGGCCGGGCGCTCTACAACCTGGAGAGGACGCTCGAGCTGGACCCGGGCTACCCCCAGGCCGAGGAGGTGCGTCGCACGGTGATGACGCTCAGGGCGCGGGGCCTGCAACCGCTGCCGGACGAGCCGGAGAAGCCCGCCCCCGCCAGCCGTTGATCAGGCGCCGCGTCGCTTCAGGACCCGGAGCGCGACGCGCGCCGCGCGCTGCTCGGCCTCTTTCTTGGTGCGGCCCTTGCCCAGGGCCAGCTCCTGCCCCTCGGCCACCAGGCTGACGTGGAAGATCGGGCTGTGCGGCGGCCCCTCGGTCCGGACCACCTTGTAGCGCGGAGTCGGCCGGCCGCCCGCCTGCATCAACTCCTGAAGGCCGGTCTTGTAGTCCTTCCCCTCGATCTCCTCGCGTCTGAGATCGCGAATCTGCTCGCCGAACAGGCGCTCCACCAGGGCGCGCGCGGCCTCGTCTCCGCCGTCGATCAGAACGGCGGCGATGACCGCCTCCAGAGTGTCGGCCAGGACCGATTCCTTGGCGCGCGCGTCGCTCTTCTCGGCCGTCTTGCCGAGGCGCAGGTGGCCACCCAGATCGATCCGGCGCGCCGCTTCGGCCAGCGTCGGCCGGCTCACCAGGTACCCTTTGAACTTGGAGAGACCGCCCTCGTCCATGCCAGGGAAGCGGCGCAGGAGGGCATGGGCGATCAGGAATCCGAGCGTGGCGTCGCCGAGGAACTCGAGCGCCTCGTTGTCGGCGCCGCCGCCTTCTTCGTTGGCGAAGGACGAGTGGGTCAGCGCGCGCACGATCAGGGCGCGATCGCGGAAGGTGTGGCCGAGACGGTCCTCAAGCCGCGCCAGCTCGGGGCGATCGCGCCCCGTGGT
>CAYLND010000178.1:0-7209 GCA_964384905.1 uncultured Acidobacteriota bacterium
CCGATCCGCAGCTTCAGCGAGGCGAACAGACCCGCGGTGAGAAATCCGGGCTAGAGTCCTGCCCGAACTACACTTGGCCAGCGCGCTGTGAACGCCATCATCCGGAGTCCTGATCGTGCGGACACGGACAACATTTGCCGCCTTGATTGTGATGACTACCGTCTCGTTTTCAGCTTCAGGTGAGGCTTGGACAGATGACACGCGCCATGCAAGTCGCCGCCGCTCTCACTGCAGACCTTCGCATGAAAGGATACGCTGCGGTGGCGGTTCGCTTGCGCTGAGGTGAAGGATGTTCCGGGCGTGTACGTCGCCCTGGAAAGGATGAGGACCTGTCCGGTGCTCTTGAGGCGGCATCTCGCCTGCTTACCAGCGTTGAACAGGACCTAGACGAGGTGTCCAAGCTGAACATCGAGCCAGAAGCTCAACTGCAGCATGCGCCCCAACTCGGTGACTGAAGGTCACCAGGGAACCGCGTTGCGCACGGTAGCTCTCTTACAGACGAAGAAGATTGGGGCGGTGCAGGTGGAACGATGGGCTTCGGTGCTCGCCGATACTGAAGACCGGGCCTATGCTCTTTTGGGCGTCGTCCAGGCTCTCCTTCAGATCGGCGAAGTGAAGCTGCCCTACAACGCGATCCAGGTTCACTAGACGCGAGCCACAATTTCTCAAAGAACCCGGGCTCGCCACGGTTCAATTCTGCAATCTGGGTTTCCGAACGTCAAGAGCTCGAGCCTGCTCGCGGTCAAGCGCCAACAGTTCGTCGTCGGGAAGACAATGAGGAATTTCTTCGAACGCCCGCGAGGCCCCGCACTCGCTCCTGAGCCGCGCTTCCCTTTCCATTTTCGCTGTGCTACCGTCCGCTCATGCTTCGCTGTCCCGCCTGCTCCACAAGCGCGCCGGAAGGAAGCCGGTTCTGCCCCGGATGCGGCGCTTATCTGGCCTCATCCTCCGAATCCCCCACCCGGACGGTGCGGGGGAAGGCCGGTCCCGCGCGGCTCCCCTCCTCCAGCCCCTTCGATCAGGGCCGGTTCCTTCCCGGCACGGTCCTGGCCGGGCGCTACCGGATCTTCGGCCTTCTGGGAAAGGGCGGCATGGGTGAGGTCTACCGCGCCGACGACCTGAAGCTGGGCCAGGCCGTAGCGCTCAAGTTCCTTCCGGAGAACGTGGCGAAGGACGAGGCGCGTCTGTCGCGCTTCCTGAACGAGGTTAAGATCGCCCGCCAGATCTCCCATCCCAACGTCTGCCGCATGTACGACGTCGGTGAGGTGGAGGGACACCACTTCCTCTCCATGGAATACGTCGACGGCGAGGACCTGGCCGGCCTCCTGCGCCGCATCGGCCGCTTTCCGAAGGACAAGGCGATCCAGATCGCGCGGCAGCTCTGCGCCGGACTTTCCGCCGCCCACGAGCAGGGGATCCTGCACCGGGATCTTAAGCCGGCCAACCTCATGATCGACGGCCGCGGGAGGGCGCGCATCACCGACTTCGGACTGGCGGGGCTTGCCGAGGATTCGAAGGGAGCGAGGGCCCCGGCCGGCACGCCGGGGTACTTGGCTCCCGAGCTGTTCGCAGGGGCGGGCGCTTCGGTCAAGAGCGACCTCTATGCTCTCGGGCTGGTGCTCTTCGAGATTTTCACCGGTCAGCCGGCGTTCCGGGCGGCGACCGCAGTGGGCATGGCAAGTCTGCATCAGGAGACGACACCCACGAGCCCCTCGACCCTGATCGAAGGTTTCGACCCGGCGGTGGAGCGGGTGATCCTCCGCTGCCTCGAGAAGGACCCGCGCCTGAGGCCCGCTTCCGCTCTTGCCGTCTCCGCGGGCCTTCCAGGAGGAGATCCCCTGGCGGCGGCACTGGCCGCGGGCGAGACGCCCTCTCCCGAGATGGTCGCCGCCGCCGGCGAGGCGGGAGGCCTGAAGCCCGGCATCGCCGTCGCCTGTCTCGCGGCCATCGTCGCGAGCTTCCCCGTCGCGGCCTGGCTGACGCCCAAGGTCATGCTCTACGGAAGGGTCCCGCTGGAGAAGCCTCCCGAGGTCCTGGCGGAGCGGGCGCGCCAGATCGTCTCCGATCTCGGTTATCCAGCGCGTCCGGTGGGCACTGCCTGGTGGTTCTTCTACGACGACGAGTATCTGCAGTGGGTCGAGGAGCACGACAAGTCCCCGAATCGCTGGAAGGATCTCCCCAACGGCCGGCCCCTGGCCCTGGGGTTCGAGTACCGCCAGAGCCCGCGCTACCTCTTTCCATGGCGCTCCGGGGGAAGAGTCACACGCAGGGATCCGCCGGAGGACGTCTCCGGCATGGCCAGGGTCCAGCTCGACACGACCGGTCGCCTCCAGGCCTTCGACACCGTCCCCGACCAGATCGACCCGCCCGAGACGCTGGATCGCGCTCCGGACTGGTCCAGGATCTTCACGGCCGCGGGGCTCGATCTCGCGGCCTTCAAGCCGGTCGAATCCACGTGGGTCCCGCCTCACCAGGCCGACATCCGGGCCGCCTGGGAGGGGGCTTTCCCCACGCGCCCGGACATCCCCATCCGTCTGGAGGCGGCGGCCTACAAAGGAACACCCGTCTCCTTCCGCATCATCGCACCCTGGACGCGCCCGGAGCGCATGCAGGAATTCCGGCGAGAGCCTTCCCAGCAGGTGCTTGTGTGCGTGTTTCTGACGCTCTTCGTCGCGATCCTCCTGGGGGCGGCGCTTCTTGCCCGCCGCCACCTGCGGGAGGGACGAGGAGACAGGAAAGGCGCGTTCCGGCTGGGCGCGTTCATCTTTCTGATCCAGGAACTGCTGTGGATGTTCTCGGCGAGCCACGTGGCCGACTTCCGATACGAGCTGGCGCTCGTCACCGAGCAGCTGGGTCTCTCGCTGCTGTCAGGGGGCGTGGCCTGGCTTCTCTACCTCGCCCTCGAGCCTCTCCTGCGGCGCCGCTGGCCCGAGAGAGCCATCTCGTGGAACCGGCTTCTGGCCGGGCGCTTCCGTGACCCTCTGGTCGGGCGGGATGTCCTCCTGGGTGGAGTGGCCGGCGCCGCGCTCGAGCTCCTCGCCATGGTGAGGAGCTTCTGCCATGAGTGGATCGGCCACCCGCCGCCGCAACCGTATGCGCTGGAGGTCACGGACTCCCTTCTTGGGGGCCGTTTCCTTGTCGCGCAGCTGGCCGGCGCCCTGGGCGACCAGGTGCTGTTCTCGATGATGGTTCTGTTCCTCTTCCTGCTGCTGTGGATGGTCCTTCGGAAAGAGTGGCTCGCCGTGCCCGCCTTTGCCGCGGTTATGATGGCGACCTACGCATTCGGGCAGCCGAACGTGGTGGACGTGCTCTTCGGGGCCATCTTCGCTCTGCTGGTCCTCTTCGTCCTCACCCGGTTCGGCCTGCTTTCGGTCATCGCCGCCTTCGTCCTGTCGGAACTCCAGCAGAGTTACCCGCTCACCCTGGACCTGTCCTCCTGGTATTCCGGAAGCTCGCTCTTCGCCCTGGCCTCGGCGGGTGCGATCTTCGGATACGCCTTCTTCATCTCGCGGGCCGGTCATCCCCTCCTGCGCGAGGGTCTCCTCCCCGACTGACCGGCGTGTTCGTCCAAAATGACCCGGTGTCTGGCGCGATCCGGGCCCTCCCTCGCTCGCTGATCTGGTTCAAATACATCTGAGACAACGGATGGGTTAAAAGGGAGCCTCTCTTAGGAGGGTCTCTGTGCAGCACCGAGGATGGCCGCGAGCGATTCTTCGTGGCAGCAGTCTGCGCCCCCCCGAACTGTCTGCTGTGGCCCTACGTCGTTTGGAAGCGCTCGAAATGTGGCGAAGAACCGGCCAACTTCCAGGACGTTTCATCTGTGTCCCCTGCGATGTGGATCTTGCTCGACCGCCCAACGACCCTTCCGCAGCCTCGGAGACTCGCCCGGCACTCGGAGCTCCGCGACCCGGCGAGTGACGCGGCCTGCGCGCATCAGCGCATTGCCACTCCGTGCGGGCGCGCGGGCCCCGAGGCGACCGCCTTGTTCATGTCGAGGCTGAAGCGATCATCGAGGACCAGGTCCTGGTCCAGGATGCGGACCACATGCACTTTGTGATCGCCCTCTGCATGCACCTTGCCGGCATCGTCCTCATTGAGGAAGTAGTCCGTGACGACGAGGCGGCGTTCGTCGGTGCTGAGGGCGATGTAGTGCGGCCCGGATGCGGACCCGAGATCGAGGACCTTGAGAACCCTTGGCGCCTCGGGGTCGGTGGTGTCGAACATGACGATCTTGCCGGCCTGGTTCATCGAGATGAACAGCCGGCGGCCGTCCCGCGTCATCCGCATCAGTTGCGGCCAGCCGCCGCTCGCGATCGAGGCGAAGTCGAACACCGGCTTCGCCGTTCCGCTCTGGGTGTCGACGAGGTACAGCTTGTCGGCCACCATCCCCGCCGTATAGGCCCGCAAGCCGCGGTCGCGCGGGATGAGGCGCACGTCGATGGTGCCGCCGGCCTCGGGGATCGGGATCGATCTCAAGATGGCGCGCTTCCTGAAGTCCCAGACCCTGATGCTCCCTCGCAGGACCAGATCACCCGCGACGGCATGCAGGGTCGTTGAAGGGCAGATGAAATCGCTCGTGACCATCACGTTCGCCTCCGGGCGGACCGAGATGCCGTGAGGATTGAAGCCGTCTTGAGGCGGCGCAGCCGGGTGCTCAGCCACGAGTCGAAGATGGCGATCGAACTCGGCGACGCGTCCCGGATGATGCCCCTCGGCACCACCCATCATGGTCACCAGGAAGCCTCCCTCCGGCAGCGCATAGAACTCGTCGGTGATGGCGGAGAGCGGCGGGTCTGCGGCCTCGATGAACCGGGGCGCCGCGGGGTCGGTGAGGTCGAAGAAGAAGATCTCCTTCTGTCCCTTGAGGACGCTGAGCAACCCCCCGGCGCCTAGAATGCGCCCATCGCTCGACAGGCCGACGTGGTGAGGCTCGTTACCGCTGGCACCCGGTCCGGGAAGCGGGACCGTCCTCATCACCCGGCCGTACGCCGCGGAACGCTCGTCGAAATCGATCACTGCCAGGAAGTCAGGCGCCGTCCGCGCCTGATCGCCGGCCCAGACGTAGAGGTATCGGTCGGCTTCCCCCCGGCCGGAGGCTATTGCTTCCCCGGCGGCCAAACGGCCGGATGAGAGCGCCCAGAACGCCGCCACCAGGGTCACAGCGCTAAGTATCGAGGTAAGGAACCGTCCACGCGTCATGCGACCTCCTTCTGAAAGGTCTGATTCATACGCCGTCCCCTGCCCGCTTGCCATGGGCGCGGGATGAGGATTTGGCGAGTTTTCGATGAGCGGTATAATCGCGGCCAGCGGCGGACCCTACCCAAGGGGAAATGCCTGTCCTGAAGGGGTTTCGGATGGAGAAGCTTTGAATCGCGAGGCGTCGGCCGGCCGGCGGCTAAGGTTCGGTCCGTTCCTCCTCGATGTCCAGAGCGGCGAACTGGCCAAGGGACGATCGTGCGTCCGCCTCGCGCCGCAACCGGCGCGCGTCCTCGCGCTGCTTGCGGGCCGGCCGGGCGTCCTGTTCACCCGCGACGATCTGCGCCGGGAGATTTGGGGCGACGATACATACGTCGACTTCGACCAAGCGTTGAACTTCTGCATTCGGAAGGTGCGCGCCGCCCTGGACGACGACGCTGGCGCTCCCCGTTACATCGAGACGCTGGCGCGCCGCGGCTACCGGTTCATCGCCGCAGTCGCAGAGGAAGACGCGCCCGCTCAGGGGCGGACGCCCGCGTCGGGCCTTGCTGTGACACTGGCCGCAGCACCGCAGCAAGCGGAGGCCGAGCGCGTCATGCTCGCGGTGCTCCCATTCGAAAACCTGAGCGGCAATCCCGAGCAGGACTACTTCAGCGACGGGCTCACGGCCGAGATGATCGCCCGCCTTGGTCGCCTCGATCCGCACAGGCTTGGCGTGATCGCACGGACTTCCTCAATGCGCTACAAGCGGCGTGCCGCGAGTCTTTCGCAGGTCGCCCGCGAACTTGGGGTTCAGTACCTCCTCGAAGGGAGCCTGCGCCGATCCGACGCCCGCGTCCGGGTAAGCGCCCAGCTCATCCGGGCAACCGACCAGTCGCATCTCTGGGCAGAGACGTACGACCGGCCGCTGAGCGACGTCCTGGCCATGCAGGCCGACCTGGCGCGCTGTATCGCGCGGGAAATTCGCCTGACGCTCGCCCCCGGGCCACCGGAGGGCCTCCCGCCGCCACGCGCCGTCGTGCCCGACTCGTACCAAGCGTACTTGCGAGGTCTTGTCTTCATGAACGAATCCTCGAGCGAGGCCACCCGGAACGCCGTGGCTTGCTTCGATAGGGCCCTGGCCGCCGATGCGGATTTCGCACCGGCCCACGCGGCATTGTCCCTGAGCTGGTCGCGGATGGGATTCCACAATCTCCTGCCACCACGCGAGGCGGAGAAGAAGGCCCGCGCCGCAGCGCTGCGCTGCATTGAAATCGACGACGATTGTGCCGAGGGTCACGCGGCCTTGGCGCGCGTCGCCCTCGAATTCACCTGGAATTTCGAGGAGGCGGAGCGCGAGGCGCTTCGGGCCCTGGCGATCAACCCGAACGACATCGTCGCCCATCACTGGCTTGCTCACCTGCAGGTTGCGCTCGGAAGGGCCGACGAGGGGGTCCTGACGAGTCGGCGCGCGATCGAACTCGACCCTTACGATCATGGCATCCACGCACATCTCGCGTGGCACTACATCCTGACCCGCCGCTACGACGAAGCCGTCGCTCAGTCACGCCGGACTCTCGTGCTTGATCGGAACTCCTTCCCGGCCCGGATTCATCTTGGCTGGGCCCTACTCCACCAGGGCGCGCTTGATGAAGCCATCCGCGAGCTGAGCGAGGCCTCCAACCCCAGCCGCGGAGAGAATATCGACGCAATCTGGTCGCTTGGGCACGCCTGTGCGGTCGCCGGAGATGTCCGCCGGGCGCGCCGGATCCTCCGCGACCTCACCGGGCCCCGCCAGGCACCGTTCGGTGCCGCTCTCATCCATCTTGGTCTCGGCGAGCCGGCCAAGGCGCTGCGCCGTCTTGAGGAGGCATACGAGCAGCGGCACGTCCAGATGATCTATCTCGGGCTCGATCCCCGGTTCGATCCGCTCCACCAAGATCCTCGCTTCCGGTCGATTGTGGAGAGGATTGGACTGCCGCTAGCCCGGATTTCTCACCGCGGGTCTGTTCGCCTCGCTGAAGCTGCGGATCG
>CAYLND010000179.1:0-7171 GCA_964384905.1 uncultured Acidobacteriota bacterium
AGGGCCGGGGCGGGATCGCCGGCCGGGCCGCCGGGGTCGCCTCGGTCGCGCCCTCGCGCCACGCGTCGAGCGAGCTCGGCAGCGCCTCGTGCGATTCCATCGACGGCGGCGGTGCCGCGCCGACCGGACTCTGGAACGGCTGGTCGAGATCGGCGGGGTCGGCGTTCAGCGGCAGGCCGTCGAGGCCGAGCTCCGGCCCCTGCGGCTTCGGGGGCGGCTGCCGCGCGGGAACCCTCCTCAAGCGCGCCGGCTCGGCCGGTCCCGGGGCCACCGGGATCGCCTTGGTCCCGAGGCTGATGTTGTAGAAGCGCTCGATCGCCTGGATCAGCCGGAACTCGGTGGCCACGTACGGCTCAATCGGCAGGCCGGTCAGGAAGGCGATCTCGTCCAGGGCGATCAGGTCCTTGGGATCGCGCATCGCCAGCTGCAGCCGGCGCCCTTCGATGGCCAGAGGAACGATGCAATACTTCGCCGCCAGCCGGGCGGGCACCGAGGCGATGACCTCGAGGGGCACGTTCTCGAGGCGCCTCGCCGGGGCGTACCGGGTGCGCGCAACTTCGGCGAGGTACTCGCCGAGCGTGTCCTCGTCGATGAACCCGAGCTTGATCAGGCTGTGGCCGAGGCGCTCCCCGAAGAACGCCTTATCCTGAAGCCCGCGCTGGAGCTGCTCTTCGGTGAGCTTCCCCTTGGCGATCAGCCAGTCACCCAGCTTCGCGGTCACGCGGACCCCCCTCCGCGCCCGGCCCGGAAGCGCAGGGTGCCTCCCAGGCCTCTAGCGATGGCGCGACGAATGATGCCGCCGGCCATGTCCTCCGTGTCCCCCGTGACCCCCGCCCCCGAAGGGGCGACGAGGAGCGCCGCGACCGGTATCGCCCGCCGCCGCGACCTCCTGAGGCACCGGCTCACCCGCCTCGATCCGCTTGTCCCGAAGGACCGCCTTGCGGCTGAGCCGGATGCGGTCGCCGTCCACGTCGATCACCTTGACGAGGATCTCCTCGCCCTCGTTGATCTCGTCCTTGACTTCCTTGACCCGGTGCTCCGCAAGCTCGGAGATATGCAGCAAGCCCTCGAGACCGGGAAGGATCTCGACGAAGGCGCCGAAATTTGCGATGCGCGTCACTTTGCCGAGATAGGTCTTGCCGACCTCGGCCTCGGCGGTGATCTCCTTGATGATCTCGATCGCCTTGAGCGCCGAGGACTCGTCGACCGACGCGATGTTGATGCGACCGTCGTCCTCGACGTCGATCTTGCATCCGGTCCTCTCGATGATCGATCGAATCATCTTGCCGCCGGGTCCGATCACCTCGCGAATCTTGTCCTTGTTGATGCGGATCGTGAAGATGCGCGGAGCGAAGGTGGAGATGTTCGGGCGGGGCTTGGCGAGGGTCGTCTCCATGACGTCGAGTATCTGCATGCGGGCCTGGCGCGCCTGGGCCAGGGCCTGATCCATGATCGCCTTGCTGATGCCGTCGATCTTGATGTCCATCTGCAGGGCGGTGATCCCCTCCCGCGTGCCGGCGACCTTGAAGTCCATGTCGCCGTAATGATCCTCGACCCCCGCGATGTCGGTCAGGATCACGTAGGTGTCACCCTCCTTGACCAGCCCCATGGCGGCCCCGGCGACCGCGGAACGCAGCGGGGCACCCGCGTCCATGAGCGACAGCGAGCCGCCGCAGATCGAGGCCATCGAGGAGGAGCCGTTCGACTCCAGGATGTCGGAGACGAGTCGGACGGTATAGGGGAATTCGTCCTCCGCCGGCATGAGGGGGAGCAGGGCGCGCTCCGCCAGCGCCCCGTGCCCGATCTCGCGTCGTCCGGGGCCGCGCAGGAACTTCACCTCTCCCACCGAGAACGGCGGAAAGTTGTAATGCAGCATGAAGCGCTTCTCCGACTCGCCCTCCAGCCAGTCCAGACGCTGGACGTCCTCGGAGGTGCCGAGCGTGCAGGTGACCAGAGCCTGCGTCTCGCCGCGCGTGAACAGCGCCGATCCGTGCGTGCGCGGCAGGACACCGACTTCACAGGAGACCTTGCGCAGCTGATCGGCGGCGCGCCCGTCGAAGCGCCGCCGCTCGACGAGCAGCTCGCGGCGGGCGATCGACTTGTGGAGATCGTTCAGGATCAGCGACGCTTCGTCCCGACGCTGGGGCTCGGTCTCGGGAATCGCCTTGATCTGCTCGTCCATGATCGTGGCCACGGCGCGGTACGACTCGATTTTCACCGGCATCTTCATCGCCTGGTAGAGCCGATCACGACAGGCCTCTCCGATCCGGCGGTAGAGCTCGGCGTCCAGTTCACGCGATTTCACGGGCCGTTTGGGCCGGCCCGCCTCGCGCGCCATCCCCTCCTGCAGTTCGACCAGGGTGCGGCAGTGCCCCTGCCCGAACCAGATGGCCTCGAGCATCTCCTTCTCGCTGACCTCGCTGGCGCCGGCCTCCACCATGACCACGTCGGTGCGGCTCCCCACCACCACCAGATCGAGCCGGCTGCTCTCCATCTGCTCGTACGTCGGATTGAGAATGTAGCCACTGTCGCTCAGCCCCACGCGGACCGCCGCGATCGGCGTCGTGAAGGGGATATCCGAGAGGTACAGCGCCGCGGACGCTCCGGTGACCGCCAGAACGTCCGGGTCGTTGGCCAGATCGGCCGACAGGACCAGGGCGATCACCTGCGTCTCGAACGACCACCCCTTGGGGAACAGCGGGCGGATCGGTCGATCGATCATGCGCGAGGTCAGGGTTTCCTTCTCGTTCGGCCGCCCCTCGCGCTTGAAGAAGCCGCCCGGTATCTTGCCGGCCGCGTAGGTGTTTTCGCGGTAGTCCACGGTCAAGGGAAGAAAGCTGACGCCCGGCCGCTCGCGACGCTCGGCGGTGGCGGTGACCAGGGCGACGGTGTCGCCGTAGCGCACGGTCACGGAGCCGTCGGCCTGCTTCGCGACTTTCCCCGTCTCGAGGGTCAGGGGTCGGCCGCCGAAATCAATGGTGCGTGTGGTGATCAAATCGTCCTCCTAAGTCGGGCGCGGGCCGCGCGGCTGGTGACGCCGGCATCCGGACCGGCGCGCGCGGGCGCCCGTCGATTCGGGGAAGGCACCATCGATCGGCGACGGCGCAACAGAATGGGTGCACAGCGAGGCCCTGTTCGCCGCCGGGGGAAGGGAAGACTGAAGGGTCGGAATGATGTATGAAGCCAGATTTCCCTTCCAGTGTTCCCCGGAATCGGCTTGCAGGCTCGAGCGCCGCCATCCGGTTCGATTGGAGACCGCCTGCGGGTGTGCCGTCGCCCGGGATCGCAGCCTTCCTATTTGCGAATCCCGAGTCTCTTGATCAGCTCTCGGTAGCGCTCCGCGTCCCTGATCTTGAGATAGTCCAGGAGGCGGCGGCGGGTTCCGACCATCTTGAGCAGACCGCGGCGGGAATGATGATCCTTGGCGTGCGTGCTGAAGTGCCCGGTCAGATCCTCGATCCGGTGGCTCAAGATCGCGATCTGCACCTCCGGTGAACCCGTGTCCGATGGGTGCACACGGTACGAGCTGATGATCTCCGATTTCGATTCTTTCGTCAGCGCCATATTCCGTCTCGTGTCCCCATCCGGCGACCGGCCCGAACGCACGAACTCGCGCGGGACTCTAGCACATGTGCCGGGGCCTGTAAAGTCGCGGACTACCCGCTGAAGACGATGTGCGGCTTGATGATCGGCCGCGCCTCGGAGGGTGCGGCGAGCTGGACCTCCCCGATACCGATCAAGTGACCCTGCGGCCCCTGCAGCCGGCAGCGACCCGGCGGGAGCGGCGGGCGCGGGGTCGACACGTCTCCCAGGCCGCACGGACGGCCGTGACGGATGGCGTGCGTGCCGGCGGCCGTCAGGACCAGCGTCGGGATGCCGAGGGGGATCTCCTGGAGCGGCGTGACGCGTTCGACGGCTCCCAGACCGATGTCCGCCAGCTCGTCGGGCGTGAGCGCCCCCTCGACCCGGAACGACCCGGCGGCGATGCGCCGCAGCGAATCGAGGTGGGCGCCGCACCCCAGGATCTCCCCGAGATCGTGGGCGAACGAGCGCAGATAGGTCCCGGCGGAGACCTGGGCCTCGAAGCCCACCTCGGTCCCGGAGAAACCCTGCAACTCGAGGCGCCGGAAGGTGACCGTGGTCGGCGACGGGGTGACGGGCTTGTGCCTCCGCGCCAGCCGGTACATCGGAGTGCCGCGAACCTTCTTGGCGGAGAAGACGGGCGGCACCTGGACGATGGTCCCTTGGAATCGGTCGAATGCGGCGCGCAGCTCCGCGTCGCTCACGAGGACGGGACGGGGCGGTCCGACCGGCGCGCCGTCCCGGTCGAAGGTGTCGGTCGCGACCCCCAGCCGCAGCGTCCCTCGGTACGTCTTGTCCATTCCCGAAAGGAACGTCGCGAGGCGGGTCGCCTTGCCGATCATCAGCACCAGAAGACCGGTCGCCATCGGGTCCAGCGTGCCCGCGTGGCCGATCCGCTCCACCCTCAGGGCCCTGCGCGCGGTCGCGACCACGTCGTGCGAGGTCGGCCCGCGCGGCTTGTCGACCAGCAGCACGCCTTCGATCGGCGTCACGGCGGTCACTCCTCTTCACCGGGCGATCCGGCGGCCCGCTCCTTGTCGTGGATTTCGCGCAGGACCCTCTCGATGCGGTCGCCGCGATCGAGAGATTCGTCCAGTCGGAACAGAACGGTCGGCGCGTAGCGCAGCCTGAGGTTGCGGAACAGCGTGCGCTTGAAATAACCGGCGGCGCTGTTCAGAGCCTTCAGCGAATCCTGCCGGGTCTGCGGCTCGCCCAGGATGCTGACGAAGACCTGGACGTTCTTCAGATCGGGACTGACCGTGGCGCCCGTGATGGTCACGAATCCGACCCGCGGGTCGCGCACCTCGCGCAGGAGCAGGCGGGAGATCTCGTCCTTGATCAGATCGGACACGCGGTCCGTGCGTGTGCTCACGGCGGGGCTCAGGTCAAGAACTCGACTTCGCAGCTCAGGATTTCGCCGGGCACCTTCCGCTCGACCTCGCCCTGGATGGACGAAAAGGTCTGCTCGAGCGGCACCCGTGCGGACGCGATCCCGACGATTCCGAGGGTCGCCCGCTGCCAGAGGTCCTGATGCTCGATCTCCGCGACGGAGACGTTGTAGTGATCGCGCAGTCCGTCCTTCAGGCTGCGGAGCACCTGGCGCTTCTCCTTCAGGGAGGCGACACCCGGCAGGTGGATCTCGATGACGCAGAGGGCCACGTTCACGACGCTCGACCCGACGCACCCGAACAGAAGGCTAGAGGCTCTTGACCGCGATCTTCTCGACGCGGAACGCCTCGATGACGTCCCCTGTCTTGATGTCGTTGAAGTTGGCCAGACCGATGCCGCATTCGTAGCCGGCCTTGACCTCGCTCGCGTCGTCCTTGAATCGCCTGAGAGAGGCCACCTTCCCCGTGTAGACCACCACGTTGTCCCGCAGCAGGCGCACCTCGGCGCTGCGGGCAACCCGGCCATCCGATACGTAGGAGCCGGCGATCGCGCCCACCTTGGGAACCTTGAAGACCTGCCTCACCTCGGCGCGACCCAGATAGACCTCCTTGGATTCAGGATCCAGGAGCCCGAGCATGGCGTTCTTGATCTCGCTGGTGATGTCGTAGATCACGGAGTGCAGTCGGATGTCGACCTTCTCTTTCTCGGCCAGTTCCTGGGCGCTGCGCTCGGGGCGCACGTTGTAGCCGATGATGATGGCGTTGCCGGCGGAGGCGAGATGAACATCGGTTTCGGTGATCGCCCCGGAGCCGGCATGGATGATCTTGATCTTGACCCTGTCCGAGGGGAGGTCGTTGAGGCTCTTGGAGAGTGCCTCGACCGATCCCTGCACGTCGGCCTTGACCACCAGGGGGAGCTCTTTGACCGTCCCCTCCTTGATCTGCTCGTAGAGATGATCCAGGGTGAGCCGGGACGATTTCGCCATCGCCTCCTGGCGCAGCTTCTGCTGGCGGAAGGCCCCGATCTGGCGGACCTTCCATTCGTCCTCCAGCACCTGGAACGGATTGCCGGCCTCAGGGACGCCCTCGAGACCGAGGACCTCCACCGGAATGGACGGCCCGGTCTCGCGCACGCGATGGCCCCGATCGTCGAACATCGCCCGTACTTTGCCATGGACCGCGCCCGCGATGAACGGGTCGCCGATGCGCAGCGTGCCGCGCTGCACCAGCACCGTGGCGACCGGCCCGCGCGAACGGTCCAGCTTCGCGTCGAGGACCACTCCGGACGCGAGCGAGGACGCGTCGGCCCTCAGGTCGCCGATGTCCGCCACGAGAAGGATCATTTCGAGCAGCTCGTCGATCCCCTTCTTCTGCTTGGCGGAGATGGGTACCGCCACGACATCACCGCCCCAGTCCTCGACCAGGAGCCCCTGGTCCGAGAGCTGCTTCTTGACCCGGTCGAGGTTGGCCCCGGGCTTGTCCATCTTGTTGATCGCCACCACCATCGGGACGCCGGCCGCGCGCGCGTGGTGGATCGCCTCGACCGTCTGCGGCATGACGCCGTCGTCCGCGGCCACCACCAGGATGACGATGTCGGTGACCCGGGCGCCGCGCGCCCGCATCATGGTGAAGGCTTCATGACCGGGCGTGTCGATGAAGGTGATCCCGCGGTTGCGGGTGTTGATGTGATAAGCGCCGATGTGCTGCGTGATCCCGCCGGCCTCGCCGGCCGCGATGTTCGATTCCCTGATCGCGTCCAGGAGGGACGTCTTGCCGTGGTCGACGTGGCCCATGATCGTGACGACGGGGTCACGGGCGCGCAGCTGCCCCTTGTCGGTCTCCTTCGTCTGCTCGAGGGTCACCTCCTCCTCGAACGAGATCACCTTGGCGTCGAAACCGAACTCACGACAGATCTCCTTGGCGACCGTGATGTCGAGCGGCTGATTGATCGTCGCGAGGACGCCGCGGCTGATCAGGCGGGTGATGATGTCTTTCGCCTTGCGGTCCATCTTCTCGGACAGCTCCTTGACCGTCACCCCCTCGGTGATGCTGATCTCTTGGAGCGTCTCGGGCACCGCCGGAATCTGTGGCGCGACCGGCCGGGGAACAGGCCCCGGCGACGGCTGGGTCCGCGGCGCCGGAGGGATCGGGGGCGGTAGCTTCGCGGGGGCGCTGCGCGGCACGGTGCGTAGCGTCGAGGC
>CAYLND010000180.1:0-7162 GCA_964384905.1 uncultured Acidobacteriota bacterium
CGATCCGCAGCTTCAGCGAGGCGAACAGACCCGCGGTGAGAAATCCGGGCTAGTCGTGGCTCTCCGGTTCGACAATCAGGACGACCGAAGTCGCCTGGCCTTCGGTGACGACCGCCGTCTGTGGCTTCACCTTCGTTTCGCCGTACAGGCCGACGAGGTACTTCCCGGGCCGGATGTTCGCCAGCCGCAGTCGTCCTGCCTCGTCGGTGAATAGCGGCCCCGCGTCGAGATCCCTGACCGAACGGAAGAACAGGACGTTCTTTCTCCGGTCGTTCACGATCGTCGGCATCCGCTCGGGCTGCGGCTCGCCGCCGCTCCCCAGGACCTGAATTTCCAGCGTTCCGCCCGGCGTCAGCCGCAGCGGCACCGGGCCCGCCGCATCGTCGCCGGGGACGACGACGTTTTCCACGATCGCCGGCGCCAGCCCCGGGAACACGGCATAGAGGTCGTAGGTGTCGGGCGTGATGTTCGCGAGCGTCGCCACTCCGTCCTCGCCGCTCTGCGCGCTGGACCCCACGCTTCCTCCGCTGTCGAGGCGCTTGCCCAGCCCCACCTCCGCGCCGGCCAGCGGTCGATCGTCGGGGCCGGTCGCGACGACCTGAAGCTTCAATCCCCGTGCGAGGATGACATCTCCGACCGATCGATCCTCGTCCCTCTCGAGAGAGATGGAATCGACAATCTGCGTGGCGTACCGGTCGTCCTCCATCTGGAGTCGGTACTTTCCCGGCGAGAGTCCATAGAACCTGAACGAGCCGTCCTTGTCGCTGTCCGCCCAGTTCATCCGGGCGAATTCGCCGCGGCCGGTGACAGGATCCCGTTTCTCGTCGGGAAAGACCATGTCATAAATCTTGCATCCCTGAACGGGGTGATTCGATTCGTCGAGGACCCTTCCGCGGATCGATCCGCTGGAGAAGCGCAGGTCCAGGGTCTGCGGGCTGCCCGGACCGACGTCGATCTTGACCAGGGACCAGGCCAGCAGGTCCGGCTCCTTGTAGATCCGGGCTTGATAGCGCCCGGCGCGCGACACGCGGATTGTGTAACCGGCGTCTTCGTCCGCTAGGACGCTCTGCCAGTCACCGGTAGGTTCATCCGGACTGAAACTCACCTTGGCGTCGGGGACCGGATCCTCTCCGAGGTAGACATGCCCCCGAACCACGACTCCACCTCGAAGATCCAGCTCGACCTTGGCCGTCTCCGCGGGGCGAACGATGACGCGGGCCGAGCGATGAGTCCGCTCTTCCGCCTGCGGTCCCTGGACATAAAGCCATATCCTGTAAACGCCCGGCCTCACCCCCTCGAACGAGAACTCCCCCGATGCGCCAACGACCGCCTCGAGCTGGTGCTCGCGCTCCTCGGGCGTCGAGCGCGTCGAGAGCTCGACCTTCGCCGTGGCCCCCTCCGGCAGACCCAGGACGGTGCCGGCGATCCTTCCGGAGTTCCCGAGAACCAGGTCGTAGGAGGCGCGCCCGGCTCCCCCGAGCAGCGTCTCCCGGCGGATGGCGGGCAGGTACCCGGGCGCGGAGCCGACGAGGATCGCTCTGCCTCCCGGGAGGTCGTCCAGGCGCCACGTGCCGTCTGCGAGGGTCCGGGTGATCGCTCCAAGCGAGGGGCGGGACGTCTTACTGCCTTCGCGTCCGACCTCCACCTGGGCGGCCCCGACCGGGCGGTCGCCGCCCGCAGCGAGGACCCTGCCGCGGATGGAGACCGACTCCGGGAGGACGACGTCGATCCGGCGTGCTTTGGGTTCGCCCGGAAGGCTCACGATTGCGGCGTCTCTCGGATCGTCAGAGGCTCCACCGATCCGGATCCTGGACTCGGCCGCACCCGGTCGATGCAGGGTAAGATGCCCGGAAGGCGAACGTCCGAACAGCGTTCGAGGCTCGGCGCTGGAATCGGTCGATTCCTCCGGCGCCAGCGGCTCGACCCTTAGGGTGACGTCCTGCACCGGCTTCCTGCTCTGTCTGCGGACGAGGTACAGATCGATGGGCCGGCTCGCGACCTCCGCCGGCCCCCTGGACCTGTCGGCGGAGAGACGAACGACGCCGAGGTCGGCCGGGCCGGCGTCGTCGAGCCGCACTTCGGCCGCGCGAAACCCGTCAGCCGTGAGCGTCAGACGATCGATCCCCGCGGCGACGTCCGGGATCGCGAATCTCCCGTCCCGCTCGACCTGCACGGTGGCGGTCACGCGCGTGCGATCGAGGGCTCGTTCGGAAGGAACGGCCACGACCTCGAGAGCGGCCGGCGCATCCTCGCCCTGGAGACGACCGCTCAACGTGCGCGTGCGCTGCAATGCAAGAGGGACCGGGAACCTGTCCTTCATGTCCCAGGTGACCTCGACCTGGACGGGCGGCGAGCGAAGTCCGCTGTCGGTTCTGGCGACCAGCTCGACCGTTCCATACCGCGGCAGACCGTCCAGCGCGAATTGCCGCCCGTCGGCCGAGAAGGCTCCCGCGGTCCATTCGACCCCTCGCCCGTCCTCCTTCTTCCAGACCGCAAGGACGGATCCGGACGAGGCCTTCTCGTCTTCCGGGAATTGGACCTCTCCGGCGAGCCGCTTCCCTGCGGCCAGCCTGATCGTGTACTCGGCCCGTCCCGGCGCGATCACGATCGGCATGAAGGTGGTCGCCACGCGTCCGGGCGCGCTGATCCGCAGCGCGAATGTGCCATCGGGCACGGCATCGATCTTCATCAGGCCATCGGCGCCCGACGTGGCATGCGGTCGCAGACGATCGCGCAGGGCCAGCAGGACCGGATTGCAGATCGCGAGCGGGGTCAGGATCGCCTGAGCCGCATCCAGCGGTTCGTCGTCCTCGGTGAGCGCGTGAAGCACGAGTGTGTTCCCCTTCGACAGCGAGAGGCGAATCGGCCTGCCTTCCTCGGCATCGGCCAGTGCGGCGGCGTAACCGCTCGCGGTGACCAGGAGAACCTTCCGGTCTTCCCGAGGATCGTCGGACCCAATCTGAAAGCTCCCGGTCCGATTTGTCTGGACACTGCTTCCCTTCGACGCGGCGAGCTTCTGATGGAACTCCTGCAGCGGGACCGCGGGGTTTTCCTCGGAACCGACGAAGAGATCCGGACAGTCGCCGGCGGGATGCACGATCACCGTTTCGACCCGCGCTCCCGCAATCGGCGAGCCGTATTGGTCGGAGACCGCGCCGCTATACGGGGCGACGGGCTGTGCTGAGCGAGGTGGAGGGGTCGATGCCGCGTCGGTCGAGGTCAGCAGGAGGCACGCGAACGGGACGGCGGTCAGCCGCGCGGCGAGCGGCCGCGCTCGTCGTGAGGTTGCCGGCTCGGGATCCCGCCGCTCCTCCATCGGCCGCCTGTGGCCCAGCCCGCGGCGCCATCGAGCTTTCAACTCGCCATCCAGGGCTGGGGAGGTGGCTCAGTCTATCTCATTTCCGGCGGGGCGGCGGTCATCCTCTTCATGAAGGGGATGGCGCGCGACATGAGGCCGCGGTTGGTGGCCAGCAGGGCGTAGTGACCGCGGTTCATCCAGTGGATCGGCGGGCGGTCCCAGGCGCGCCACAGGCGGCGCACCGAGACCGGCAGCATGATCCGGTCGTAGCGCCCGGCGATCATGAGGATGCGCTCCCTCGGGACGCGCGGGCGGAAGGCGGCCGGCGAGATGATCTTCCAGGCGCGCGTCAGCCGGGCGCGATCGAGCATGTCGCACGCCTGCAGGTCCTCGCGGATGTTCCTCCCGAGCGGCGTGTCGAGAATTGGCGAGACCGGCGAGTCACCGCCGCCTCCCAGGACGACGAAGGCCCAGTCAGGGCGCAGCGCCCCGAGGATCCCGGCCAGATAGGCGCCGAGCGAGTACCCGAAGACTCCGATCGAGCGGTGCCCCTCGGCGCGCAGCCAGTTGGCGGCGCCGAGCAGATCGATCACGCCCTGCCGGAACGCCTCGACGGTCAGGACCACGTCGGCCGACACGACCAGCTCGCCGCTGTAGGCGCCGGGGGGCGTGCGCTCGAAGTGCAGCGGGTGCGCCACGAACGCCACCGAAAACCCCGCCCGGACGAACGGCCGCACGTACAGGTGCTCGATCGTCTTGAGCGTCTTGTGCGCCCAGCCGTGGCTGATCAGGACGACCGGAGCGTTGCTGCGGTCGCGGTTGCGGTAGAAGCGCCCGACGGCGACGTTCGTCTCGGGGAATTTCATCGGATGGAGGGTCGGGAAGGTGAACCGGACGATGTCCGCGCACGCGATCCGCCCGACGACCTGGGCGCTCACCCGCGGGACTTTTCCGTCCCCGTGGTAGAACAGCACGGGGTCCTCGAAGTATGCTGCGCGGTCGAGCGACTGCCAGGCGTCTCCTTCGGTGGCCAGGATGCGGCCGCGCCGGTAGGTGATCTTGTACCAGACGCGGAAGTCGTCGAAGCGGACGTTGAGCGCCTTCCACAGGCGCGCTCCCGCCCTGCGCGGGGCGCGCGCGACCATCGTTTTCATGCGGGGAAAATTCTAGCACGCGGCCGCGATGGAAAACGTCGGGCACACACTGGCGGGGCTGGCGCTGGCGCGCGCCGGACTGGGTCGGACCACGCCGCTCGCCACCACCGCGCTCGTCGTCGGCGCGAATCTGCCGGACGTCGATCTCGCCTGGAGCAGCTTCCACAGCGCCCTGGCCTACCTGCATTACCACCGCGGCTGGACGCACTCGCTCCTCGGTTTCGCGGTCCTGACGCCGGTCCTCTGGCTGGTGCTGCTCGGGGTCGATCGCCGGCTTCTCGCCCGCCGCTCCACGGCCACGCCGAGGGCTCGTCCCCTCCCGCTGCTCGCCGCCGCCGCGATCGGGGTCGGCGCGCACCTCCTGATGGATCTGGCGAACTCGTACGGGGTCCGCTGGCTCCTTCCCTGGAGCGATCGCTGGTCCTACGGCGATCTCTGGGTCATCGTCGATCCGTGGCTCTGGCTGTTCCTCGGAGGGGCGGTCTACGCGACCGGGGAGGGCGGCCGGCGGCGCGATTGGATCTGGGCGATGGCGGCCGCGGCGGCGGCCATCGTCGTCATGTCGGCGCCGCTCGTGCGGCTTGCCTGCCGGATCGCCTGGATGGCGGGTCTTCTCGCGACGGTCGCCCTCTGCCGGCTTCGGCGGCGGCTGGCGCTTCACCAGAACCGGCCTCGGATCGCCCTCGCGGGGACGATCGGCGCGCTGGGCTACGCCGGTCTGTGCCTGCTGGCGCACGATGCGGCCCTGGCACGCCTCGCGGCGATGACCCCGGAGAGCCCCGGCAGAATCCTGGCGGTCCTGCCGCGCCCCGCCGACCCGCTGCGCTGGGAAGCGTTCGTCGTCGACCGTGACACGATCCGGCACCGCGTGATCGGCGCCGCGCCGGCCTTCGATCCGCCTGTCGCCTCGTGGACCGACTTCCCGCAGCGCTTCGACGAGCCGGCGGTCCGGTCGTACCTGGAGACTTGCGCCGGCCGGGTCGTGCTGGAGTTCTCCCGCTTTCCTTACGCCTCGATCGAGGATGACCGGGACGGGGGACGTTCGGTCATCGTGCGCGACGCGCGTTACGCGCGCGGCGGGCGGGGCTTCGCCGTGTTCACGGCACGGCTCGGTCCGGACGGCGCCCCGCAGACCGACCCCGGGGAATGTCCCTGAAGGAAACGGACCGGCCAGCGAGGAATCAGGCGAGGCGCTCGCTGTAGAACGCTTCGACCGGCACGGCGGGGACCTGCCGGCGCACGACCTCGGCGATCCGATCGACCTCGCCGTCCTCGAGCGGGGCGACGTACTCCTCGGCGGGCCGCCGGGCGACGGTGTAGACCTGGATCAGGCTGAGGCGCCCGCCCGCCGACAGGATCTCCCGCACCCGGTCGCAGTAGGCGGCGATCTCCTGCGCCGTCGGACCGGCGCCGCGGACCTTCATGAACAGCGACTGCAGGACCACCGGCCGGGTCCGCGCGGCCTCCAGGATGTTAGCCAGGACCTTCGCGAACGGGATCGTGGTGCGATCGACGAGACGGTAGTACTCCTCGGTGCCGGCGTCGAGCTTGAGCCAGAGCTCGCCATGATCGGCGTCCATCAGGCGCATCGCTTCCTTGACCTTCGGACGGTCGATCAGCGTCGCGTTGGTCAGCAGGATCACCTTCAGGTCGGGGAAGCCGGCGGTTCTCTTGATCCGCAGGACGTCCTCGACGACGCCGCGGAAGTTCGGATAGGACGGCGGCTCTCCGTCGCCGGCGAAGGTGATGTCGCGGACGACCCGCTGCGCCTGCGGCACCTTCGAGAACTCGGGGCGATCGAACAGGGCGCCGCTCTTCGCTTCCCGCAGGATCTCCTCCAGCTCCGAGCGCAGCCGCGCCTCGTCGACGCGGCGCACCGCGGGCGGCGTGGTCCGGTCGACCTGGCAGTAGATGCAATCGAAATTGCAGACCTTGTCGGGATTCAGATTGACGCCGATCGAGATGCCGCGGGCCCGGCGCGACAGGACCGGATAGACGTACAGGCTGCCCCTCCAGGTGCGGGGATGGCGGGCCACGCTGACTCCCTCCAGCGCCGGCGTTCCCTGCCGATCGTCCGTGCGTGCTCCGTCCTGCGGCATGGGCTCATTATAATCGGCGCCGTGAAGGCCACGAGGAGAGTCTCCCGGCCACGATCGCCTGCCGGCAGGACGGCCGGACGCGACGCGCTTGTGGCCGGCCTTCTCGCCTGGTACCGGCGCAACCGCCGCGATCTCCCCTGGCGCAGGACCGCCGACCCGTACCGGATCTGGGTCTCCGAGGTCATGCTGCAGCAGACCACGGTGCGCGCGGTGATCCCCTTCTACAGGCGCTTCGTGCGACGCTTCCCGACGGTGCGGGCGCTGGCGTCGGCGCCCGTCCCGGACGTCCTGGCGGCGTGGTCGGGTCTCGGCTACTACCGTCGCGCGCGCCATCTGCGAGCGGCGGCGCGGCTCGTCGTGCGCAAGCACGGCGGGCGGTTCCCCCGGCGTCTCGATGACGCCCTCGCCCTGCCGGGCATCGGGCGCTACACCGCCGGCGCCGTCCTGAGCATCGCCTATGGCGCGCGCCTGCCGGTCGTGGACGGCAACGTGGCGCGCGTGCTGTCGCGTCTCCACCTCGTGCGCGGGCGCGGTGCGGCGCGCGATCGACGCCTGTGGGCGATCGCGGCCGGCCTGCTGGCGGCCGCGCCGTCGCCCGGCGATCTGAACCA
>CAYLND010000181.1:0-7034 GCA_964384905.1 uncultured Acidobacteriota bacterium
CGATCGCCGGCAGCGCCGCCCGCAGGGCCCGGTCGAGCGCGCGCTCCGCGTCCTCCTTCAGCCGGGCCGGGTCGGGCGGCGGGACATCCTGGTCCTGCAGGATGTTCTTGATCCGCTTGTGCGCCCGGGCGAGCGCTTCGAAGCCGGGCTCCGATCGGAGGGCGTCGAGCGCCGCCATGCGCATGCGGGCGTCGTACGGGTCGTCCATCGACGCCGCCAGGGCGGCGCGCACGGAATCCGGACGCCGCCCGTCCGACTCGCCGAGGTACTGCAGCCGGCCGCGATAGAACTCCAGGAGACCGGCGCGCGCCTCCTCGGGCGGCACGGCCCCCTCGATGGCGGAGCCGGCGTAGGCGCTGAGGGCGCGCGACAGAACCTCGCCCAGCGACAGGCGCACCTTCATGCCGAACAGAATCCGGCAGGCGCCCAGAACGGAACGCCGCAGACCGTACGGATCGCGCGAACCGGTCGGCACCAAGCCGAGCAGGAAGATCCCCGTCTGCGTGTCGAGACGGTCGGCAAGCGACACGACCGCCGCCTCCGCCGCGGACGGGATCGGATCCTCGGTCCCGCGCGGCAGGTACTGACCGGCGATGGCCGCCGCCACGCGCTCGGCCAGGCCGTCCGCCCGGGCGTACAGGCCGCCGACGATTCCTTCCAGCTCGGGGAATTCGTTGACCATCTGGGTCGTCAGGTCGGCCTTGCACAGCCGCACCGCTTCCTCGACGGCCGTCGCGTCCACCCGTACCCCGGCGCGCTCGAAGCACGGCAGCAGGTGCGCGGTCAGGCGGAGCAGCCGCTCGGTCTTGCGGGCGTACGACCCCAGCTTCTCGTGGAACGTCACCCGCGCCAGCGCAGCGGCATGCTCGCTCAGGGCTTTCTTGCGGTCCTCCTGCCAGAAGAAACGGGCATCGGCCAGACGGGCGCGCAGGACCCACTCGTGGCCCTTGCGGATGGCGCCGTGGCGATCGTCCTCGGCGTCCGCGATCGCCGCGAAGCGGTTGAGCAGCCCGCCGGTCGCCTGCTCCAGGGAGAAGGACTTCTGATGATGACGCATGGCCGTCACCAGGATCTCCCGCGGCAGGTCCAGGAACGAGGCGTCGAACTCGCCCTCCACGACATACGGCCACTCGACCGACTGGGTGACCTCGTCGAGCAGCTCCGGGTCGCCGGCCGTGCCGGGCGGCGAGCCGGGCGGAGCCGCCAGGGTGGCGCCGCGCTGGCGCGCCAGCTCTTCGAGCCGGCCCCGGATCCGTTCCCGTCGCTCGGCGACGTCGGCCATCACCCCGTGGGCGCGCAGCACGTCCTGATACCGGAACGGGTCCGGAAGGTCGACCGCCTCCGACCCGAGGCGACGGTGACCTCGTGTCGTCCGGTCCGCCCGGACGCCGAGGACCGTCATATCGACAACAACCGGGCCCAGGAGGGCGACGACCCAGTGGACCGGCCGGACGAAACGATGCTCGCCGCGCCCCCAGCGCATCGTCTTCGGGAAGGATAACGAGGCCACCAGCGCCGGGACGCTCTCGGCCAGGACGTCGGCCGCGGACCGACCCGCGACCTTCCGGCGCAAACCGACGCACTCCCCCTTCGGAGTCTGCAACCGTTGCAGCGCGTCCACCGCGATCCCCTGGGCGCGCGCGAAGCCCTCGGCCGCCCTGGTCGGGGACCCGGCCGCGTCATAGGCCGCCTTCACCGGAGGACCGGTGATCTCCTGGATACAATCCGGCTGTCGCTCCAGAAGCCCCTCGGCCCGCGCCGCCAGCCGTCGCGGGGCCCCGAACACGCGGATCGCATCCTCCGGTCGGGCGATCCCTCCGGGAAGGAGCCGCCCGCCCTCGAGCTCCCTGGACAGACCGCCTCGAAGCTTCTCCAGCGAGGCCTCGATCATGCGGGCCGGAATCTCCTCGGTGCCGATCTCGAGCAGGAACACGATTCCGCCGGGGCGCGTCATCGACGGGGCGCCTCGGCCGCCCGCCTCAGGAGAGGGAATCCCATCTCCTCGCGCGCCTTGAGGTAGTGCTTCGCGCAACCGACCGACAGCCGCCGCACTCTCTGGATGAAGCCGGTCCTCTCGGTCACGCTGATGGCGCCGCGCGCCTCGAGGACGTTGAAGGTATGCGAGCAGCGCAGCGCGTAGTCGTACGCCGGCAGGACCAGCCCGAGCTTCAGGAGGCGCTGGGCCTCGGCTTCGTACTGCCCGAACAGTCGATTGAGCAGATCCACGTCGGCCGCCTCGAAGTTGTGTCTCGAGAACTCCACCTCTTCCTGCGAGCGCACGTCACCATAGAGGATACCGGGCGCCCACTCGAGGTCGAACACGTTCGAGACGCCGTTCAGGAACATGCCGATGCGCTCCGAGCCGTACGTGATCTCCGCCGAGATGGGACTGAGCTCCACGCCGCCGGCCTGCTGAAAGTACGTGAACTGACTGATCTCCATTCCGTCCATCAGCACCTGCCAGCCGACCCCGGCGGCGCCCAGCGTCGGCGATTCCCAGTTGTCCTCGTCGAACCGGATGTCGTGCTCCTTCACGTCGATCCCGAGCGCGCCGAGCGAGCGCAGGTACAGATCCTGGACGTCGTCCGGCGACGGCTTCAGGATCACCTGGAACTGGTAGTGCCGGTAGACCCGGAACGGGTTCTGTGCGTAACGCCCGTCGACGGGTCGCCGCGACGGCGCACAGTAGGCGACGCGCCACGGCTCCGGGCCCAGGACGCGGAAGAAGGTATCGGGGTGCATCGTCCCGGCTCCCACCTCCACGTCGTACGGCTGCTGCAGGACGGCTCCTTCGCCCGCCCAGAACCGCTGCAGCGCCAGGATCAGCTGCTGGAAATTGAGCGCCATGCCGGGCTCCATCGAACCGTCACGTCGTGCGTCTCAGCGTCCGCCACACTTCGTAGCTCTTGAAGCGCTTCTCGGTCAAGTCGAAGAAGAGGGCGCCGGCCAGATCCGCGAGCGGCTCCAGGGCGCCCCTGCCGACCGACGGGGCCCCACCCGCCAGGTCGCCCGGTCCCGCTCTCGCGAATTCCGCCGCGGCGGCGAGAGCGGCCGGCGGCAACGGAAGGCTCCCGGGGTGACGCTGGGGCGCGCAGCGCCGGCACAGGACGGTGCCCTCGCGCCGATCGTAGAGGCCCCCCTTTCCCGAAAGCGCACCGCCGCAGCGGCCGCAGGAAGCGAGCGACGGGAGCACGCCGTGCAGCCGGAGCGTCCAGATCTCGAAATAGCGCGCCGCGCGCTCGAGATCGAGACCGTCCCGGATCGCCTTGAGCACGGCGAGCAGCAGGCGGAAATAAGGCTCGTCTTCCTGCTGCTCGCGCGCGAAAGCGCCGGCCACCTCCGCCAGACAGGCCAGGACCGCCGCCCGCTCCGGATCCTCCTGCAGCCGGTAGAAGGACTCCAGGAGCTCCGCCGCCTCGACGCGCGCCAGCTCGGAGCCCTCGCGCTCGAAATAGGTCAGACGCACCCGGCTCATCGGCTCGAGGTTGCTGCCGAATCGCCTGCGGCTCCGGCGCGCCCCCTTGGCGACGCCGCGCAGCTTCCCCGCGCTGCGCGTCAGGAAGGTCACGATGCGGTCCGACTCGCCGAGGGGGTGCGACCAGAGCACCATCGCCTCGGTTTCCCTGATCGGCACGCCCCGCTCCCCATCCGATTGTATACGGTCTTGAGCGTGACACGAGAGGCGGGTCCGCCGCTTTTCAGGCCACCGGCAGACCGACGAGGCGGAGGATCGACGTGTCATCACGCCAGCCGGCCCGGACTTTGACCCAGAGGGACAGATGGACGCGCGTTCCGAGATAGGTCTCGAGCGAGCGCCGCGCGGCCGTGCCGATCGCCTTCATCATCCGACCGCCCTCCCCGATCAGGATCCCCTTCTGCGAGTCGCGGTCGGCCACGACGGTGGCATGGATCCGCGTCAGGTCGTCCTCGCCCTTCTCGATCAAGTCGATCATCACGGCCGTCGCGTGCGGGACCTCCTGGCGGGTCTGCTGGAACACCTGCTCGCGGATCAGCTCGGAGATCGCCTGGCGCTGGGGCAGATCGGTCAGCATGTCCTCCGGAAAATGAGGCGGTCCGGGTGGCATCCGATCCGCGATGACGGCCCTCAGACGCTCGCAATTCTCGCCGGTCAGCGCCGACAGGGGGATGATCTCCTCGAACAGTCCGGTGCGTCCGGCCTCGTCGATCAGCGGCAGCAGCAGCTCCTTCGACATCCGATCGACCTTGTTCAGCACCAGGAGGTTCCTCGAGCGGGCGGTCTTCAGGAGATCGAACACGAACCGATCCCCCGGGCCGAACCCCTCCGAGGCATCGATCAGGACCGCCACCAGATCCACCTCCTTCAACACCCGGGTGGCCAGACGGACCATCTCCTCGTTCATGCGATAGCGCGGCTTGTGGATCCCGGGGGTATCGATGAAGATCACCTGGAGCCCCGGGGCGTGCAGGACGCCGCGTACCGGGAACCGCGTGGTCTGCGGCACCTCGGACACGATCGACAGCTTGGCGCCGACCAGTCGGTTCATCAGCGTCGACTTGCCCACGTTGGCCCGTCCCGACAGCGCCACGAAACCGCACCGGAACGCGTCGGCGCCGACCCCGGCCCCCGCTTCGTCCGCTGGCCGCTCCGTGACCGTGCTCACGTCCCGAGTCCTCCGCGCGCCTGACGGCCGGCCCCGCGCGCCTCCCCCCAGGGCAGGCGGCGCCTCCTCAAGGACACGCCGGCGGCGCGCCTCAGCAGGTCCTCCTCCAGGCGCCGCATTGTGCCATCGTCCCTGCGATGATCGTATCCGAGCAAGTGAAGGAACCCGTGCGTCAGCAGCAGGGCGATCTCGTCGTCCAGGCCCCAGCCGGCGCGACGCGCCTGGCGCACGGCCTGCGGCACCGAGATGGCGATGTCGCCGAGGTGGGGCCGGCCCGGCTCCAGCTCGCCACCGGCGGGGAACGACAGGACGTCCGTCGTTCCGCGTTTTCGCAGCCAGCGCCGGTTCAGCCGGCGCACCTCCGCGTCCGACGCGAGCAGCAGGGTCACGCCGCCTCCGGCCGTGCGGGTCGCCTTCAGGAGCTTCCGCAGGAGACGGGTGCAGGGCGCGGCGAGGCGGCGCCCTCCCCGGCAGGTCACGACGATCTCTACCGGCCCCATCGCTTGAGGGTCGGCGGGGGCTCCTCGTGGGCCCGGCTCCCGCGGAACGAACGCTCCGGCACCTTGTCGAAATCGAAGCCGGGGTAGTCGATCCGGTGATGATAGATGCTGCTCAGCGTCCTGAGGAACGCGACCTCCGCCTTCTCGAGATCGGAGAAGGTGAGGTCGGACTGGTTGAGCTGATCGTCGAGAACGATGTCCGAGGCGATCTTGCGGATCAGCCCTTTGAAGCGCGCCGGGGAGGGATCGTCCAGGGTACGCGCCGCCGCCTCGATCGAATCCGACAGCATGAAGATGGCCGCCTCGCGGCTCTGGGGCTTCGGCCCGGGGTAGCGGAAATCCGACTCCTGCACCTCGCTCGACGGCTCCGAGCCCGCGTGCAGGGCCTTCTGATAGAAGTAGTTGATCTTGCGCGTGCCGTGGTGCTGCGGGATGATGTCGAGAACCTCCTGCGGCAGACCGTAGCTCTTGGCCAGCTCGTACCCCTCCTTGACATGACTGGTGATCACCAGGGCGCTCATGTGCGGGCTGAGACGATCGTGCCGATTGTCGCCCTCGCGCTGGTTCTCGATGAAGTAACTCGGCTTCAGCATCTTCCCCACGTCGTGATAATACGCCGCCACGCGGCAGAACAGCGCGTTCGCCCCGATCGCCTCCGCCGCGGCCTCCGCCAGCGTGCCGACGACGACGCTGTGGTTGTAGGAGCCGGGCGCCTCGACCGCCAGCCTGCGCAACAGCGGGTTGTTGAGATTCGAGAGCTCCAGAAGACGCACGTCGGTCAGGATGTTGAACATCGACTCGAGAAGCGGCAGGAGGAACGACACCAGAACCGCGACCAGGACGCCGCCGCCGAATCCGCAGGCCATCTGGAAGACCAGGTCCGCGACCGGTGTCGTCTGCCCCGGAAGACCCCGGACCCCGAGAACGGCGGCCGCATTGACGGCGCCGAGCAGCAGCCCCGCCCTGATGAGCGCGGTGCGCTTCCGGTATCCCGCGACGCCCCACAGGGCCGTCAGGTTGCTCACCAGGCAGACGACCTGCAGCGGCACGTCCCAGCGGACCATCATGCCGAACAGCGGCACGTGGAACAGGGTGTAGGCCATCCCGATGCGCCGTCCCGCCAGGAGGGCGATCAGCATGGCGCCGGTCGCCACCGGCGCCATGAAGCGGTACAGGTCCGGGTTGGCGTACGGCTTGACGTTGATCGAGTCGACGACGTGCTCGAACAGCCAGAGGAAGCCGCGATCGATGACCAGGGCGGCGACGGTGACCAGGACGATGAGGGAAAAGAGATGATGCTCCGCGCGCTGCGTCCGCTGGTGGAACATCACGTAACGCGACATGAGAAAGAGCGGAAGGACCAGCAGGAGGACGCTCCCGAGCAGACCCTGGACGCTGTACCAGGGGACCCCGGCGCCCACGTAACCCGCGAGCAGGCGGGCGTCCTCGGGGCCGATCGACTCTCCCCCGCGCACCAGCAGCTTCCCCTTGGGAATGCGGACGATGAGAGGCTCGACGCGCGCCGCCGCTTGGAGACGCCGGGTCTCGGTGAGCGCCCCGTCGAAGACCATGCTGGGAGCGACGAGGTCCTGCAGATACCCTCCGAGCGCCTCCGACTCCGCCGGCCTGGCGCCCGATTCGCGGAGCGAGCGCAGGGCCACCAGGCGCGCTTCATCGAGCGACACCGCCGCCGCCGGAGCCTCCTCGTCCCATTCGCGTCCGTCCCGCGCGTCGCGCAGAGTCACCCGGCCCGCGCCGGGCAGGAGTGCCCTGCTGCCGACGATCCGGTGAACGTGCGCGTTCCGCAGGGCGCCGACCAGACGGCCCTCCACCGCGGGATCGAAACGGACCGTGGCGAGATAGGCGAGGGCGTGCCGTGACAGGGAGGACG
>CAYLND010000182.1:0-6985 GCA_964384905.1 uncultured Acidobacteriota bacterium
ACATGACGCGCCGTGGCGGCCGGCGCGCCGCCCGACGGCTCGCCCTCGGCGGCTCCTTCGTCGAGAACGCCGCGCGCCGCCTCCTCCTCGAAATGGGTCTTCAGCAGGTAGCCGACGATCGCCAGCCGCTCCGCGTCGTCCAGGATGCCCTGCGCCATCGCCTCGTACTCGGCGCGCTCGTCGGGCGTCAGCCGCGCCGCCAGCTCCTTGAGCGTCTCCACGATCCGCCTCACCTTTCTGCGCGCCACCTCGTCGTCGGAGGGGACGTCGATCTCGTAGGCCTTGAGATGGTTGGCCCGCACCAGCCGGTTGAAGTTCATCAGATCGAAGGCCGAGACGAGCGAGATCACCCGGCCGGTCTTGCCGATCCGGCCGGTGCGGCCCGCCCGGTGGATGTATTGATCGGACGAGTCGGGCGTCGAGTAGATGAAGACGTGCGACAGGTCCTCGATGTCGATGCCGCGCGCCGCGACGTCGGTGGCCACCAGATGCTTCAGCGCTTTGCCGCGGAACCGGCGCATCACCTGCTCGCGCTTGCGCTGCGGCAGGTCGGACGAGATCATCGCCACCGGGAGCCCGCGCATCGCCAGGTACGAGTGCACCAGGCGCGTCTCGGCGCGGGTGTTGCAGAAGATCATCGACGAGGCGGGCGACTCGTACTCGATCAGGCGGTACAGCGCGGCCGCCTTGTCCATGCGCGACAGGATGCAGAACAGGTGCTGCACGTCGGTGACGTACAGCGCGTCCTGCGACAGCATCAGGCGCTCCGGCTCGCGCTGGTAGCGGCTGGCGATCGCCTCGATCGCCGACGGGATGGTGGCCGAGAACATCAGGGTCTGGCGCTGCCGCGGCACCTGCTCGAGGATCTGCCGGACCTCCTTCTCGAACCCCATGTCGAGCATCCGGTCGGCCTCGTCGAGCACGAGGAAGCGCACCGCGTCGAGACGCAGCGTCCCCTGGCGCATGTGATCGAGGATCCGCCCGGGCGTGCCGACCACCGCGTGGGCCCCCTGGCGCAGCCCGTCGATCTGCCGGGTCATCGAGTCGCCGCCGTAGATGGTCAGGACGCGCACGCCCGAGTCGCGGCCGAGCCGGCCCAGCTCCTCGCTGACCTGGATGCTCAGCTCGCGCGCCGGACAGAGGACGAGGGCCTGCACGGCCGGGCGGCCGGCGTCGATCGTCTCGATCAGGGGCACGCCGAACGCCGTCGTCTTGCCGGTCCCGGTTCGCGATTCGACGATGAGATCCACGCCGGCCCGGGCCGGCGGGATTGAGCGCGCCTGCACTTCGGTCGCCTGCCGGTACCCCATCGACTCGAGCGATCGCAGAATCGGTGCGGGCAGGCCGAGCGTCGCGAACGGCACCGGGACCTCGGGGAACGCGGACGGCTCGGTCCCCACGGCCCGCTCGGGCGGCGGAGGCGGCTCCTGCCGCGGCGAACCGCGCGGGCGGATCGCCACCACGCGCATCTGCCGGAGGCGTCCGTGCTTTTTCGAGGGTTGGTCCATCAGATGCCGAGCGCCCCTCCGATGATCTGGCCGGTGGTCAGGACGGAGACGCCGCGGGCCGCCCAATCCTGGACGAGCCTCTCGCCCTCGTCGGGCCGGATGGCACGGGTCGCGTCCTGCACGAGGGCGACGCGGTAGCGGCGGCGCTCCAGGAGCCCCTCGACCGCGTACCGGTCGCAGACGTCGAGGGCCACGCCGTAGACCACGATCCGATCCGGGCGGACGGCCTCCAGCACGGTGTCCACGTTCGGATTGCTGAACACGTCGAAGCGCTGCTTGCGGAAGAAGACCTCGCCGCCCCTGCACAGATGCTCACGCACCTGCTGCTTCAGCGCCTCCTTCTCCTCCGGCCGGCTGTCGATCCACAAGGCGTCCCTCGGGGTCGTCGCCGGCACCTTGGCCTGTCCGGGGGTGTCGGCGAGGCAATGGGGAGGATAGGTCGCGCGGAAGTCGGGGTGGTCCGAGATCTCGGGGTCCTCGAGAGCGTGATAATCGACCGAGCCGAGGAGCGGCACGCCTTTCTCCCGGGCGAACCCGGTCAGCGCCTCGAGCTTCGGGAGGATCGCTTCGGCCCCCTGGATGTACAGCCTGCCGTCCGGGACGATGAAGTCGTGCTGGGTGTCGACATCCCAGAAGATCGTTCCTCTCATGGCAGGGGCGGATTCTATGCCGTCTGCGCATCCGGGTCAATTTGGCGGCGGGGCGGGCTGCTGCGTGCCACGCTCGAGAGGGAAAGGCGCCCGCCGCCCATCCCCGGATGCCCGGGAGGGTGAGATGAGCGGCGGGCGATGGGGTCGCGCCGGAGAAGGATGGCCTGGCTCTCCGGCGTAGGAGCGGCGCGCCGCTTGCTGGAGACGGCGCGCGGCTCCGCCCCCACTTCTCATCTCGGCGCGAACATTGCAATGAGCATGCCCCGGACTCGCGCGCGCCGCGCGCACCCGCGGGAGCCTGTTGTGCTTCAAGCACTTGCTTCTCACGGGGCGGCGCTCGCCTTCGATCCAATCCGGGAGTCGGCGAGGCCTGTGAGACTGTCGCGGCCTGCCGGCGGAGACGGCTGCCGATCGAGAAGCGTCAGGATTTGCAGCAGATAGGTCGTGGTATCAGAAGGCGAGTCTCAGCCGGCCGCCTGAGACACCCGCTTACAGGACGACCGGATAGATCTTGCGATGCACGTGAGCGCGGTCGAGCGTCTTGCGGCTTCCGAAATCCCAGTGGGCCAGCGCGACGAACTGCTCCTCGACGAAGCAGCGCCCGATGATCGCCTCGAGATCGTCCGCCGAGAGGACCGAAAGCCGCCGCGTCAGGCCGGCCAGGGCGTTCTGTCCCGGCAGGATCGACACGAGAGCCGGGCGCTCGTCGAACAGCACCGCCTCGAACTCCGGCAGATCGCGGCGCGTGCGCGACGACATCGAGGCGAGCGCCAGGGTGCCGCGTCCGTCGCCGCCCGGGTCTTTCGGTCGAAGCCGGAATCCGGTGTGCAACGCGAAGTCGTCGATCGGATCGGGACGCGGATCGGCCGGCCGCGGCGCCGGGGTCATCTTGAGGTCGAGCGACCGGCCGTCGCGCTCCACGGTCACGGTCGCTTCCCGGCCGGTCTCGAGATCGAGCGCCGCGTCCAGCGCCTCGAAATTGTCGCGCGCCGGACGCCCGCCGATGGCGACGATGCGGTCGCCGGGGCGCGCGCCCGCCTCGCTCGCGGGGCTGCCGGGGAAGACGCGTCGCACCACCGCGCCGCGTGCCGGGTCCCAGGGCTCGCCCTGCGTCTGGGCGATGAACGGGTCCTCGAGAAGAACTCCGATCCACGGCCAGGCGGCGCGCGCGCCCTGCAGCATGCGTGTCATGGAGCGTCGCGCGTGGCGTGCCGGGATGAACAGCCCCGACGAGCGCGGCCCGGAGCGGCCCGCATCCCCGGCGTGGGTGATCAGGAGGCT
The DNA here is from genome assembly GCA_964384905.1 of uncultured Acidobacteriota bacterium. GTDB lineage: Bacteria > Acidobacteriota > Polarisedimenticolia > Gp22-AA2 > Gp22-AA2 > Gp22-AA3. Next base: position 3,440 of record CAYLND010000182.1, read on the forward strand.
CGGCACGCCGACGAGACGGCCGGCCGCGTCGACGAGCGCGCCACCCGAGTCGCCCGGGCCGACCGGGGCGAGGACCTCGGCCCAGAATTCGAGAGGCCGCGCGCCGACGCGGACGCGATCGTGCTCTCCCATCCTCGCCCATCCGAGCTGGCGGCCGAGGTCGGAGCGGTTCCCCAGGACGAACAGCGGCGTTCCGGACGCCGGGAGCGTATCGGGGCCAAAATCGATCGGGTGAAAGCTGCCCGTCGTGGCACGCAGCAGGGCCAGGTCGGAGGCCTCGTCCAGGGAGACGACCTGCGCCGGGACCTCACGGCCGTCGGTGGTCCCGATCGTCACCTCGGTGCTGCCGGCGACGACGTGCGCGTTCGTCAGGATGAGTCCGTCGGCCGACATCACCACGCCCGACCCCGCGCCGAGCCCCTCCACCGGCTCGCGCAGGAAGCGCCCGTTGCGGAACACGGGCACGCTGACGATCTCGCGCACCCGGACGCTGACGATTCCGCCGAACGCCGCCGTGACGCCGTCGGGGATCGGATCGGCGGCGGCCTGGAGCGGGACGGCGGTCAGGATCGAGGCGGCGAGGACGACGACGGAAGCGGAGACGAGAATGCGCATGCCGCGCCGGAATATAATTCCCGCTCGAGCCCGAAGCCCGTGGACACGGTGACCCGATGCGCTTTCGGAGCCACTTTCTTCCCGCCGCCCTGGTGCTGGCCGGCGCCGTCGCGCTGGCGGACGAATCGCCGCCACCCGATCGTCAGAGTTCCGGCGCCGCGCGCGACGAGGTGCTTCCGAGGCTGGTGGAGTTCCTCGACTGGGCCCATCCCGAGGGCGCCTGCGGCGCGCCGACCGGCGTCCGGATCACCGGCCGATGGGCCGGGGGATTGACGGCGCGTTACGAGATTGTGTGCGGCGGAGCGACGCGGGCGCTGCAGGGCGTGTTCGGAACCCGCGCCAGCGACACGGTGTGGCAGGTGTCCTCCGGCTTCGAGGGGGAGGCCGACCGCATCGCGGCCGCGCTCGCGAGCCTGAAGGAGCCGTCGCGCGCGGCCCCGGGTCCGACGGGCAGCCTGGAGCCGCCGCCGCTCGACCTGGAGACCCGGACGTCCAGCGACCCGCTCGACCTGGTCCCGCCTCCGAAGCCGACGGCCGAGATCGTCCCCGAGTACCCGGAGGAAGCGGGGCGGGCGCGCCTCATCGGCGACGCGCACGTGACGCTCCTGGCGGAGATCTCGCCCGAGGGCGCCCCGCTCCGGGCGCGACCGCTGCGCGGACCGGACCCGGATCTCGGCATGCGGGGCGCCGCGACGGCGGCGGTGATGCAAACGCATTTCAGCCCGGCGCGACTGCGGGGGAAGCCGCTGACCTACTTCGCGCCAATCGAGCTGACCTTCGCGGGTCTGCCGCCCGAATCGCGGGGCTGGGAGCACCGCGCGCTGTTCCACGTGCTGGCGATCGTGTCGAGCGATGGCGAGACCGTCGACGACGCCTTCCGCCGGTTGCAGGCCGGGGAATCGTTCGAGACCATCCTGCGCGCCCCGCCGTCCGGCGCGACCGCGGCCGAGCCCGGTCCTTCGCCGGTGCGCGGCGGCGACTGGGGATTCGTGTCGGCCGCCACGCTGCCGGCGGCCGTCCGCAAGGCCCTGCACGAGACGCGTGTCGGAGGCACCGCCGGGCCGGTCACCGCCGAGGGGTTGCATTATCTCCTGCAGAAGCTGGGCGAGGTCTATTACGCCCTGCGGCTCCATGGCGCGGGCGGCGGCGAGATGTCGTATCAGGTCCTGCACCAGCGCAACGCGCCCGAGGGGGAGGCGCTGCGGCACGCGCTGGAGAGCGACATCGCCGACTACCTGGCGGAGCGGCGCCGCGACGCCTACGTCAACGAGGCGGCCCGGCTGATGGGGATCCATCAGCAGCAGGTGCAGATCGGCCAGCTCCTGATCCACACCGACGTCCTGGACGAGGCGGAGGTGAAGATGCTCGGCCAGGTGGTCGAGGCGGCGGTGCAGGCGCACGAGAGCTTCTGGGCGCCGCTGGTCGCGCTGCGTCCGTTCAACCAGCAGGTCCTGGTGTACGCCTGGGCCCGCCAGGCCGACCACGACCGGTTGCACCGGCTGTGGCAGTCGGGGAGGGTCCCGGTCGCGCCCGGCCTGGCCGCCGAGCCAGGCGAGCTCCGGACCCCCGCGGAGCCCTGGAGATACGCGGGGACGTACATCCCGGCGTCCCGCATCCTGTCGGTGCCGTGCGAGCCGATGGGTGGCCACCTTCCGGTGCCGGTGGTCATCCACGAGGCGATCCACATGCTCGATTACGAGAGGGCCTACCGTCCGGGAGGGCAGGCCTCGAAGTGGTTCCAGGAGGGGCTCGCGACCTACTTCAGCTTCTCGCAGATCGGCGGCCGGCTGACGATCGAGCCGGGGGAGATTCGCCGCTCCCGCACGATCATCTCCGGGCAGGTGCGCCTGCAGTTCGACCCGCGCGTGCCGCTCCTGGAGTACATAAAGAAGATACGCGAGGAGGGCGCCATGCCGCTGCGCGACCTGCTCGCCTCGCGCGCGGGCGACCCGCTCTGGAGCGGCGAGCGCGCGGTCCTGGCCTACAGCGCCTCCTGGACGCTGGTACATTTCCTGATGCACGGCGACCGGGGACGCTACCGGGCGGCCTTCGGGGAATACGCCCGGCTCGAGGCCCAGGGTCAGGGGGGCGTCGAGACCTTCACCCGTCTGTTCGGCCCGGATCTCGGCCCGCTGGAGGAGGCCTGGCACGACGACGAGGAGAATCTTTGAGCGCGCTCCGCCCGGACGATGACTCCCGCGACGACCCCGACCGCCAGGCGACCCACGAAGATGAAGCAGGCGGCGGCGACGCGGCCGGCGAAGGCGAGGCCGCCGGTGGGGACGAGCCGTCCGAGGGGTACGTCTGGGGATTCGCGCGCCAGGAGCGCGAGCTCCCGGCGCAGGAGTACCGCGAGCACATCGATCTCCTCGACGAGATCGGCGAAGAGGATCTCGAGCGTCTCGATCTGTCGCGCGCCGACGACTACATCCTCTGGGCGGCGGCGCAGGCGTTCGAGGAGCTGGAGCGGAACGAGGATGCCATCGTCCTTCTCAGGCGGATCGCGGCGTCGGACTCCCGCCACCCGGCGCTCTATTACCCCGACATCCTGCTGCGGCTGGAGGAGCACCTGAAGGATCGCGGCGACTACGATGAAGCGGGGAAGGTGCTCGATCGGGTGGCGCAGATCGAGCCCGCCTTGAGCGGTCGCTGCGACGAGCGTCGGGCGGAGATCCTGGTCCTGAGCGGCCGCGTCGGCGAGGGGCTGGAGAGGTTCCAGGAGGCGGCGCGTCTCTTTCCCGACGATCCGTCGGTGCCGCTGCGCGCCGGGTGGGCGCTCCTGACCTCGGGCCGCTACGAGGAGATTCAGCGCTGGATCGAAAGAGGCGAGACGGCGCTGAAGGAGTGCGCCGACGAAGCGGAGGCCCGCGCCGTCGCCGGCGAGATCGATCGCCTGCGCGCCGAATGCGAAGCTCGGGCGGCCCGGCGGGC
>CAYLND010000183.1:0-6948 GCA_964384905.1 uncultured Acidobacteriota bacterium
CCGATCCGCAGCTTCAGCGAGGCGAACAGACCCGCGGTGAGAAATCCGGGCTAGCTCTTCCCTCCGCGACGGCAGTCGGCAAGGCTGACGGCCCGGCGCCTCGAAGGAGGCGCCGGGCTCCCTCCTGACCCGTCCGTGATCCGTCCGGCCGGGCGCCTACTTGACGTCGACGGCCACCATCAGCCAGGTGCGGTCCTTCATCTCCCGGCCATGATGCGGCTCCGTTCCCTGTCCCTCGTAGCGGTACCAGGCGCCGGGTTTCATGGCGCCCAGCCTGGGATCGATGGCGGGGAATTCCTGCAGCCGCAGCCCGCGCGCCACCAGAGGAGCGGCGTCGACGAAATAGACGATGTCCTCGCTGGTCTCTGCCGGCCGATCGCTGAAATGGGCCATGACCGGGCCGGGGGTGTTCAAGCAGTACTCGCCTGTCGTGCCGGAGAAGTCGATCGCCATCGCCGGCTTCAACGCCAGGATGCGCGCCAGGGACAGGACTTCCGCCTGCGCCGGCCCCTGGAGACTTCGGATCGCGTCGCAGGCGGCGTCGGAGCCGGATGGCGCGGCCGGTGGGGCCGCGCCGACCAGGATGAGCGCGGTGAGGGCGGCCAAGAGGGCGCGACCCGCCGGCGCGGATCGATGGGACTCGGGGACGCGTGGGCCAGGGGTCATGTTCGGGTCCTCCTTCGAGGAGGACACGCTAGCACGTTCGCGCCGGTGCTGCGCTGGGGGAGGTCAGCAGAAAACGGCCGCGGCGACCGACAGGAGCGTCTCGGCGGCTCCCCGCTCGAAGCGGCGGAGCGCCTCATGGAACGCCCCGCGGCCTGCGGCCGGCGCGACGAGCAGATCGAGATACACGATGGCAGGCCGCCGTCCGGCGCTCTTCCGTCCCAGACGCCCGAACCGCTCCGGGCCGTCCCGTCGCGCCCGGAGACGGCGCGCCCTGGCGACCCGCCGGACCCGCTCCGGGTCGCCGGACAGGATCGCATCGACCGCCTGTGCCGAGGTGTCGCTGAATTCCGCCGGCACCCTCGAAGCGATCCCGATGTGCTGCGCCAGCAGACCGTCGCTCGGACGCTCCGGGACGTTCATCGACCAGCAGGACAGCGCGATCAGATCGCGGAAAAGATCCCGGTCGAAGACCAGGACGGCGGCCTCCACGAGAAGGGCCAGGGCCGCCGCCTCGACCACGAACCGGGACGGCGCCGGCTCGCCGGCGAGGAGCGCCGCGGTCTCCGCCGCGCTGTCCGAGACGGCGCTCTCCGGCGCGGAGAACGGGTCGTGCCGGGCGCGGGCCGGCAGATCGGCGCCCGGCGCGAGGCCGGCGGGAACGAGCACCCGCGCATGGCGTTGCCGCTCGACGACCCAATCGATCGAGGACGCCGACGGAGGTCGGTCGGGATGAAAGAGAAGGACGCGCGTGCTCGGCCGCCGCGGCATGGCGACCGATGTTATACGAGCCGATGCCCGCGGCGGCGCCGGGGGGCTCAGAATTTCAAGCCGATACCGGCGTAGGGGCCCTTGAACGTGCTCTCGACCGAGCCGAAGTCCTTGTCATCGGCCGAGAAATGGAAGGTGCGGTAACCGGCAAAGAAGCCGAGGACGTGCGCCACGTACACCTCGGCCTGAGCGCGGGCGTCGAGCACGTTCACGCGCGCGCCGCCCACGTTCACGTGGAGGCCGTTCGCCTCGACGCGGAGGTGGAACCCCGGCAGCGGCTTGATGGTGACCGCGGCCGCGAGGGTCGGGTAGGGCACGCTCTTGTCGAACGTGGTGCGGCCGCTCACCGAGCCGTCGAGCTCCATGTTCACCTTCGCCTGGCTCAGGCCGAAACCCAGCGCGACGTCGACGAGCTTCAGATCGGCGAGCGTGAAGCGATACTGCGCCTGCAGAAGCTTGAGATCCTCGCTGCTCTCCACGCTCTGCCCGCTGGAGTACAGGGTGTCGTTGAACACGAAGGACTGGCTCAGGAGGGTGCTGCCTTTCCTGGACGCGTCGAAGTAGTCGAGGTACAACCCGCTCTTTCCCCAGTGGAACCAGAGGCGCCCCATCTTGGAGTTGTCGTTCTTGTCGAGGTCGAGGGTGTCCTGGAAATCGATCGTGGTGCCGGAGAGCACGCTGCCGTCGATCGAGGCGCTCCCGACCTGGCCGTTGTGCCAGATCGATCCTTCGACGCCGATCCAGTCTCCCAGGGCGTGCGCCGGTTTCGGCGCGGCGAACATCAGGACGAGCACGAGCGTCCGTATCGTGAGCCGGTTGCGATGCTTCATGAACCCCTCCTCCTCCGCGGTCATCGAGGTCTCTCAGAACGTAGTGTCTCGGCGTCCGCGCCGCAACCCGCCCCGAGACCGCGGCCGGCGGCTGGTTGACACCTCCGGGGGCCCTCCCTACAATCGGCCCATGACGCCGCACGACGGCCGTCCGGCCGACCTCATCTATGATTGGAACCAGACCGGCCCGGCGCCGAAGCCCCCGGCCTCCATCGCCCTCGACGACGAGACGCTGCGGGACGGCCTGCAGGGACCGAGCGTCACCGACCCGCCGATCGAGGTGAAGAAGGCGATCCTGAGGGCGATGGACGCGCTCGGGATCGACACCGCCGACGTCGGTCTGCCCGGCGCCGGACCGAAGGCGGTCGCCGACGTCACGGCGCTCTGCCGCCAGATCGCGGACGAGAGGCTGTCGATCCGGCCGAACTGCGCGGCCCGCACCATGGTGCGCGACATCGAGCCGATCGCCCGGATCGCGGCGTCCACCGGGATGGCGGTGGAGGCCTGTCTGTTCATCGGCTCGTCGGCGATCCGACAGTACACCGAGGACTGGTCGATCGACCTGCTGCTGGAGCGGACGGCCGAATCGATCCGCTTCGCCGTGCGCGAGGGGCTGCCGGTCATGTACGTGACCGAGGACACGTCGCGGGCCCATCCGGAGACGCTCCGGAAGCTCTACCGGACGGCCATCGACTGCGGGGCGAGCCGCCTCTGCGTCACCGACACGGTCGGTCACGCGACCCCGCACGGGGCGGCGCAGGTGATCCGGTTCGTCGCGGAGATCGTGAAGGACAGCGGGGCGGAGGTCGGTCTCGACTGGCACGGTCACCGCGACCGCGGGCTCGGCCTCGCGAACACACTCGCCGCCGTCACCGCCGGGGCCAGCCGGGTGCACGGCTGCGCCCTGGGCATCGGCGAGCGCGCCGGGAACACTCCCATGGACCTGATCCTGGTCAACCTGAAGCTCCTCGGCTGGATCGACCGGGATCTCACGCGACTCGGGGAATACTGCCGTCTGGTCGCCGAGGGCTGCCACGTGCCGATTCCCTCCGGCTATCCGGTCATCGGACCCGACGCTTTCGAGACCGGCACCGGCGTTCACGCCGCCGCGGTCATCAAGGCGCTGCGCAGGAACGACACCTGGCTCGCCGACCGGGTCTACTCCGGGGTGCCCGCTTCCGACTTCGGCTTCACGCAGGGGATACGCATCGGCCCGCTGAGCGGCCGCTCGAACGTGGTCTTCTGGCTGGAGCAGCAGGGGCTCGAGCCGGCCGACGACCTGGTCGATCGAATCTACGACGCCGCCAAGCGCAGCGACCGTCTCCTCGAGGACCACGAGATCCGCGCCCTCGTCGAGGCCGGCCGCGGCGCCCCGTCCCGCTAGGAGCCCGTCCGCGGCCGCGTGGCGGCGCAGACGCGGTTCCGTCCCGACTTCTTGGCGCGATAGAGCTCGCGGTCGGCGCGACCGACCAGCGACTTGAGATCCTGGCCGTGCTCGGGAAAGGTGGCGATCCCGATGCTGATCGTGATCCCGACCGTCACGCCGTCCTGACGGATCGGCTCCTGCTCGATGGCCCGGCGGATGCGCTCGGCCGCCCGCAGCGCCTCGCCGCCGCTCCTCTCCGGGAGGTAGGCCAGGAACTCCTCGCCGCCATAACGCGCCGAGACATCGTCCATCCGGATCGACTCGCGGATGAGCCGGCCGACCTCGGACAGCACGTGGCTCCCCATGAGATGGCCGTGCGTGTCGTTCACCGTCTTGAAATGATCGAGGTCCATCATCAGCACCGCGAGCGGCAGATCGTACTTCCGGCAGCGCTTCAGCTCCGTCTCGAGAGCCAGATAGAGCGATTCGCGGGTGAGCAGGCCCGTGAGCTGGTCGTACGTGATGCGATGACGCACCTCCTCGTGGTAGCGCGCCTCGATCTCGTCGAGCAGGACCAGCTTGAGGACGGTGCCGCCGATCTGAATCTTGTCGCCTTCGCTCAGCTCCATGGACTCGACGCGGCGGTTGTTGACCAGGGTTCCGTTGGTGCTGCCGAGATCCGTCAGGTAGAAGGAGGCGCTGCGGTGCTCGCGGTCCCAGCGCACGCTGATCCGGACGTGCTCGCGCGAGGCGAGGTCGTCGAGGATGCGGACGTGGGCGTCGAGCCCGCGCCCGAGGACCGTCACCATCCTGCGCAGGCGGAAATCGCGTCCGATCTCGGCGCCCTGCAGGACCACCAGGGAGGCGTTCGTCTTGCGGAACCGTCCGCTGTCGAGGATCTCCCTCGGGATGGCGAGCGTGCGATCGCTGGCCTTGCGCGGCACGAGGCGCCTCAGTCGGGTGTGGCGATGCAGACGCGGTTGCGGCCGCTCTCTTTCGCCCGGTACAGCGCCCGGTCGGCCCGCCCGACGAGGGTCGCGACATCACGGCCGTGCTCCGGGCTGGTGGAGATGCCGATGCTGATGGTCACCTGGAGGGAGGCGCCGTCCAGGGTGAACCGGTGCCCCTCGATGGATCGGCGGATGCGCTCGGCCGCCTGGCCGGCGCCGACGGTGGGGGTCTCGGACAGGTACGTCAGGAACTCCTCGCCCCCGTAGCGGGCGGCGACGTCGACGGCGCGCGTCGAATCGCGAATGAGCCGCCCCACCTCGGCGAGCACGTGGCTGCCCATCAGGTGCCCGCGCGTGTCGTTGACCGACTTGAACCGATCGAGGTCCATCATCAGGACGGAGAGAGGCAGCCCGTAGCGCAGACAGCGCTGCAGCTCCCTCTCGAGCGCCAGGTAGAGCGACTCCTTGGTCAGGAGCCCGGTCAGCTGGTCGTACGAGATCCGGTTGCGGACCTCCTCGTGGAACTTCGCCTCGATCTCGTCCAGCAGCACGAACTTCAGGACGGTATCGCCGATCTGGATCTTGTCCCCCTCGCGCAGCTCCACCTCGTCGATACGCTCCGAATTGACGAAGGTGTGGTTGGTGCTGTCGAGATCGATCAGGTGGAACGTGGCGCACTGGCGGACCGGATCCCAGAGACAATCGAGACGGGCGTGCTCGCGCGACGCCAGGTCGTCGGGGAGCCGGATCTCGGCCCCGAAGCCCCGGCCGATGATCGTCGGTCCTCGCCGCAGACGGTAGTTGCGCCCGATCTCGGGGCCCCGCAGCACGACGAGCGCGGCCAGCGTCTTGTGGAGCCGCACGCTGTCCAGGGACGCCCGGTCGATGGCGGTGGTCCGATCGTGGGACTCGCGCGGCATGATCACCGTCTCGGTTGGAGCGGCGCGCCGACCCTCGATTACGGTTCCGCAATCAGGGGCGTCGCGCCGCAGCCATCGTGTCCAATGTAAGCCGGTCCAGGGGGTTGTCCACAGGGAGGGTCGGCGTCCCCCCACCCGTCTTTCCAGGCTCCTGGCTCACCCGGCCACGCTTGCGTCACGCCGGGGACGACGATACCATCCAGGAACATGCCGGTGCTGCCACCGGGCGCCCCGGCAGGCCGGAAGCCGAGAAGGGGTCCATCGACCGTGGCGGTCGCTCCAGGCACGAGACTCGGCCCCTACGAAGTCGTCGCGCCGATCGGGGCGGGCGGCATGGGAGAGGTGTACCGCGCCGTCGACACGCGGTTGAGCCGCACGGTCGCCGTGAAGGTGCTGGCCACGAGCCTGTCGTCGAGCGCGGAGGTGCGGGCCCGGTTCGAGCGCGAGGCCCGCGCGGTCTCGGCGCTGAATCATCCGCACATCTGCACGCTCTACGACGTCGGCCAGCAGGACGGCGTCGATTATCTGGTCATGGAGTACCTGGAAGGGGAGACGCTCGCCGAGCTGCTGCAGCGAGGGCCGCTCGACGTCGGCCGGGCCCTGCGGCACGCGATCGAGATCGCCAACGCCCTGGGACGCGCGCACCGCAGCGGCATCGTGCACCGCGACCTGAAGCCGGGGAACGTCATCCTGACGAAGAGCGGCGCGAAGCTCCTGGACTTCGGTCTGGCGCGCGCGACCGGACCGGGAGCGACGTTCGGCGAGATGTCGCACTCGCCGACGATGAGCCGGCCGCTGACGGCGGAAGGGTCGATCGTCGGCACCTTCCAGTACATGTCCCCGGAGCAGCTCGAGGGCAGGGAAGCCGACCCGCGGTCGGACATCTTCTCGTTCGGAGCGCTGGTGTACGAGATGACGACCGGGAAGAAGGCCTTCGTGGGCCGGAGCCAGGCCTCGCTCATCGCCGCGATCCTGAAGGAGAATCCGCGGCCGATCGCCGAGCTGCGGCCGCAGGCGCCCCCGGCCCTGGACCGTCTGGTGCGGCAGTGCCTGGCGAAGGACCCGGAGGACAGGTGGCAGACGGCGGGCGATCTCGAGCGCGAGCTGCGCTGGATCGCCGAGTCGGGCCCGCCGGCCGGATCGCCCGGAGGGGTGTCGCCGATGACGCGGCCGCCGACCCGCAGGCGCGAGCGCCTGCTCAGGGCGACGAGCGCCGCGCTCGTCCTGACGGCCGCGGTGCTGGCGGTCGCCCTGGGCCGCTCCCGCGCCGCGCGCGGGCCGGCGCCGGTCATGCGCTTCGCGATCCCTCAGACCGATGCCGTACCCTGGCGCCCCTGGAACCCGATGGCGCTGTCCCCCCACGGACGTCACATCCTCTTTCAATCGAGCGGCTCCGACCGCGTCGGGCGCCCGGTCCTGTCCCCCGGTCAACTCCCTGACCTTCCGGC
>CAYLND010000184.1:0-6947 GCA_964384905.1 uncultured Acidobacteriota bacterium
CGGGCGCCCGACCGGGACCGGCGACGGGCGAGCGTCCGCGCGAGCGCGTCGGGCAGCAGGGCCGCCCCGATCTCGCGTTCCTGGAGAACGACCATTCGATCATGCCGGACGGCCGTCTCAAGGTGTTCGGCAGAGTGCAGAACCGGGGGACGGGCATCGCGCTCCAGGCCCGCATCCGGGTGCGCATCCTGCTCGACAACGGCACGGTCGCGGCGCAGGGAGAGACGCCTCTCACGCCGGCCAGCATCCCGCCGCAGGGCTCGGCGATCTTCGAGCTGCCGCTCGACTACAACGGACCGGTCGGAACCATCAAGGCCGAGCTGGTCTGGGTCGAGTAGGCGGCAGGCTCCCGGCCCGCTCAATCCTACGCGACGCGGGTGGCGCGGTACAGGTAGTGGAACCCCGACGCCAGCGTCAGCGCCAGCGTGATCCACACCAGCCCCTCGACGATCACCTCCTGCTCCTGGCCGAGGAAGTTCAGCAGGATGACCGTCCCGATGGTCACGAGCTGGACGGCCGTGGTCAGCTTGCCCAGGAACGTCGGCTTGAACCGGGTCAGACCGGAGGTCAGATGGACCAGAAGCGCGATGATCACGATGAAGACGTCGCGGCTGATCGTCACGATCGTCAGATAGAGAGGAATGTGGTTCGGCAGATGGAAATCGGGCACCGACTTGGGGTGATCCGGCAGGGCCAGCACGATGAAGCAGGCCGTCATCAGGAGCTTGTCGGCCATCGGGTCGAGGAAGGCGCCGATGTTGGAGCTCTGGCTGTAGCGCCGCGCGATCACGCCGTCCAGGGCGTCGGTCAGACCCGCCAGAAGGAACACGGCGAAGGCCCAGCCGTGCAGATTGCGCAGCAGGAGGGTGATCAGGAGCGGGATCATCACCATCCGGAAGATCGTCAGCTGGTTGGCCAGACTGAGCACGCGCGCCCTCCCCGCGACCGCGTCCGGTTCAGCGCGAAGTCGTCGACCCGGTCGGCGGTCCGTCCGCTCCCGCCGCGGTCTTGCCGGCCGGGGACCCGGGCTCCGCCGCACCCCGCCCCTCGGTCCCGGCCGCGGCCCGGTTCAGATCGATCGTGTTCGTGAAGGAGCGGGCCGCGCTGATCGTCGCGATGGCGTGCTTGAACACCATCTGCTCGCTGCCGCGGTCCTCCAGGATGACGGTGTACCGATCGAACGAGACGATCCGCCCGCCGATCTTCTTCCCGCTGTTCAGGATCACGGTCAGCCAGGCCCGGTCCTTGCGCGCCTTGCCGAGATAGTGGTCCTGGATGCTGGTGCTTCCTCCGTCCTTGTCCATCGATCTCACCCTCGGCCCAGCGCCCTCGCCGCATGCGCCAGGGGCGCTCTGAAACGGTCCGGCTCGGCCGGGTCGGTCGAGAACCAGGCGACCCCCTCTTCCTTCCGGAACCAGGTCCACTGTCTCTTGGCGTAGCGCCGCGTGTTCCTGCGCGTCAGCGCGATCGCCTCCTCGAGACCCAGGTCGCCGCGCAGGTGACGGAGCGTCTCCCGGTATCCCAGCGCCTTGAAGGCGTTCGCGGTGTCCGGACAGCCGGCGGCGCGCAGCTGCCGGACCTCGTCCACCAGACCCTCCGCGAAGAAGCGCCCGACCCGCGCGTCGATCGCCCGGTAGAGCGTCTCGCGATCCATGTCGAGCCCGATCTTCACCGCGACGTAGCGATCGGGGCCGAAGGGCGAGTCCCGGATGAGATCCGACAGACCGCGGCGGGCCGCCACATAGACCTCGAGAGCGCGCACGATCCGCTGTCGATCGCCGCTGCGCATCCGCGCCGCCGCGGCGGGATCGACCCGCGCCAGCAGGCGATGCAGGCGCGCCGTCCCGTGACGCTCCGCCAGCGCCACCAGGCGGGCGCGCAGGGCGCCGTCCCGGCGCGGCGCTTCCACGATCCCCTTCAGGAGACCGCGCAGGTACAGACCGGTCCCACCGACCAGGACCGCGAGCCGGCCGCGCCTTTGGATGGAGCGGATCGCCTCCTGCGAGGCCCGCACGAAATCACCGAGCGAGAAGTCCTGACCCGGCTCGGCCAGGTCGATGCCGTGATGGGGCGCCCGCCGGCGCTCCTCGGGACCCGGCTTGGCCGTCCCTCGATCGAGACCGCGGTAGACCTGCATCGAATCGACGCTCACCACCTCGCCGCCGAAGCGCTCGCAGGCCGCGAGAGCGAACGCGCTCTTGCCGGTCGCGGTCGGGCCCAGGACGACCAGGAGCGGCTCGTCCATTCAGCGCCCCCGGTTCCGCTGCTGGTCGCGGTACTCGTTGATCGTCTCCTGCAGGTGGTCGTCGCAGTAGACCCGCCCGCGCGCCACGCGGCGACCGCAGCGCGGGCAGCTCCGGCCCAGAACCGTCGCCATGCCGCGCCCGAAGACCGCCAGGGCGACACCGACCGCGACGCAGATCGCCCCCGCCCCGGCCAGCCTCAAGAATACCTTGTTGTCCACCTCGCCCCGGATCATCTGGGCGGCGGCGAGATACACCACGGCGGCGACGACCAGGAAGCCGCCGAGGCGGACCAGCACCCTGGACATCAGGCATCGCTTCCGGAGGCGCGCTCCGACCGCCGCGACTCGCGAAAGGCTCTCAGGATGCGGCCCTCGTGCTGCGGTCCCAGCGTCCTGCGGAGCAGGTACAGCTCGGCGTAGAGCAGCTCGTTCAGCCCCTGAATCAGGAGGTCGCGTCCCGGCGCGCCTCCGAGCGACCGGACGTTCTCCTGGAGGAGGCCGGCGTCCACCGTGCCGTCACCACCCAGCGACGCCCGATGGAACACGACGGGGTGCGTCTCCTCGAGCTGCCGCAGCGAGCGCGCCAGAAGGTGCTCGGAGATCGGCCCGACCTCGCGCATCAGGGTGTCGTACACCCTGCCGAACATGTCGTTGTAGCGCCGCACGATGGCGGCCAGGCCGTCCTCCAGGCGCGCGTCGCCGTCCTCGGAGGTCGGACGGGCCTTGATCTTCAGGGTCCCCAGCGCGAACAGCAGGAAGATCGTGCGCAGGGTCTCGGTCTCGCCGAACTCGGACTGCCGGATGACGTCGCCGATCGTCCGCCGGCCGTCCACCAGCCGCAGGACGTAGAGCTCGGGCGGCTCGAGCGCGACGCCGGGGCGCCGGTCCTCGCCGGAGATCGTCTCGAAGATCCAGCCGTCGAAGGGCATCCGCTTGCGGAACAGCGCCGGATTGCGGACGGACCGGATCCCTTCCGCGATCACGAGGGGGATCGGCAGGTCCACCTCCACGCCGCCGTCCTCGGGCGCGTCCCCCTCGACGAACGCGAACGCGCCGTCCTCCCATTCGAACAGCGACACGGCGATCTGCAGGACCTGGTGACCGCGCGCCTCCAGGAGGGCGCGGGGCGTCAGACCGCCGATCTCGACCAGCGCCCTGCCCAGCCGCTCCCCGGCGGCGGCCCGGCGCATCGCCTGATCGTGCTGCTCGCGGGTGATCGTCCCCCGGCGCAGCAGGAGCTCCGACAGCCGATCCGATTCCCGCGTCGACGCCCCGTGCACGATCCGCCCGTCCCGCAGGTACAGATCGATCGTCGCCCCTTCGCCGGAGAGCGACAGTCTTCCCCGGCGGTTGAGGACGCGCAGGAACTCGAGGATGTCCGCGCCGCTGAGGGCCTTGAGCCGGCCGCGAAACTCCGTCACGCTGGCCGCCCGGTGCGGCGGGTCGTCCGGTCCAGGTCCCGTCTCATCGTGGCGTGATTATCGGTCGGCCGCCGCCGCCGGGTCAACAACGGCGTCGGCGCCGTGGGCCCGCGGTGCGCGCTCTCAGCGCTGCGTCCGCCGGACGATCTCGACGCCCGTGTAGTAATGATGCAGGATGTCCTCGTAGGTCTTGCCGCGCAGCGCCATGCCGTAGGCCCCGACCTGGCACAGACCGACGCCGTGTCCCCATCCCTTGCCGCTGAAGATGAAGGACTCCACCGCGCCGTCGGCACCGAGGGTGCGGTCGAGAGTGAACAGGTTCTCGCGCACGCCGAGCGCGGTGCGGATCTTGAACCCGCGCACGTAGAAGGTGCCGCGGCTCCCGGTGATCTTCACCTCGACCACCCGGCCGGACACGCCGCGCCGGGTCGGCTCCACGTCGGTCAGCCGCCCGACGTTGAGACGCTGCCCCACGAGCGTCTCGAGCTCCTGGCGCGTGTAACGCTGCTCCCAGCGGTACGCGGACGAATAGCGGTCGTCGGAGACGCCCCGCTGGTTCGCGATCACCTTGAGATAGTCGATGCCGCCGTCGCGCGCCGCGTGATACACGACCCGATCGCCCAGGACCAGGGGCAGGCTGGGGGCGGGATACGACACGTCGCGGAAGGAGCGGTACAGCGCCACGTCGTTCTTGAGGGCCAGCGCCTTCACGTCCTGCTTGACCTCCAGGAGGATCGTGTCGCCGTCCTTCCCGCGGTACGTGGCCTTCACGGTCTCCAGACCGTTGTAGTAGTCGAGGATGCGGTACAGCGAGCGCAGGACCAGGCCGCGCGAAGGGTTGTGGTGCGGCCGCAGGGTGTTGTCGCGGAACGGCTGCAGGATCCCCTCGAGGATCAGCATGGCGTACGGACGCTGCGCCTCCTTGGGCACGTCGTCGCGATCCTTGAACGCCAGAAGGTACGGCAGGTCCTTTTCGTCGAGGGCCAGCTGGAGCTTCTCTCCCCAGCCGAGCGACCGCGCGAAGTAGCCGGCGAGATCGTGCATCTGGGGGCTGCCCCCCTGCAGTCCGTCCTGCGACGGTGTCTTGCCCAGCAGGCCGAGCGCGAACGCGCTCCAGCGCTCGACCTCGGTCGGGTCGGCCGGCGCAACCAGGAACGAGCGCGTGGCGGCCTCGGGGCCGACGACGCCCAGGGCCTGGAGGAGCGTGACCTCTTCGTTCACCGGCTGGCCGTCCTCCAGGATGACGGGATCGATCCAGGACCGGCCGGCGATCGTGCGGCTCTCCGCCTCGACTTCCGGATAGCACGGCACGCCCTTGAGATACGCCCCCTTCTCCTCGGGGAAGATCAGCTGACCGTCCTCCGTGTGACCGCCGCACGTGGACGTGTACAGGGCGTTGATCGGCTGCCCGCCGAAGGTCAGCACCATCGCGCGCGTCTCGTCGACCGCCTGGTCGGTCAGCGGATGCTCCGAGCCCGCTCCCTTGTACACCTGGCACTGCGCGCTGTCGCAGACGTCGTAGCCGTCGTCGGAGAACAGCCCGAGATTGGCGATCATGTAGGTGCGCGCGGCGACGGCCTGCGCCTTGAGCGCCTGCAGCTCCGGATAGACGCCGGGGCCCATCTCGTTGGGCACCACCCCGCGCAGGTAGTCCTCCATGTCGACCTCGTCGATGATCTGGAGGTTGCCCGCCTTCGAGACGCGCGCCTCGAGCGTCCCGCGGTACGTGTTCTGGTCGATGCGCAGGAGCGCGCCGGGGCGGGCGGGCTGGACGAAGACCCGATCGTAGGGGGTCAGGAAGTTGCGCCATCGATCGTCCACCAGGCGGATCCGCAGGCGGCCCCCGACGGCCCGTCCCTCGTCGGCGATCCACAGCTCGTTGAACCCCTCCTCGCTCAGGCGCTGCACCAGCGCCGAGGCGTCCTCGCGCGCCAGGAACTCGCCGGCCCGGACCCGCCACGAGCGCCGGTCGGCGTTGTACACCACGACGATCTTCTCGCCCGGCAGCAGGGTCTCGAGCTCGGTCTTCTTGGCGTCCGCCTGCTCCTTGGAGGCGAAGGAGGCCACCTGCACGCGGTAGATGACGCCCGGCTCGCCGCCGCCGGACACCTCGCTCACGAGATAGATGCCGCCGTCGAATCGCTTCTTCCAGATCGGCTGCTTCTTTGCGGGGTCGCGCACCACGATGCCGCCGTCGGCGGACACGCGGACCTTCACCGGGTCGGTGGTCAGCCCGATCCGCACCCGGGGGCCCGGCGGCGCCGACAGCAGCGCTCCCGGCGGCGCGGGCGCGGAGGGAGAGCGCGCCGGTGCATGGGGGGCGGCGGCGGCCGGGATGACAATCGCCAGCGCCGCGAGGGCGAGAGCGGTGAAGCGTCCCGACAACGTCATCAGGATCGGTACTCTATCACGCCGCCGCGGCCGCTTCCCCCGCGCGCCGGCGGTCCGCTCGAGCGCAGGAACTCGGCCCGCAGGAGCCGGCTCCCTCGGAACGCTCCGGCGTACGCGGAGGTCACCACCCGGCTCCCCCGGACACGCGCCCCGCGCACGCTCATGCACAGGTGCTCCGCCTCGATGCGGCAGGCGACGCCCTGCGGGCGCAGAGCGGTGGTGAGCGCCTCCACGACCTGCCGCGTCAGTCGCTCCTGGAGCTGCAGCCGGCGCGCCAGAACGTCCACCGCCCGGGCGATCTTCGACAGCCCCACCAGCCGGCGGTCCGGCAGATAGCCGACGTGCGCGACGCCGTGGAACGGCAGCAGATGGTGCACGCATACCGAGGTGAACGGGATGTCGCGCACGACGACCATGTCGTGAGCGCGGGCGGGGATGGTGCGGGACAGGATGCGCAGCGGATCTCCCCGATATCCCGAGACGATCTCCGCGCTCCAGGCCTCCGCGACCCGCGCCGGCGTCCCGCGCATGTCGCGCCTGAGATCGGTCTCCCCGATGGCCGACAGGAAGAGGCGCGCCGCGCGCAGCAGGCGCGCGCGGTCCGGCCCCCGCGCGCGCTCCCGGGACCCGGTCCGACGTCTCACTGGGGGGGGTGTCTCGCGTAGGCCTGGCGGACGGCCCGATCGAGATCGCTGCCGTCGGTGGGCGTGCAGGCGCAATGGCCTTTCTTGTCCACCGCGACGTGACCGCTCGTCGTACGGCATTTCCCGTCGCAGCCGCCGCAGACGTGATCGGTGCACACCGTCCGGATGATGCGCGGCAGGGCGACTGCGCCGGGCGACGGGGAGGCCTCCGGCGCCGCGGGCGTCGCGTCGCCCGTCGCCGGGGCC
>CAYLND010000185.1:0-6940 GCA_964384905.1 uncultured Acidobacteriota bacterium
CAGACCGGCAGCGCCGCGCGCGCCAGGAGGCGCTGCAGCAGGATGAAGGTCGTCTCCTCGCCGACGCGGCCGGCGGCCTCGTGTCCCTTGGCGATGAGCCCGTCCACGCCCAACCGTCCGGCCAGGGCGGCCTCGTCGATCGAGGTCGCCTCCAGGAGGACGCGGACGCCGCCGGCGCGCAGCCGGCGGACGCGCTCGGCGAGCGCCCCCGCGTCCCCCGGCGTGAGCACGACATGACGCGCGCGCTCCGGGAGGGCGCCCATCACCTCGTCGAGGAAATCGACGCGGCGGCCGTCAAGCTTCACGCCGAACGGCGCGCGGCAGAGACGGTCCATCGTCCTGAGCGCCACGGCCGCCGCTCGCGGGTCGAGCGCCAGCTCGAGATCGAGCACGCCGAGGGCGCCGGCGCGCGTGGCGGCGATCGCGATCGTCGGGTCGGCGCTTCCCGCGGGCGTCAGGCAGACGATTTGGAAATCGCGCATGGCGGAGGGTCCCAGCCTATGGAATCCAGTACCAGACCTGCACCTTGAACCAGCGGATGAGCGGGCGGAACAGCACGTCCCACACCGGCCGGCGGCCGGTCGCGATCTTGGCGTAGCCCGTCATGTCGGTCTTCAGGAGCCCGTCCGGATTCGGGATCTCGGTGATCACTCGCACGACCCGCTCCGTCGAGCCAGACATCGCGACCTGCGACGACCCCTGGGTCGGCCCCTGGACGGTCGCCGTGTTGGTCTCGGTGCTGTTCGTGGCGGCGACCGGCGCGATGCTGACCACCGTGCCCTTGAAGGTGGCGTCGTGGAACGCCCAGGGAGCGACCACCACCTCGGCGCCGAGACGGACGGACGTCACCTCTTCCTCGGGCACCTCGACCTCGGCCCGGATGGTCCGCGCGTCCTCGATCTGCACGACGAGATCGCGCTGCCCGGGCTTCAGGTAAGTGCCGGCGAGCTCCTCGATGCGCGGCGTGACGATCCAGCCCGCGATCGGGCTCCTCAGCGTGGCGCTCTCCATGTCCATCCGGTAGTTGTCCACCAGCGCCTGCAGGCTGCGGATCTCGGCCTCGACCGACTGCACCTGCTCGCGGCGCGCCCCGCTCTGCACGAGCCTCAGATTGGCTTTGGCCTCCTCGAGTGTCGCCGTGTCGATGTCCCGCTGCCGCACGGCGTTCTCGTACTCCTGGTCCGACACCAGATTCTGGCGGTGCAGCTCGGCGTACCGGTCGGCGCGCGGCGCGCTCCAGGCCAGGCTCGTCTCGGCGGTGCTCACGTCGGCCTTGGCGCGCTCGATCTCCTCCGGCTTCGCGCCGGCCTTGAGAAGCTGGAGCCGGGCCTTCGCCTCCTCGAGCTTGGCCTCCGACGATTTCAGGTTCTTTTCCTGCGTGCGCCCGCTCAGCCGGGCGATCGGCTGGCGGGCGTTCACCCATTCCCCCTCGTGCACCAGGACCTTGTCCACCAGCCCCTCGACCTCCGAGCGCACCTCGACGCGGTGGGCCGGCAGGAAACGGAAGGAGCCACCCGTGTGATAAGGGTAGGGAAAGAGCATTGCGGCCGTCACGATCAGGACCGCGGCAACCCGCACGCCCCAGCGCAGCGCCGGCTTCCACCAGGGACGCTTCTTCGTGGCGCCGGCGACCTCCGCTTCCCGGGCGGCCGGCCCCCGCCGTTCAGGCTCGGCGGGTGGGACGGGAGGTGCGGGCCGCGGTCCGGTCGCCTTGGGTGCCATGCTCGAAACTCCTCAGGTTCAACGGTCGATGACGAAACTGGCCTCTCCGGGTCCAGGACGCCCGGAGAGGCCAGGTCGTCAGATGGTCGATGCGCCCGCCGTCAAACGGTCGGATGACGCGCGCTCTGTCCTCGGGTCAGCATTGGGGTTCCGGTCGAGGCGGGCACAAGGCGGGCGCCGCACCGTCTGTCGGGCGGAACCTGCTAGGATCACCAAGGGTTTTCCTGAGTGCACCTGCGCACAGCCAAACCCGGGGGGGTAGTGCCCTTCGCCGGAGCTACCCCCTCTTGAGAGCCTCAAATTGACGTTTCAGTGACACCCGACTGCCTGATCCGAACCCTGCCGGAGGCAGAGGCCTTACATTTCTGCACCACCCGTTTCCAACCTTCAATGCACCCCGACTAGAGCCCCGCTCTGGCCGGAAATGACTCCGACAGATCCCAAAAATCGAAGGGTGGGATGTGAGCGTCTAATACGCCAAATGTCCTTTACAGTCAAGCGGTTTCTTGGGATCGAGGCGTGAAAAGTCCAGCCTGTGGAAGGGGTCTGGCGAAGCCTCGTGGCGAGAGAAATCAAGGGCCCCGCGGCGGCGCTCTTGTCGAAGCGGCGGGGCTGTGATAAACGACTCGTCCATCGCTCAATCGCCAGGGAGGAGGATGCGCCCAGGACGTTGCGCCGGCCCGCTCATGATCGCGCTCCTTTTTCTCCTCGGCGGCCCCGCCCTGGCGCAGGAAGACATCGATCTGCGGCTGTTCCGGCCGCAGGTCACCGTGTCGGGAGACACCGTCCAGGACGAGCCGCTCGACCGGGGGAGCGGCGAGTTCGGCGCCCGCTCGCTCTCCCTGTTCGCGAACCTGCCGCTCGGCCGGACGCACGTCCGCTGGGACAAGAATTACCGCGCCTCGCAGTTCTTCGCCTCCGTCGCCGCCAACAGCGCCTCGCCCGACATCACCTTCCTCGCAGGAGAGCAGCACCGGCTGTACAGCGGCGTGCTCGCGGCGAGCGGTCTCTGGCTGAGCCGCGCCAACAACCTGTACCTGGCGTCGGTGGGGGAGAGCTTCGCCGAGGACGACCGGACCATTCACGATCTCAAGGGGCGCTTCTACGCCCTGGGCCTGGGGACCCACCGCATCCGCGATTGGATCACCCTGATCTACGGCGGCGCCGCCACCTATCAGTTCGGGCGGGCGCTGGCCCTGCCGGTGGCCGGCGTCTACTGGTGGATCGACCCGAAGTGGTCCCTGATCGGGACGCTGCCTTTTTCCGTGACGGGGCTCTATCGCGCCACCGACCGGCTCAGCGTGATCATGCGTCTGGGGTTCACGGGGAACCGCTACCGCTACTCCAACGAGGGACAGTTCGCCACTTCGAACGATGTCGTCTACCTGAGCATCCTGCAGGGGCAGACGACCGGCGCTCTGGAATGGGCGGCGACCAAGGACGTGTCGCTGTTCGTGGAGGCCGGCGCGGTGCGCACCGTCCGCTTCGTCTTTTCGGAGGACGCCGACATCAGCCGCAACAAGTTCGTCGACGCGAGCGCGCAGCCCGCGGGCTATCTGAAGGCCGGGGCGCGCTTCACCTTCGGGAAGAGCATCCTCGAAGACTGGAACAAGAAGTAGTCAGTTCTTCACCGGCGGCGCGGGGACCGGCGGCAGGGTCTTCGGGTTCTTCCGGATCTCCTGCGTCACGATCTCGATCCCCTTCTCGAGCTGCGGATCGCGCCCCTGGGCCACGAGATCGTCCCGGTTGTCGACCTCGATATCGGGGTCGACGCCGTGCCCCTCGATGATCCACTGGCTCTCAAGCCCGTAGGTCCCGAACTCGGGGCGGGTCACGAAGCCGCCGTCGACGAGCGGGGAGAAGCCGCGGATCCCGACCACGCCCCCCCAGGTGCGCATCCCGATCAGGGGGCCGAGACCGTACTTCTTGAAGTAGTAAGGGAAGATGTCGCCGTCGGAGGCGGAGTAGTGGTTGATCAGGCAGACCATCGGCCCGTAGAACACCTGCGAAGGATAGGTGGTCACGCCGCCGTTACGGCTGTTGCCCATGCCGGCCAGGACGCGGCGCAGGCGCTCCAGGATCATCTCGGAGACGAAGCCGCCTCCGTTGTTGCGGACGTCGACGATCAGGCCCTGCCTGCGGATCTGCGGGTAGAACTGGCGGACGAACTCGTTGAGCCCGTCGCCTCCCATGTTGGGGATGTGCAGGTAGCCGACCGCGCCGCCGGTCGCCTGGTCGACCTTCTTCCTGATCGTCTCGATGTGATCGAAGTAGCGCAGCTGATCCTCGTCAGCCAGCGGGCGGACCGTCACCTGGCGCGCGCCCCTGTCGTCGGGCCGGTCGTTGATCGTGAGCGTGACCGTGCCGGCGGTCCTGTTCTGCAGCAGGTCGTCCGGCACGTCCGGCGCCTTCAGATCGACGCCCTCGACCTTGAGGAGATAGGAGCCCGCCGGGACGTCGACGCCGGGCTCCGTGAGCGGCGAGCGGCGTGACTCGACCCAGTTCTCTCCCTGCAGGATGCGCTGGATGCGGTAGCGGCCGCTGGCCGGGTCGACCTGGTAGTCGGCCCCCAGGAGGGCGATCGGGACCGATTTCGCCTTGGGCGCGTCGCCGCCGCCGACGTAGGCGTGACCGATGTTCAGCTCTCCGATCAGCTCGCCGATCAGGTAGGTCAGGGCGTCGCGGTGGGCTACGTACGGCAGGAGGACGCCGTACTTGCGCTTCATCGCCGGCCAGTCCAGGCCGTGCATGTTCGGCACGTAGAAGAAGTCGCGCTCCAGACGCCACGCCTCGTCGAAGATCTGGCGCCACTCGGCGACCGGGTCGAGGCGCATCGACATCCCGTCGAGCTTGAGGACGCCGGCGCCGGTCTTGGCCGGCGCGGTCCCCGGCTTGGCGTCGATGATGCCGTAATCCTTGCCGGCGGCGTAGATCACCTTGTCGCCCCCGGCCGACAGATCGTATTCGCCGATGCCGCTGACGAGCACGGCGTCCTTGCGCTTCTCCAGGTCGAAGGCGTGCAGGACCCCTTTCGGCTTGTCGTCGTCCCCGGCGCCCGTCAGCGTCTGCGTCGGTCCGGTCAGGTAGTAGACGAGCGCCCTGCTGGCGGCGAGATGCGACAGGTTCCCGTGCTCGATCGGGAAGGCGGCGATGCGGTCCTCGATCCCTTCCAGGTTGATCGCGATCGGCGCGATCGGCTTCGGAGCACCCTTGCCGGTCTCCTTCTTCGAGTCCTTGCCGCCCGCGGCTTCGCCCTCCTTCTTCTCCGTCTCGCCGACGGCGACCTCGTCCGATTCGGGGGCGAACGGCGAGGGCAGATCCTTGCGGAGCGTCAGGGCGTACACGCGCGTCGGGTTGTCGTAGACGTACGACAGGTCGAAGGCGCCGACGCTGGCGTTGAGATCGCGGTCGGAGAAGAAATAGAGATAGCGTCCCGCGGGGTCGAACACCGGGGCGTGGCTGTCGTTCATCGTCGACGTGACGCGCGTCGCCCTTCCGGCGTCGAGCGAGTACAGGTAGACCTGACGCATCTGCTCCGGCGCCTGCTTGCTGTAAGCCAGCCACCGGCTGTCCGGCGACCAGACGTAGTCGTTGATCTCGGCCTCGCGGGCGCGGTCGACCTGGGTGATCTTGCCGCCCGCGACGTCGACCACGAACAGCCTCAGGTCCTTGTCGGCGAAGGCGATCGAGCGGCCGTCGGGGGACCAGGCGGGTGGAAACCGCCAGCAGTGGCCGTCGGTGGTCAGGCGGCGCGCCGGGGCGCCGCCGTCCTGGGGCGCGATCCAGATCTCGTCCTCGCCGGTGCGGTCGGAGAGGAAGGCGATCCATCGGCCGTCGGCCGACCAGGCGGCGCCGCGCTCGTGGGCGCCCGGCGTGCCGGTCAGGTTGCGCGTGTTCCCCTTCTCGGCGGGGACGGTCAGCACCTCGCCGCGCGCCACGAACAGGGCCCGCTTGCCATCCGGGGACAGACCGAATTCGGTGATCCTGTCCGCCAGGGGCACGAAGCCCGGGCGCGCCGCCGGCCGCTCGGCCGGGACGCGGATGGCGACTTTCGCCGACCGGCCGGCGGCGAGGTCGTACAGATAGATGTCGCCGCCGTTCTCGTAGACGATGCCGCCCGGACCGCCGCTCGCCCAGCGCACGTCGTAGTCACGATGATCGGTCAGCTTCCTGACGGCCTTGGTCGCCGGATCGGCGGAGAACAGATTGAAGGTCTTGTCTCGATCGGAATCGAAGTAGATCGTGTCCCGGATCCAGATCGGCTCGGTCGAGTTGCTGTCGTTCAGGGTGAGCGGTTCGAGGCTGTTGCCGGCCAGATCGTAGATCCACAGGCTCAACGTCATGCCGCCGCGATAGCGCTTCCAGGTCCTGAAGTTGGTGAAGATCCGGTTGTAGACGACGCGGCGGCCGTCGGGCGAGTAGGCGGCCAGGCCTCCTTCCGGCATCGGCAGCGGCTCCGGCAGGCCGCCGTCGAGCGCAACCGTGTACAGCCGGCCCGACCGATCCTCCCAGGCCTGGTGCCGCGAGCGGAACAGGATCCGCTTTCCGTCCGGGGTCCAGCCGATCACCATGTTGTTCGGCCCGGCACGCTCGCTCGCATGACCGGTGTCGGTCCAGTACGTCAGGCGCCTCGGCTCGCCGCCCTCCGCCGGGATGGCGTACACGTCGCGGTTGCCGTCGTACTCGCCGGTGAAGGCGATCCACGTTCCATCGGGCGAGAAGCGCGGCAGGATCTCCAGTCCCGGGTCGGACGTGATCTGGCGCGCCGTTCCGCCGGCGCGTGCGACCGACCAGATGTCGCCGCCGTAGACGAAGGCGATCGAATCCTTCGACAACGTCGGGAAGCGCAGGAGACGCGTCCCCGAGGTGTCATCGGGCTCCGTCGCCGCGCGCGGTCCGCCTCCCCAGACGGCGGCGAGAGCGATCACGAGACCCAGGATGAAGGCAACACTCGACAGGACGAACGGCGGGCTGGACGCGCGGCGCATCGGGGCTCCTCGGTTGTTGGTGCGCCGCGTTTCTACCCGCTCTGGTCGCGCGCGTCAAGTCTGGAGGTGCTCGTGGTCGCGGAGCGCGGCGCGGCGCCCTGCACCCGCGGGGCACGGGTCCGGAACGCTGCGCGTTCCTCCCCTCTCGTCGCCGCGCGCCCACCCAACGCGCTGGGGAGCGCGCGTCGGGGCCCTGGGCGCGCGGTCTCGGAAGGCCCGGCGAAAGCAGC
>CAYLND010000186.1:0-6927 GCA_964384905.1 uncultured Acidobacteriota bacterium
CGCGGGGCCTTCGAGCCGGCGACGGGGCCCCACGTTTTTCGTGGGGCAGGAGCCAGGCGAGCAGAGGCCGCGCGCGCCGATCTACCGCGCAGCGGTTGCGCGCGCGGCCGTGCCCCGCGCCGCCGCCGGACCCGCTCCCCCGAAGCGTCGATGCCCCAGCGGGACCCGCCGTGAGCGCGGGAGGCGGGTTCTACGTTGGCGGAGCGCGCTTGAAGACGAGCGCGGTCTCGTCGCTGCGCCAGAGCGTCCACTCGGCGCTCCCCCGCATCGCCTGGGCCAGAGGGGCCTCGGGCGGCAGGATCGCCACGGTCACCCCGGATTCCCGGAGCGCTTCCGACCATCCCGGCTGCCCCAGATAGATGCCTGCATAGCGCTCGAAGAACGCGTCACCGTACATGTCCCATCGCCCGTCCACGAAGACGCGCGCCTGGGGCCACTCCAGGAGAAGATAGCCGCCCCAGATATCGGGCGTGAAGACCGGGCCGTCAGGGGCCGGGCCCGCGGACTGCAGCGACGCGACGGCGCCGACTGGAAACTGCCGGGAGTCGAATCCCGCCCGCGGCAGGCGTCCGGCCAGCGCCAGCACGCCGATCGCCGCGAGGACGATCGCCAGGGCGCCTCCGGCGCCGCGCTCGCGCCGGCGC
The DNA here is from genome assembly GCA_964384905.1 of uncultured Acidobacteriota bacterium. Lineage (GTDB taxonomy): Bacteria > Acidobacteriota > Polarisedimenticolia > Gp22-AA2 > Gp22-AA2 > Gp22-AA3. Next base: position 645 of record CAYLND010000186.1, read on the forward strand.
AGCGTCTCGAGCAGGGCCCGGGTTCCCGCGTCGGAGCGGGAGCGCACCAGTCGCGAGAACCCTCCCGCGATGGCCAGCGCCCCGAAGATCACCATCACCTCCACATGACGGATCGACAGGAACGTCATGACCGTCGTTCCCGCCAGGGCCAGGAGGGTGCCCGGGAGAAGAGAGGAGACCGGGTCCGGCGGCGGTCCGGATCGGGCGGCGGGTCGAGGCGCCGCGGCCGGCAAGGACGCGATCGCTCCGGCGACCGCCAGGGCAAGGAACGCGAGGAGCGCCACGCCCGCCCTGTCGTGGAGCGACGCCGGCTCGAACTCGGTCGTCACGCTCAAGGCCGGCCCGCGGCGCGCGAAGAAGATGAGCAGGTGCCACGGCAGCCGCCATCCCCAGGGATTGACGAGAACGCCGGCGGCACAGCCGAGGAAAGTCCATGCCAGCGGCGCCAGAAGCGAGCGGGCGTGGCTCGCCGCGGGTCGCTGCGCGGCGCCCGGCCGCAGCGCGGTGACCACAGCGCCGGTCGCGTAGCAGAACAGCACGACGAAGGCGACCAGAAAGCCGCCGTGCACGTTGGCCCAGAGAAGGGCCAGCGGCGGCAGCCCGAGAAGGGCGCGACGGGGCCACCGCCCGCACAGCACCTGCTCCAGCACCACGGTCCAGAGGACGAGGAACAGGACCGTCAGAAGATGCGGGCGCGCCAGCCAGTGCGACGAGGCGGTCGCCGCGGCGGCGACCACCGCCCCGAACGCCACCAGGACGTCGTCGCCGCGTCCCACCAGAAACCGGAACAGGATGACGTGCGCCGCCACGAGAACCAGGGCGGACGCCGCCAGGAGGCCGGCCCAGCCGGCGACGCGGTAGGCCAGCGCCGAGGCGATGTCCGTCAGCCACTCGTGGGCGAACCATGGCGCGCCCGCCCGGGTGCCGGAGAACGGATCGGTGACGGGAATGCGCCGGTGCTCGAGGATCCAGCGGCCGGTGGCGATGTGGGTTCCCGCGTCGGCGTCGCCGAACAGCCGGTGGGCGCCCACGACCACGACGAGAAGCGTCAGGAAGATTCCGAGCAGGTCGGTGAATCCGGGACGCAGCAGGCCCCGCGCGGAAACGACCGGGGCCGCCGGCGGACGTCCGCCGGGACCGTCCCCGCCGCCGTCGTCGCTCAAGGCGACATCGTCTCCAGGAGCCGCAGCAGGTCGTCGGGAGGCTCGATGAAATTGATGCCCATCCCGACGCGGCCGGTCAGCACCCACTGATAGGAGCCCTCGCGCGCCCAGACCACCTCGCCGCGCACCTGGAACGTGTGGTCGGGAAACTTCAGCTCGATGTCGAGGACGGTGCCGGGTGGAAACACGCGGGCGGTGCGAACCATGACCCCGGTGCGGGACACGTTGGCGGAGTAGCCGATGTGACGCGTGTCGCCGACCCCGTAATGAACCTCGACGCGCTTGCGCGCCCGCTTGCTCTTCTGCTTCCCTTTCGGCATGCGACGTCGAATCGTCCGTGGAGCGAGTGCGTCCGGATCGGCATCGTATCACACGGCCCGCGGGAGGGAGGGAACACCCGGAGACGGACGCGCGGGCCCTCCGCGTCAATACAGCGCCGACTCCTGGAAGTAGCCGGGGCCGACGCGCATGAGGTGCGTCATCGCCGGCGGCAGGGCGTGATACAGGAGCGTCGAGGCGATCACGTGCGCCAGGGCAAGGACGAACAGGTTCGGACAGCGGCGGAACAGCGCGCAGAAGCAGTAGCCGGCCCCGAAGGTGACGACGGTCAGCAGCGGGTTCGGGAGGTGCAGGGCCCCGAAGATCGCGGCGCAGACCACGTCGTGCGCCGCGGCGTGTGGCAGCAGGGCGCGCAGCCGGCGACCGATGACGCACTGGAGGCCGTACTGCTGGAACAGCGCCCAGGGATACCCCCCGATCAGCGACAGGGCGATGTGCCTCGCCGTCACGTGGCTGCCCCCTCCCAGCCAGACGCCGGCGGCGAGCGTCAGCAGCAGCGCCGGCGTGAAGACGATCGCCGATTCGCGCAACGCCCTGGGCAGGGTGTCCAGACGAATCCCCAGGTCGTCCGACGTATCGCCGTGCCGCCGGCCGGACAACAGAGTGAAGGCCAGGAAGAGCGCGAGCCCGTGCCACGCGTAGGCCTGCGTGCGCGGCTCGATGACCCAGATATAGACGAACAGGAAGGCCACGACCAGGATCAGATCGGCCGTTTCCGCGAGCACCCGGCGGTCGAGTCGGAGCGGTGCCGTGGTCGGCCGCCGTTCGATGACCCCGTCGGCCCGGTCCTGCATCTCAACCCTTCAGGAAGATCGACCAGGTCAGGTCTACCAGCGCGTGCGTGAGGGCGGACGCGGAAATCCGGCGGGTCCGCTGGTAAACCCAGCCGTAGGCAATCCCCGCCAGCGACGCCAGCCAGAAGTAGCGCCAGTCGGGCGCGTTCGGCCCGTTGTTCAGATGCGCCGCGCCGAAGATCAGCGCGGCGACGCCGAGCGCCAGCCGCGGCCGCTTGAACCAGCTCTCGAGGATGCCCTGGACCATCCCCCGGAACAGGATCTCCTCCGGGAGCGCCGTGAACAGATAGATGACCGCCGCGCCGGCCAGGACGGAGACGACGCCGCTGGCGCGGAAGCCGACCGACAGGAATCCGGTCGTCAGTCCGATCGGAATGCCGAGGGCGGCGAAGGATACGAACGCGCCGGTGGCCCTGGCCACGTCCGGAGGGCGCAGCCTCATCCGCAGCCCCGAGCCGTCGAATCGCCGGACCACCAGCATGAGGAACAGCAGGAGGTCCATCGCCAGCGGCGAGACGAGAAGATAGCCCGAACCGCCCGGCGGCCAGGGGAAGGAGGCCCGGAACTCCCGCAGCTCGACCGGCAGCCAGATCGACGCCACGACCAGCGCGTCGCCGATTTCGCGCCGGCGCCCGGTCGGCATGAGCAGGGCCAGCCCGGTGGGGACCAGGACGTACAGGACGAGGCGGGCGACCCCGACCGGCGTGGCGTTGCCCGGGATCGACCAGTAGATGGAGAACGGCGCGAGGGTCAGGGCGGCCAGCCCGACCGACCGGGACGGGCGGCCGTCGACCCATCGGCGCAACCCGGCGACCCGGTGCTCCGAAAGCAGAATCGGCAGAGGCAGGAGGACGAGAGCCAGCGTCGCCAGCGACAGGACCAGCGCGTTCGATTCGGCGACGGTGAGACCGGTCTCCCGCGCGACGACCAGGACGGCCCCGAGCACGAGGCCCAGCCCGGCGAAGACGACGGCGAGAGTCCGCAGACTTACGGAAATGTAAGGACCGCCGGGGACGGCCAGCGAATTCCTGGCCGGCGGCTCGTGGTGGTCGGGGGACATGCTCCCGTAGAACTCCTCTCAAACACTTGGCCCGCGCGCTTTCTATACGCCCAGCGGGCGACCGGCGCAAGGATCAAATATAGCGCTTCAGAGGACATCTTTCAGCCGGTCGCGGGAAATGTTGGCGCCGCACAGCACGACGACGGCGCCGCGACCCGCGGGACGATCGAGGTCCTTGAGACAACCGGCGACCGCCACGCCCGCGGCGCCCTCGATCAGCGTGTGATGGCGATCGATGACGAGGCGCATCGCCTCGCCGATCTCGGGCTCGCTCACCAGCAGGTAGCGGTCGACGTACCGCCGGCAGAGATCGAGCGTGATCGCGCCGGGCTCGACCGCCCCGGCGGTGCCGTCGGAAAGCGTGGGCCTGGATTCCATCTCGAGGACACGGCCCGCCCGCACCGAGTGGTGCATGACGGCCGAGTTCTCCGGGGAGCACGCCACGACCTCGACCCGACGACCGATCGACTTGAGATGACCGGCGATCCCGGAGACCAGCCCCCCTCCGCCGAGCGCCACGTACAGGGTGTCGACGGCCTCGACCTGCCGATCGATCTCGGCCCCGATCGTCCCCTGTCCCGCGATGACCTCCGGGTCGTTGTAGGGGGAGATGTAGACCTTCCCGTTCTCCTCCGCGTAGCGGCGCGCGTGCATCTCGGTGACCCCGGAATCGGTGGCGTGCGTCCGCACCTCGGCGCCGAGCGCGCGGATGCTCGCCACCTTGGCGGACGAGGCGTTCTCCGGCACGAAGATGATCCCCGGGATCCCCAGGGCCCTCAGACCGTACGCCACCGCCGCGCCGTGGTTCCCCGACGAGGCGGTCACGACGCCGGTCTCCCTCTCCCGCGGGGACAGCGACAGCAGCTTGTTCATCGCCCCGCGCAGCTTGAACGAGCCGGTGATCTGCAGGTGCTCCATCTTCAGGATGACGCGTCCCCCGGCGCCCTTCTGCAGCGCGGCGGATTCCTCGACCGGGGTCTCCCGCACGTACGACCGTATGCGTCGTTCGGCGGCCGCGATCGCCGTCGTCATGTCCATGACCCGTTCCGACATGGTGATAGTCTACCCGAGACCGGCGCCCGTCTCGCCGGTCGCGAGCAGCCGGAGGCGGATGCCACTCTCCAACGATCAGGCGGCACCGGCGCGCGCCAGCCTGCTGTCCTACGTCGACGATCTGCCGCGTTTCGGCGGGCGCGAGGCGTATCTCTGGAGGGACGGCGTGCGCTGGCGACGGCGCACGTACGCCGAGGTCCACCGCCGGATCCTCGGCTGCGCCGCGGCGCTCATGGCGGCCGGGCTGAGGCCGGACGAGCCGGTCCTGATCCAGGGCCCGGACACCGCCGACTGGGTGGAGGCGCTGTTCGGGACGCTCCGCGCCGGCGGCGTCGTCGTCCCGCTGGACTCCGGGACGCCGGATGATTTGCGCGCCCGGATCGCGCGCGCCATCGGCGGCCGCCTCCTGATCGCGCCCCGGGGCGTCGACCCTCCCGAAGGCGTCCTTTGGATCGAGCTCGGTTCGTGGACCGACGCGCCGCCGGGCGCGCTGCCTCCCGCGCCTGGAGGCGCCGGTTCCCGCGCCGAGGTGATCTTCACCTCCGGAACGACCGGCGATCCGAAGGGCGTCATCCTCACGCACGGCAATCTGCTCTCGGATTTCGCCCCGCTCGAGCGCGCCTATCGCCGCCGCGAGCGCCTGGTCCGCGCCGCCGGGCGCCTGCGTTTCGTGTCGACGCTGCCGCTGTCCCACATGTTCGGCCAGGCGATCAGCGTCTTCCTGCCGCTCGTCATGGGGCTCACCGTCGTCTTCGTGCCGGCCCGGCCGGCGGAGGTCATCGCGGCGGCGCGGCGTTTCAAGGCGTGGGGCCTGTTCACGGTGCCGCGTCTTCTGGACCTGCTGGGCGCCGAGGTCCGGCGGATTCTCGCGGAGACCGGATCGCTCCAGACCCTCGAGCGCCGCCAGCGACGTCTGGCGTCCTGGCCGTTCTATCTGCAAGCGCCGCTCCTCTGGCGCGTGCAGCGGGTGTTCGGCTGGCGGTTCCGGCTGATCGTCTCGGGCGGCGCGGCGCTTCCCGAGGCCGTCGACGCGTTCTACCGCCGCAGCGGCTATCTCGTGGTGCAGGGGTACGGGCTGACCGAGACCGCCCCGATCGTGTCGGTGTCGAACCCGTTCAACCGGCGTGCCGGCGACGTCGGACGTCCGTTGTCGGTGCAGGAGGTCCGGCTCGGGCCCGGCGGCGAGGTGCAGGTCCGCGGGCCGAACGTCACCCCCGGCTATCTCGGGACCGGACCCGGGGCGCTCGACGACGGCTGGCTCCGCACCGGCGATATCGGCGAGATGGACGAGCGGGGCCGCCTGCGCATCCGGGGGCGCCTGAAGGAGGTCATCGTCACCCCCGAAGGGGAGAACGTGTATCCCGAGGACGTCGAGGCGGCGTTCGATCGTCTTCCCGGCCTGCGCGGGGCCTGCGTCATCGGGCTGCCGCTCGAGCGCGGGGAGCGGGTGCATGCGGCTCTCCTCCTGGAAAGCGGCGCCGATCCGCTCGAGGCCGTGCGCCGGGCGAACGAGCGTCTCCTGCCCCGGCAGCGCGTCCGCGGTCACACGGTCTGGCCGGACGAGGACTTTCCACGCGGGCCGACCGGAAAGATCCGCAGGGCGCGGGTGCGCGAGCTCGCGATCGTCCTCGAGCGCGCCGGCGCGGCCGCGTCCGGAGGGCCCGCGGTCTCCGAGGTGCGCCGGCTCGTGGCCCGGCTCGGCGGGGTGCGTCCGGAGACCCTCCAGGACGCGACCCGTCTCGTCGAGGGGCTCGGCTTCGCGAGCCTCGATCTGGTCGAGCTGGCGGCCGCCCTGGAGGAGGAGATCGACGTCGTGGTCGCGGAAGAGCGCCTCGGCGAGTCGACCGTCGGCGATCTCGAGCGGATCTACCGCG
>CAYLND010000187.1:0-6887 GCA_964384905.1 uncultured Acidobacteriota bacterium
GTACCTGTTCCTCCCTTGGTTGGCTTGAGGGGGGACTGGAAAGCGGGGGGTCAGGGGGACGCGATGCATGAGACGGCTTGGCGCTTGGCCGGCGTGACCGGGGCGCTGCTGATCGCTGCGGCGCTGCCGGCGCCCGCGCCGCCGCCGGCGGCCACGCCGGCGCCGGCGCCCGCGGCGACGAACGCCGCGACGCCGGCCGCGCCGGAGGAGACGGCTCCCGCCGCGGAGGATCCGACCCGCACGGCGGGCGGGGCGCTCCGGCTGTTCATGGCGTCGCGGGACTACCGCACGCTCCAGCGCCTGAAGAGCGTCATGACCGAAAGGCTCCAGGCGCGCTTCAATCACGACTCGGCCCCCTTCAACGGCAAGCGATCCAGTCGTCTGGCGGCGTTCGACTTCACCGAGAAGGATTTGAAGCCGGCGCGCCCGTCCTCGAGCAAGGCGGGCGCCGCCGCGGCCGCCTACGTCGCGACGGTGCGCAGCCTGTGGGCGGAGCAGGGAGAGGCGACCGAGCTGCGCACCGAATCGATCACCATCACGCAGCTTCCGGAGGGGGCGTGGCGCATCGGCGATCTGGCGATCCCGGATTCCGACAAGCTGCGCTTCGGCGACGCCGTCGCGGGCGTCACCGCGCTGCGCATGGTCCTGCGCGGCTGGCACGCGGGCGACGCGACCGCGCTCCGCTCCGGCATGAGCGAGGCCCTCGCCAAGAGATTCACGGCGCGGGAGGGAGCGCTTCAGGCCCTGGTGACGGCCCCCGCGGGGACGCAGCACGCGGCCTACCAGATCGTGGCCATGGACCCCAAAGGGACGAGCGAGGCGGTCGCGCGCGTGCGGCTTTACGAAACGGTGATCGGAGAGCCTTCTCCGATCGACGGAACGATCCACACGCTGAGGATGGTCCGGAAAGGATCGCGCTGGCTGCTGGACGCGTGGGATTGAGCCCGCCGCGGTTCGAAGTATAATGACGGGTCAGGAGGAACGGTTGGCTCCCACCGACGATCATTTTCGCGAGGAGTGCGGCGTCTTCGGCGTCCACAACCACCCCGAGGCCGCGAACCTGACCTACCTGGGCCTGCACGGCCTGCAGCACCGCGGCCAGGAATCGGCCGGGATCGTCTCCTCCAGCGGCGATCGCCTGCACGAAGAGCGGGGCATGGGTCAGGTCGCGCGCGTGTTCAAGAAGCGGCAGCTCCGGCGGCTGAAAGGCGACCTGGCGATCGGCCACGTCCGCTACTCCACGGCCGGAACAAGCAGCGTGGAGAACGCCCAGCCCTTCGTCATCGAGTCGTGCAAGGGGGAGATCGGAGTCGCCCATAACGGCAACCTGGTCAACGCGACCGCCATACGTGATCGTCTGGAGAAGGACGGCTCGATCTTCCGCACCTCCAGCGACACCGAGGTGATCCTGCATCTGATCGCGCGCTCCAAGAAGGACGACCTGGAGGCCGCGATCGTGGACGCCCTGAAGCAGCTCCGGGGCGCCTACTCGCTGATCTTCATCGCGCGGGATCGGATCATCGGCGTGCGCGACGCCCGCGGATTCCGGCCGCTGTCGCTCGGGCGCCTGGGTGAGGCGCACGTGCTCAGCTCGGAGTCGTGCGCCTTCGACCTGATCGACGCCACCTTCGTCCGCGACGTCGAGCCGGGCGAGATGGTGGTGATCGGCCCGGCCGGGCTGCGATCGTACCGGCCGTTCCCGCCGGAGCCGGTGTCGCAGTGCATCTTCGAGTACGTCTACTTCTCCCGGCCCGACTCGCAGGTGTTCGGGCGGAGCGTGCACGAGATCCGCAAGCGGCTGGGCCGGGAGCTGGCGATGGAGCGGCCGGTCGACGCGGACGTCGTCGTTCCGGTCCCGGATTCGGGGATGTACGCCGCGCTCGGCTTCTCGGAGCAGTCGCACATCCCGCTCGAGTTCGGCCTGGTGCGCAATCACTACGTGGGGAGGACGTTCATCGAGCCGCGCCAGGCGATCCGGCACTTCGGAGTGAAGCTCAAGCTCAATCCCGTCCGCACGCTCCTGGCCGGTAAGCGCGTGGTCCTGATCGACGATTCGATCGTGCGCGGCACCACCAGCCGGAAGATCGTCGCGATGGTGCGCTCGGCGGGGGCGCGCGAGGTGCACATGCGGATCTCCTGCGCCCCTACGGTCGGCCCGTGCTACTACGGCGTGGACACGCCGCGTCGATCGGAGCTCATCGCCTCGTCGCACACGGTGGAGGAGATCCAGCGATACATCCGCGCCGACTCGCTCGGGTATCTGTCGCTCGAGGGGATGTACCGGGCGGTCGGGGAGAGCCGTTCGTTCTGCACGGCGTGCTACACGAACGATTATCCCGTCCCGTTCCCCAAGGAAGAGGAGGCGCACGGGATGGTTCCGGGTCGCAGGTAGCGTTTCGCTCATTCACATTCGTGCTTGGCGCGGCATCGGCGGCGCGGCCCGGGCGGCGGCCCGCGGCAGTCTCCGGAGCGCGCCCACTCCCGAAAGGTGGTGCGATGACCACGGCTTCGAATTCGAACCTCGCGGCTGGCGGCGGCCAGGGCTCGACCCGGCCGTACGTTCCGGCGCGGCAGACCATCCCGATCGACCATGGCCTGCTGGCCGACCGATACGCCAAGTTCGAGATGGGCGCCCGCAAGATCCGCTGGGACGACGAGGGTCCCGTGCAGATCGACTGGACCCTCTTCGACCGGGGGAAGCTGACGCTCGACAACCTGTTCATCGTCAAGCTGGTGACCTTCGTCGAGTCGTACGCCGACGTCTACACGGCGCTCCTTCTGGAGAGCTTCTGCGTCAACGACACCATGGCGACCTTCTTCCAGCTCTGGGAAAGGGAGGAGACCAACCACGCCGTCAAGCTGGCGCGCTACCTGGAGGTGGTCGGGCTGGATCCGCAGGAGCTGCGCGCCTCGCTGCAGCGCCCGCGCTCCCGCAAGTTCGATGTCCCCTATGTCCGGACGCCGCTTCAGGCGAACTGCTTCACCTATTGCCAGGAGCTGCTCACGGCGTTCTTCTACCAGATGTTCCGCCGCACCGTCGAGGAGCCGCTGCTCAACGAGCTCCTCACCAAGATCATCGCCGACGAATGGCGGCACTTCCATTGGTACGAGAGCGTCCTGAAGATGCACCTCGAGACCGACCGCAAGAAGACGCTGGAGGAGTGCTTCCCGGTCTTCGAGAACTTCGCCATGCCGGGGAACCAGATTCTGGGCGCCGAGTACGAGATCCTGACCGACGAGATCGTCAGGAAGATGCGCTTCACGACCGCGGAGATCTTCCAGATCGGCCGGACGATCACGTCCACGTTCGGACTCATCGACGGGGGGCGGCTGATCGCCCGCTCGTCCTACGCGCGCGACATGAAGGACGTGGTGATGCGGCGGAAGCCGCCCAAGCCGCACCATGACGAGGTGGTGCGCTCGTTCATCGCCGACCTCGAGAAGGCTCTCGCGGCCAGCCCCGCCTAGCGCGACGCCCGGGAGCCGCCCTCCGATGCCGACCGCCCAGCCCAGCGCCGAGCTGATCCGCCGGGCCATCGACACGATCAAGACGCTGGCGATCGACGCCGTCGAGAAGGCGAAGTCGGGCCATCCCGGCATGCCGATGGGCGCGGCCGACTACGCCTTCTATCTCTGGACCCGGCATCTGCGCTTCGATCCCGCCGCGCCCGACTGGCCCGACCGCGATCGCTTCGTGCTGTCGGCCGGTCACGGCTCGATGCTCCTTTACGCCCTCCTGCACCTGAGCGGCTACGACCTGCCGCTCGCCGAGATCCAGAGGTTCCGGCAATGGGGCAGCCGGACGCCGGGTCACCCCGAGCTGGGCTGCGCGCCGGGCGTGGAGACCACGACCGGCCCGCTCGGACAGGGCCTCGGCAACGCCGTCGGGATGGCGATCGCCGCGCGCATGGCCGCGGACCGCTTCAACACGCCCGGCCAGGCGATCGTCTCGCACCGCACCTGGGTGATCGCGAGCGACGGCGACATGATGGAAGGGGTCGGATCCGAGGCCGCCTCGACCGCCGGGCATCTCGCCCTGGGCAACCTGACGGTTCTGTATGACGACAACCACATCACGATCGAGGGGGAGACGAGGCTGGCGTTCTCGGAGGACGTGGGCCGGCGTTTCGAGGCCTACGGCTGGGCGGTGCAGCGCATCGACGGCCACGACCACGCCCAGATCCGCCCGGCGCTCGAGGCGGCCGCCCGCGAGACCTCGCGTCCCGGCCTGATCGTAGCGCGCACGCACATCGCGAACGGCAGCCCCGGGAAGCACGACAGCGCCAGGGCGCACGGCGAGCCGCTGGGGCCCGATGAGGCGGCGGCGACCAAGCGGGCCATCGGCTGGCCGCCCGAGCCGCCGTTCCTGGTGCCGGAGGACGTGCGCCGGCTGTTCGCGGAGCGCGCCCTCGAAGGGCGCCGGGCGCGGGAGGAGTGGCAGAAACGCTTCGAGGCCTTCTCGCGCGATCATCCGGATCGGCGCGCGCTCTGGGATCGCTATCACGCCCGAGCCGTGCCCGACGATCTCTTCGACCGGCTGCTCGAAGCGGCGCGGCGCGCCGCGGCGCCCGAGGCGACCCGGGCCGCGTCCGGGAGGATCCTCCAGACGGCGGCCGAGCTGGTCCCCTCCCTGTGCGGAGGGAGCGCCGACCTGGAGCCGTCGACCAAGACCTTCATCAAGACGAGCGACGCGATAAGGCGCGAATCGTTCGCCGGCCGGAACTTCCATTTCGGCGTGCGCGAGCACGGCATGGGGGCGATCCTGAACGGTCTGGCGCTGCACGGCGGACCGATCCCGTACGGCGCGACCTTCCTGATCTTCTCGGATTATATGCGGCCGCCGATCCGGCTGGCGGCGATGTCGCACCTTCAAGTGATCTACGTGTTCACGCACGACAGCGTCTTTCTGGGGGAGGACGGCCCGACGCACCAGCCGGTGGAGCAGCTTCCCGGTCTGCGGCTGGTGCCGAACCTGGTGGTGGTCCGTCCGGCGGACGCTCCGGAGACCGCCATGTCATGGAGCCTGGCGCTGCGACGCGCGGACGGCCCCACGGCCCTCGTCCTGACGCGACAGGATCTGCCGCTCCTGCGCCGGCCGGCCGATTTCGATTTTCGCCTGATGCGGCGCGGGGGCTACGTGCTGTCGGAGGCCGCGCCGGCGGAAGGCCGGCCCGGCGGCACGCCGGTCGTCCTGGTGGCGTCGGGCAGCGAGGTGGCCCCCGCCCAGCAGGCGCAGGAGATCCTCCAGGAAAAGGGCGTCGCCGCGCGCGTCGTCTCGATGCCCTGCCCGTCCCTGTTCCTGGAGCAGCCGGAGGAGTACCGGCGCTCCGTCGTGCCGCCCGGCGCGCGGACGGTGGTCGTCGAGGCGGCCCGGCTGCAGGGCTGGGAGCGCGTGGCGGGATGCGACGCGCTCCTGATCGGCATCGACCGGTTCGGCGCCTCGGCCCCCTGGAAGGTGATCGCCGAGAAGCTGGGCTTCACCGGGCCGCAGATCGCCGAGCGCGTTCTGCGCTGGCTCGGCGTCCCCTGAGCCGTGCTGTCCGCTCGCCTTCTCGATCACGAAGCGGCCGTCTCGCGGCGCCTGGCGACACTGCGCCGATCGCGATTCATCGGCAGGATGTGGCGCGGTGACGCCTCGCTGTGGGCGGCCGACGCCGGAGCGCGCCGCGTCGTCCGCGAGCGTCTCGGCTGGCTGCGCGCTCCGGCGGAGATGCGCCGCCACCTTCCGCGCATCGAGTCGTTCGCACGCCAGGTCCGCCGGGAGGGGATCCGCCACGCCCTGCTCCTGGGGATGGGCGGCTCGAGCCTGTGCGTCGAGGTCTTCGCCCGCGTCCTCGGGAGCCGGCCCGGTCACCCGGAGCTGATCGTCCTCGACAGCACCGTCCCGGCGGCGGTGCGGCGCGTCGATCGGGCCATCGACCCGAGGACGACCCTGTTCATCGTCAGCAGCAAGTCGGGGACGACGGCGGAAACGTCGGCCCTGCAGTCCTACTTCTGGGCCCGCGCCGTCAAGCGGCTCGGCCGTGCCGCGGCGCGGCGCTTCATCGCCATCACCGATCCGGGCACGCGGCTGGCGGCCATCGCGTCGGAGCGTCGCTGGCGCTCCGTCTTTCTCAACCCGGCGGACATCGGCGGCCGCTACTCGGCGTTGTCCTGCTTCGGTCTCGTGCCCGCGGCCGTGGCAGGCGCCGACATCGCCGCGCTCCTGCGCGGGGCCCGTGGGATGCTCGAGCGCTGCGGTCCGCGCGCGGACGCGTCGCGCAACCCCGGTCTGCTCCTGGGCGCCTGTCTCGGCACGCTGGCGCGGCGGGGGCGCGACAAGGTCGTCCTGGTCGTCGACCGTGCACTGGAGCCGTACGGTCTCTGGATCGAGCAGCTGCTCGCCGAGAGCACCGGCAAGAACGGCCGCGGTCTCGTGCCGGTCGTGGCCCCGCCGACACCGTCCGGACGATCCGCGGCGCTCGACGGTCCGGACCGGCTCGGCGTCGGCATCGTCCTGGAGGGGAGCCCGGACGCGGGGCCGATCGGCGCCAGTCTGGGAAGAACCGGTGGTCGCGCCGCCGCGACGCCCCACGTCCTCCTGACCCTGCGGGGCCCCCTCGACCTCGGCGCCTCGATGCTGCAGTGGGAGGTCGCCGTCGCGGTGGCCGGGGCGATCCTGGGGATCAACCCGTTCGACGAGCCGAACGTCGCGGAGAGCAAGCGGAACACCGAGTCAGTGCTGGCCGAGTTCGCTGCCACCGGCGGCTTCAAGGAGGAGGCCCCCTCCCTGGAGGCCGGGCGGGCGAGGATCTTCCTGAGCGCCGTGCCCGCGGCGGGACGGGCGGCCCGGAGACGGCCGGCGTCGAGGCGCGGTCCCGGCGCCGAGGTGGCCGCCGTGGCGACGG
>CAYLND010000188.1:0-6848 GCA_964384905.1 uncultured Acidobacteriota bacterium
TGCGGCGGAAGAACCAGCATCTCGCCGTCCTGTTCCATCGGGCCCTTCTCGAACTCGTTCCGGACGCCCGCCTGGCGTTCGCGGGGGGGCCTTCAGGATCGGCCACGTCCGAGGAGTATCACGCCGCCGTGCGGCGGCTCGCGACGCGCGCGGGCGCTGAAGACAGGGTACATTTTCTCGGACCGGTGCGGCATCACAGCCTGCCGGACGTGATGGCGGCCTCCGACCTGCTGGTCCACCTCACCAACTGCCGACTGGAGAACTTCGGTCTCGTGGTCGGCGAGGCGATGGCTTGCGGTCTCCCGGTGGTCGCCGCCGACTGGGGCGGGCTTCGCGACCTCGTCATACCCGGGGAGACCGGAATCCTGGCGGCGACCTATCTCAGCGACAACGGCCCGCGGACCGACTGGCGCTCTGCGGTTGCGCCGGCGGCGGAGATCCTGGGGGATGCGGTGGTCTGGGACAGGATGTCGCGGCGCTCCCGCTGCCTGGCCGAGAGAAGCCTCGGCTTCGAGGCGTACGGTGAGCGCCTCGAGAACGCGATCCGCACCGCCCTCGACGGGAAGACCGGTGCAGACGAGCGGCTCGCCCTCACCCCCGAGGCGACCGAGATGATGTTCCGGACCATCCACTTGAACGCCACGCACCCGGAGATCAAGGGGACCGGCGACGAGTACCGTCTTCTGATGCCGCTCGATGCCGGCCGGCACTACCGCTGGCTGACCGGTCCCGCGGCGACGCGGGAGCGCGCGCCCGAGATCACTTCGAAAGACAGTCTCTATGGAGTGGTGGCCTGGTCCGACGAGGCGGGGGCGATCCGGGTGACAGACGAGGCCTGGCCGGCCAGCCTGGCGGCCGATGCGCTGGAGATCGAGGTCGCGCGGCGCTGCCAGGGCACGCGGAGTGTCGAGGATATCATCGGCTCCCTGTCGATCGCGGGCGATCGCCGGGCCGCAGTCGTGCGCGCCGCCCAGTCGCTCGTCGACCGGGGGGTCCTCTGTCCCCTGCGGCCCCTCGAGGACGACGCAAGACTGCGCGCCCGGGCGGGGGCGATCCTGCGCGACGACCCCGCGCGGCTCTCCTAGACGGCGGACTCCACCGCCGGCCAGATGCTCTCGTCCTTGCGGAAGTGAAGGTAACGGAGCGGAACCCGCGCCGCCCGGGCGCGGATCCGGTCGATGAGGTCGGGACGCGTCGGCAGCTGGTCCACCACGAACGGCAGGTTCCCCAGAAGGTCGGCGAAACAGCCTCCGTCATCGCGACGCACGAAAGTCCTGGTGTCCTTGCGGAGACGATAGAGCCCGGCGATCGGAAAGGAGCCGACCACCGGTGCCCCGAGCGTGTAGGTGCCCCGGAACGGCCCGCCGGCCGCGACCAGGCCGTCCCGCTCCTGGAGCACCACGGTGAGATCGTCGCTGATCACGCGCCCGTCGCTGCTCATTGCCGCGAGGGTCGACTTGCCGGCGCCCGACGGGCCGTAGAAGAGATAGCAGCGCTCCGACCGGACGATGCTGGCGGCGTGCAGGAAGAATCCGCCGGCCTCGATCGCCAGCCAGGCGACGCAGCTCCTGAGAAAGTTCTCGAGGGCGCGCGCCGCCGGGTCGCGCTCGCCCTTCGCCAGCGCGACCACGCCCTCGCGGCGCGCGAGATCGACCCACGACGCGAGCCGGTACGAGACCGTGCGGAACAGCGGCCCCTCGAGGGCCGTGTACATCCGGTAGATCTCCCGTCCCGGGGCGAAACCGGGCGGCACGAAGTAGTCGAGCGGCGCGCGCACCACGCGCACGCGCAGCGGCCGTCCCTGTCCGTTCGGCTCGGAGAAGAACGGGCCGTAGTCCGAGGCCATCTCGCGTGAGAGTCCGTCGGGCAGATCCGCCAGCTCCACGCTGATACCGGAGATGTCGACGCGCGCGGTCTCCTTTCCGGCGGGGTCGTTCCAGTCGTCGAACGCATCGCGGGCGGGAGGGGTCATGGACGGCGCCACATGGATCTCCGGGAGGCGAGTATCCTATCATTTTATTACCTTCCGCCCCCCGCGCCGCGATCGCGGCCTCCGGTGTCTGCGGGCGGCGGCGCGGAGCCCTACGATGCCGGGTCTGTTCAGGCTGACCACCGAGTTCCAGCCCAAGGGCGATCAGCCGGGGGCGATCGAGCGGCTGGTGGCGGGCGTCCGCACAGGTTCGAGACACCAGGTCCTGCTGGGTGTCACCGGCAGCGGCAAGACCTTCACCATGGCCAAGGTGATCGAGGCGGTCGAGCGGCCGACGCTGATCCTGTCGCACAACAAGACGCTCGCGGCGCAGCTCTACCAGGAGTTCCGTCGCTTCTTCCCCGAGAATGCCGTCGAGTACTTCGTGTCGTACTACGACTACTACCAGCCGGAAGCCTACGTGCCGCAGAGCGACACCTATATCGAAAAGGAGGCCACGATCAACGACGAGATCGACCGCATGCGGCACTCGGCGACGCGCTCGCTGTTCGAGCGCCGGGACGTCGTCATCGTGGCCTCGGTCTCGTGCATCTACGGTCTCGGGTCGCCCGAGGCGTACCACGGGATGATGCTCATGCTCGAGCCCGGCACCACGATCGATCGGGACGCCATGCTGCGCAAGCTGGTCGAGATCCAGTACGAGCGGACCACCTTCGACCTGGAGCGCGGCAAGTTCCGGGTGCGCGGGGACGTGGTCGAGATCTTTCCGTCCTACGACGACGTCGCCGTGCGCGTCGAGCTGTTCGGCGACACCATCGAGACGATCGCGGTGATCGACCCGGTGCGCGGCGCGGTCGTCAGGAAGCTGCACCGCGTCCCGATCTACCCGAACTCGCATTACGTCACGCCGCGCGACCGCCTGCTGAAGGCGATCGACGCCATCAAGGCCGAGCTGCAGGAGCGGCTCGGCGTCCTCGAGACGCAGGGCAAGCTGCTCGAGGCGCAGCGGCTGCACCAGCGCACCATGTTCGATCTGGAGATGATCAAGGAGGTCGGGTACTGCCCGGGGATCGAGAACTACTCGCGCCACCTGACGGGCCGCCGGCCGGGGGAGGCACCGCCGACGCTTCTGGACTACCTGCCCCAGGATCATCTGATGATCATCGACGAAAGCCACGTGAGCATCCCGCAGCTTCATGGAATGTACTGGGGCGACCGGCGGCGCAAGGAGACTCTGGTGGACTATGGCTTCCGGCTGCCCTCGGCGCTCGACAACCGCCCGCTGCGCTTCGAGGAGTTCGAGGAGCGCATCATGCAGCGTCTCTATGTCTCGGCCACGCCCGGCCCCTACGAGCTCGAGAAGGGGCGGGGGGAGGTCGTCGAGCAGGTCATCCGCCCGACCGGTCTGATGGACCCGGAGATCGAGGTCCGCCCGGTGCGCAACCAGGTCGACGATCTCCTGCACGAGATTCGCGGGCGCGTCGAGTGCGGCGAGCGCGTCCTGGTGACCACCCTGACCAAGCGGATGGCGGAGGAGCTGACCCGGTATTACAGCGATCTCGGCGTGCGGGTGGAGTACCTGCACTCGGACATCGACACGCTGCAGCGGGTGCAGATCCTCAGGAACCTGCGCAAGGGGGAGTTCGACGTCCTGGTGGGCGTCAACCTGCTGCGCGAGGGTCTCGACCTTCCCGAGGTGTCGCTGGTGGCGATCCTCGACGCCGACAAGGAGGGGTACCTGCGCTCGGCGGGCTCGCTCATCCAGACCTGCGGGCGCGCGGCGCGCAACGTCCGGGGGAGGGTCCTGATGTACGCCGACGCGGTCACCGCCTCGATGCGCGCCGCCATCGACGAGACCAACCGCCGGCGCGCCCTGCAGGGGGAGTACAACCGCGCCCACGGCATCACGCCCGAGACGATCGTCAAGGCGATCGACGAGGTCCTCGGCAGCGTCTACGAGGCCGACTACCTGAAGGTCCCGATCGAGGAGGAAGAGGACCGGGAACGCGGCCGCAAGCCCGAGGAGATCGAGGCCGAGATCGGCCGGCTCCAGGCCGACATGCGGACCGCGGCCGAGCGGCTGCGCTTCGAGGAAGCCGCCGCGCTGCGGGACCGCATCCGCTATCTGAAGAAGATCCTCGTCGTCGCCGGCGCGTGAGGCAGGACCGCCGCGCGCGCCCGTCCGGAGCGCCATGAATCCGCAGACGCCCGCCCGTCTGAAGCTCGACGACCTGCCGGACACGCCCGGCGTGTACCTCTATCGCGACCGGCGCGGAGCGATCCTTTACGTCGGCAAGGCGCGCTCGCTCAAGGGGCGCGTGCGCTCCTATTTCCACGACTCCTCGGCGGGACAGGCGCCGAAGACCGACGCCCTGCTGGACGAAATCCACGACCTCGAGTACATCGTCACCCGCACCGAGGTCGAGGCGCTCATCCTCGAGAACAACCTCATCAAGAAGGAGCGACCGCGCTTCAACATCCGGCTGCGGGACGACAAGAACTTCCCCTATCTCAAGATGACGACGGCGGAGAGGTTCCCCCGCGTGGTGCTGGTGCGGCGGGCGCGTCTGGACGGCAACGCCTACTTCGGCCCGTACGTGCCGGCCTCGACGGCGCGCCGCACCATCCAGATGGTGGCCCGGCAGTTCAAGGTCGCCACCTGCTATCTGGAGGACATGGACGGCACGCGTCCGCGGCCGTGCCTCCTGTACCAGCTCAACCAGTGCCTGGGCCCGTGCGCCGGGCTGGTGCAGGACGCGGAGTACGGCCAGGCGGTGAAGGACGCGCGCCTGTTTCTCGAAGGACGCAACCGCGAGCTGCTGAAGAGCCTCGGCGAGAAGATGGCGCGGGCGTCCGAAGAGGAGCGTTTCGAGGCGGCGGCGCACTACCGGGACCTCCTCAAGGGGCTCAGGACCGCCGGCGCGAAGCAGCGCCTCGCGTCGGTCGGGCTCGAGGACGAGGATTCCGTCGCCTTTCATCGCGAGGGCGGTCTCGCCTGCGTGCAGATCTTCCAGATGCGCGGCGGGCAGGTGCAGGCGCGACGGGAATTCTCTTTCGAGGGCATCCGCGAGGGGGACGACGAGTTCCTGTCGACCTGTCTGACGCGCTACTACGAAAGCGTGGACGACATCCCGCCGACGATCTGCGTGCCGATCGAGCCGGCGTCGAAGGACGTTCTGGAGGAATGGCTGACGGGGCGGAAGGGAGCGCGGGTCAGCCTCGTGGCGCCGCGGCGCGGGCCCCGGCGCCGCCTCCTGGAGACGGCGGCCAAGAACGCGCGCATCTCGTTCGAGGCGATGTTCCGGGCCCCGCACACCTACGGCGTCGAGATCCTGGAGGGCCTCCAGGAGACGCTCGCCCTCGACGAGCCGCCGCACCGGATCGAGTGCTTCGACATCTCGCACATCCAGGGAAGCGACCAGGTCGCGTCGATGGTCGTGTGGGAGGCGGGCCGGCCGAAGCGCTCGGACTACCGCCGGTTCAAGGTCAAGACGGTCGAGGGCAGCGACGATTTCGCCGCCATGGGCGAAGTGGTCGGCCGCCGCTACGCGCGGATTCTGGAGGAGGGGAGGGACCTGCCCGATCTCGTCCTCATCGACGGGGGCAAGGGGCAGCTGTCCTCGGCGGTCGCGGTCCTCGACCGGCTCGGGGTCGGCCATGTGCCGGTCGCGGCGATCGCCAAGCGCGAGGAGGAGATCTTCCTGGACGACCGCCGGGAGTCGGTGCGCCTGCCGCACGACTCGCCGATTCTCCATCTGATCCAGAGGATCCGCGACGAAGCGCATCGCTTCGCCATCACCTACCACCGCAGGACACGCTCGAAGCGCGTGCTGTCGACCGAGCTGACCACGATCGAGGGTGTCGGTCCCCGGCGCGCCCGCCTCCTGCTGCGTCGCTTCGGTTCCGTGCAGGGAGTCCGCGAAGCGCCGCTGGCGTCGGTGGCCGAGGCGGTCGGCCACGCCCTGGCCGAGAGGATCAAGGCCCGCCTGGACGAAGGTCGGGCCGGACGCGGTGTGATATAGTCGCCCGTCGATGGCGAAGAACGGCGCATCGTTCTTGTCCTCCGGACCCTTCCGCCTTCTCCTTTTCCTCGTGTGCGCCCTTCTCGTGTGCGCCGGCGGCGCCGGAGCCCTTCTGTACGTCGTGACCCATCCGCCGCGGGACGAGACCCGGATAGACCCGGCCGACCTGCTGCTGCGCGCCGAGGACGTCACGTTCCGCTCCACCGACGGGGTGCTCCTGTCGGGCTGGCTCGTCAAAGGAGCGCCGCGCTCTCCGGTCATCATCCTGTGTCACGACCTGGGCGGCTCGCGCTCGACCCTCCTGGGCTCGGCGGTGTCGCTGAACCGCGCGGGCTATCCGCTGCTCGTGTTCGACTTTCGCGGTCACGGGGAGAGCGCCGGGTCGGGCGCGGACCTCGGCGCCAGCGAGAAGCGCGACATCGAGGGGGCGGTCGCGTTCCTCAAGAGCCGCGACGATGTCGACAACGGTCGCTTCGGTCTCTGGGGGATCGGGATGGGAGCGTACGCGGGCGCGCTCGCCGCCCTGGACGACCCCGCCATCGTCGCCCTGGCGCTCGACTCGATCTACCCGGACGAGAGCGCGCAGCTCGATCGTCTCGTGCGGGTCAAGGTTCCACCGGCTCTGCGCTTTCTCATGCCGGCGCTGCGCGTCTGCTACGGTCCTTATCTGGCGCTGCGCTCGAAGACGCCGTCCCTGGCGTCCTCTCTCGGGGGGCTGGCGGGCAGGGACATCCTGCTGATCGCCGCGACCGACCCGGCGGACCGCTACCAGGAGGAGAAGGCGATCTACGCCGCCCTGCCCGAAGGCCCGAAAGGGGGCAAGAATCTCCTCGAGCTGAAGGCCTCGGTGGTGACCGGTCTCTACGCCGAGGACAAGAAGACCTACGACAGCGCCA
>CAYLND010000189.1:0-6842 GCA_964384905.1 uncultured Acidobacteriota bacterium
TGCGGGCCCTCGGGGCGGGGCCCCCGCCCCCGCGGCGGTTTTTCCTGGCCCTGGGCGGGCGTGGCCTGCCGCTCTCGATGGGGCGCTTCCTGGCGCGGGATCTGCCGCGGCTCGGCGCCGGTCTTGTGGCGACGGCCTGGGCGCTCGCGCGCACCACGGCGCGGATGCGGCGCCTGCGCGTGTCGCCGCGCCGGGCTCCGGACGCCGCCACCGCCAGGACGG
This sequence comes from uncultured Acidobacteriota bacterium, assembly GCA_964384905.1. Taxonomy (GTDB): domain Bacteria; phylum Acidobacteriota; class Polarisedimenticolia; order Gp22-AA2; family Gp22-AA2; genus Gp22-AA3. The sequence continues at coordinate 223 of CAYLND010000189.1, forward strand.
TCTGCTATCTGAGATCCGACTTCTGGAGCGGCATCGCCGCGGGCGGCTCGGTCGGACACACCGCCGGCGTCGCGTCCGGGCTCCGGCGGAACGGCTGTGAGATCGTCTTCGTCGCCACCGATCGACCGGCCGGCCTGGACGCCGCCCGGGTCGGCGTGCATGTCGTGCCGCCGCGGCGCCTGTACAACGTCTGCCAGGACGCTCCTCCACTGGCGCACTCGCTGGTGTTCGAGAAGCGGGCATCGGCGATCCTCGAGGAAGGTCGGACCGGTCTCCTGTACCAGCGCTTCGATCCGGCCAACCACGCCGGCGTTGCGCTGTCGCGCCGGCATCGGCTGCCGTTCGTCCTCGAGTACAACGGGTCGGAAGTCTGGATCGGCGATCACTGGGGGCGGCCGCTGCGCTTCCGCCGCCTGTTCGAGGCGATCGAGGCGGTCAACCTGCGCCATGCGCACCTGGTTTCGGTCGTGTCGGACGCGTTGCGCGAGGACGTGCTGGCGCGCGGGGTCGAGCCCGCCAGGGTGATCGTCCTGCCCAACGCGGTGGACCCGCGGCTGTATCGCCCCGACCTGGACGGCTCTGTGGTCCGCGCCCGTCACGGGCTGACCGGCCGGATCGTCGTCGGCTTCATCGGGACGTTCGGCGTGTGGCACGGGGCGCCGGTCCTGGCGCGCGCCGCGGCGCGGGTGAGCCGCCTGCGGCCGGAGACGCGCTTCCTGTTCGTCGGCGACGGCGTCGAAAGACGCGCGACCGAGGAGGTGTTGCGGCGCGCCGGCATCGCGAGCGGCGTCGTGTTCAGCGGGCTGGTGCCGCAGGAGGACGGGCCCGACTATCTGGCGGCCATGGACCTCCTGGTCGCGCCGCACGTTCCGAACCGGGACGGCAGCCGGTTCTTCGGCTCGCCCACCAAGCTGTTCGAGTACATGGCCATGGGCCGGGCGATCGTCGCCAGCCGGCTGGAGCAGATCGCCGACGTCCTGGAGGACGGGCGCACCGCGTTGCTGGTGCCGGCGGGGGAGGACGAGCCGCTGGCGGCCGCCATCGTGAGGCTGATCGACGACGGCGATCTCCGCAGGAGGCTCGGGGCGGCGGCGCGCCGGCAGGCGGTCGAGCGCCACACCTGGGACGCCCGCGCCCGGGCCCTGATCGACCGCCTGCGCGACACGGGGCTGGTGCGATGGAGCTGAGCCCGGCACGCTGGGGTCCGGTGACCGCCGCGCGGACGCTGAGGGGACGCGTGGGACGGGCTCTGCGTCGTCTTCAGGACAGGGCGCGGCTGGCGGTGCCGACCGAGAACACGCTCCTCGGCGATCTCGGCGGACGCTACGGCACGTTCGACGAGTTCCTGGTCGCCAGCCGGCGCCAGGCCTCCGTCCCACCCTTCCCCGCGGACCTGTCACGCGAGGCGGCGGCGTCCTGGTTCGCGTCCCGTCATCGGCAGCGGCGGGAACGCGTGATCGCCCGGGCCGGTGCGATCTGCGCCCACCGTTTCGAGCTTCTGGGCTCCGGTCCGATCGATCTCGGGCCGCGCCTGCCCTGGCACGCCGATTTCAAGTCGGGACGCACGTGGCCGGAACGGGCGTATTTCGAGGACGTGCGCGCCGGCATCGAGGCCGACTTCGGGAAAGGGTCCGACGTGAAGGTGCCGTGGGAGCTGTCCCGCTTCCAGCATCTGCCGGCGCTGGGCCAGGCTCTGTGGCTCACCGCGGACCGGCGCTATTACGAGGAGTTCCGAGCCCAGGTGGCCGACTGGATCGCCCGCAACCGCCCGGGTCTCGGCGTGAACTGGGCCTGCACCATGGACGTGGCGATCCGGGCCGTCAACTGGGTCTGGGCCTACGGCTTCTTCCGGATCGAGATTCTCGACGACCGTCCGTTCGCGTCGCTGTTCCTGCGCTCCCTGTTCGTCCACGGACGGTTCATCGCCTCGAATCTGGAGAATGGCGCCGCGGTCACGAGCAACCACTACTTCGCCGACCTGGTCGGTCTGTTGTTTCTGGGCGTCCTGTTCCGCGGGGCGCCCGAGGCGGACTCCTGGATGGGGCTCGCGGTGTCGGAAATCGTGCGCGAGAACGAGCGTCAGACCTACCCGGATGGCGTGGACTATGAAGCCTCCACGTCGTACCACCGGCTGATGACCGAGATGACGCTGACCTCTCTGATCGTGCTCGAGCGTGCCGGATTCCGCGTGCCGCCGCTGCGCGATCGCGTGCGCGCCATGATCGAGTACGTGGCGCACTACAGCAAGCCGGACGGCCGGGCTCCGCAGATCGGCGACAACGACGACGGACGGCTGCAGATTCTCGGCGACGACGGGGCCGAGCGTGGGGATCACCGGCACCTGCTGGCCGTCGCAGGGTGCCTCTACGACGACGATCCCCTGTTCGCCCTTGCCGGCGCCCGCTGGGAGGATGCCTACTGGTTTTTCGGTGAGGCGTGCGCGAAGCGGCTCGATCGAGGCGCGACCCGTGGGCGCGTCCACGTCACCGGCCGGCACTTCAGGGACTCCGGCTCCGTCGTCCTGCGGCACGACGACCTGTACCTGTTCCTCGACGCGGGACCCGTCGGGCTGAAGGGGCTCGGGACGCACGCCCACAACGACACGCTGTCGATCGAGATTCAGGCGGGCGGGGCGGACCTCGTCGTCGATCCCGGAACCGGCGTCTACACCCCTGATCTGGGCCTGCGCGACCGGATGCGCTCGACGGCGGCGCACAACACGGTGCGTCTCGACGGCGAGGAGATCAATCCGCTCCCGCCGCGCCCCTTCGAGCTGCCCGGCACGGATCGTCCGGCGGTGGTCCGCTTCGTGTCACGCGCCGGGTTCGATCTGGCGGAGGCGCTGCACCGCGGCTACGCCCGTCTCCCGGACCCGGTGGTGCACCGGCGGATCGTCCTCCTGAACAAACGCACCGGCCGCTTCGTCGTCGAGGATCGCCTGGAGGGGAGCGGGAAGCACCGGGTCGAATGGTTCTTCCATCTCGCGCCGGGCTGCGCGGCGATCGACGGTGCGGCCGGCGCGCCGACGCGCTTCTCCTCGCGCGGCCCGACGTTCCGGATCGAGCCGGTCTGCCTGCCGGAGGGAACGCGCGGCTTCCTGGAGGACGGTCTGGTCTCGCCTGGATACGGCCGGCTGGAGCGCGCGATCGTCCTGCGCTTCGAATGGAGCGGCCGGCTGCCCGCGCTCGGGCGTTTCGCGGTGGTGCCCGAGACGGACGCCGCGGCGCCCCGGGGGGGCGCGTCATGAGACAGGTGCTGCTGAAGGAGGGGAAGGCGATTCTGGAGGACGTCCCGATCCCCTCGGCGGAGCCGGGGCGCGTCCTGGTGCGCACCGCCTTCTCGGTGCTGAGCGCCGGCACCGAGCGCGCCGCGTTGCGCGCCGGCGAGACCCTGTCTCTTCTCGAACGCGCCGCCGACCCGGCCGTCTACCGGAAAGCGATCGACCTCCTGCGCTCCGAAGGGCCCAGCGCTCTTCTCGAGCGCGTGCGGGCCGTGCGCGAGCCCCGGGCCGCGGCGCCCGGCTACGCCGCCAGCGGTTGGGTGCAGTCGGTCGGTGCGGGTGTTCTCGACCTCGCTCCGGGCACCGCCGTCGCCTGCGCGGGCGCCGGGCACGCCTCGCACGCCGAGTGGATCGCCGTGCCGCGGCAGCTCGTCGTGCCGGTGCCGCAGGATGTGCCGCTGGACGAGGCCGCGTTCGCCACGCTCGGATCGATCGCCCTGCAGGGCGTGCGCCGCTCGGCGATCCAGATTGGCGAGTGCGCCGTCGTCCTCGGCCTCGGTCTGATCGGGAGCCTCGCCGCTCAGATCGCGCGCGCCGCCGGCGCCCGGGTTCTCGGCTTCGATCTCGACCCGGCACGCGCGGCCCGCTGCCGCGCTCTCGGGCTCGAGGCGCACGACCTCGGCGCGCGCGACCCGCGTCAGGAGGTGCCGCGGGCGACCCAGGGGCTCCTGGCCGACGCGGTCCTGATCTGCGCCGCGGCCCCCGGGGCCGAGGTCGCCAACCTCGCCATGCGCCTGTGCCGCAGGAAGGGACGGGTCGTGATCGTGGGCGACGTGGGGCTCGACCTCGACCGGTCGCTCCTGTACGAGAAGGAGCTGGACGTGCTGATCAGCACCTCGTACGGGCCGGGGCGCTACGACCCGATCTACGAGGACAAGGGGATCGACTATCCCCCTGCCTACGTGCGCTGGACCCTGAACCGGAACATGGGCGCCTTCCTGGCACTGCTTCGTGACGGACGCGTCGCGGTACGGTCTCTCATCGATCGGGTGGTCCCGCTCCAGGACGCCGCCGCGGCCTATCGATTGATCGAGGACGAGACGGACGCGGCCCGGCCGATGGGCGTCCTGCTGAGCTACACGGAGACCCCCGCCGCCCTCCCGTCGTCGTCCGCCGCCGTCGCCTCCTCCCCGGGCCCGGCGACTCCGACCGCCACCGGCTTCGAGCCGTTGTCCGGACCGGCGCGCGCGATCGGCGTGGGGGTGTGCGGCGCCGGCGCCTTCGTGAAGACGGTCCACCTCCCCGCCGTGAAGCGCGCCCGCGGGTTCCGCCTGCAGGCGGTCGCCACCGCCTCACCCCTGAACGCCCGTGACACGGCGCAGCGCTTCGGGATGAGCCATGCGACCACCGATCTGCGCGAGCTGCTCGTCGACCCGGACGTGGATCTGGTGCTGGTCGGGACGCGGCACCATCTGCACGCTCCGCAGACGTTGCAGGCGCTGCGTGCCGGCAAGCACGTCCTGGTGGAGAAGCCGCTCTGCCTCGAGGAGGCGCAGGTCGGGCCGCTCCTGGAGGAGGCGCGGCGCGCCCGGCGGCTTCTGGCCGTCGGCTTCAATCGCCGTTACAGCCCTTTGGCGCGCCGGGCGCGCGAGATCCTCGGGCGCCTGGACGGTCCCGCCCTGTTCGTGTACCGGGTGAATGCCAGCGCCCTGCCTCCCGGTCACTGGCTGCAGGACCCCGAGCAGGGCGGCGGCCGGATCATCGGCGAGTGCTGCCACTTCCTGGACCTGATGCTGTACCTGGCCGGAGGAGCCGAAGCCCTGGACGCCCGGGCGGCCGCCTTGCCTTCCGACGGCACCGGCGTGGTCAACGGCGACTCGTTCACCGCGACGCTGCGGCTGCGGGGCGGGTCGCTGGCGGTGCTCGCCTACACCGGTCTCGGCGACCCGGGGCTGCCGAAGGAACGGCTGGAGATCTTCAAGTCGGGGACGTCGCTGGTCCTCGAGGATTTCACGCGGCTGACGGTGCACGGCGGCCCCGGCGGCTCGCTCGATCTCGGGAGGCAGGACAAGGGGTTCGCGGCGCAGTGGGACGAGATCGGCCGGGCCCTGCGCGGCGAGCCCAGCGACGTCATCGCCCCGGCTGAGATCGGAGCGGCGATGCGCGCCACCTTCGCGCTCGAGCGCGCCGTGCGAGGGGAGCGATGAGGGCGCTGATGTGGGAGTCGTTCGCACCGGGCGGGCCGATCCGCGTCGGCGGGCACCATTACGCCCAGCGTTTCCTGCGCGATGGATGGCAGATCGCCTGGTGCGTCGGCCCGCTTTCGCCGGTGAACTTCGTCAAGAGCAACGCCGAGACGCGCGCCCGCATGCATCTGTGGCGCCGTGGCGGCGACCGCCTGCACGACGGCCGCATGTTCGCCTACGCTCCGATGACGCTCGCGCCATACCGTCCCTATCCGCTCTTCGATCGTCAGATGCTGCAGCGCGTCACTCTGCGGGCCACCCTGCCGCGCTTCAAGAGGGTTCTGGAAAGCGCCGGCTTCGGGGTGGTGGACCTGCTGTGGATGTCCACCGGCAGCCCTTTCCTGGCTCTTCTCGACGATATTCCGCAGCGGTTTTCGATCTATCGGATGAGCGACGACACGGCGGCGTTTCCGGACGCGCCGAAGACGTTCGCCGCCCTCGAGAGCGAGGCGTGCCGACGGGTGGATCTGGTTCTGGCCACCGCCCGGACGCTCGAGGAGCGTGCGCGGTCGCTGGGCGCCCGGCGGGTGCTCTACCTCCCGAACGCGTGCGAGCCGGAGCGTTTCTCGGCCGGTCACGACGAGCCCGCCGATCTCAGGGGCGTGCCGCGGCCCCGGGCGATCTACAGCGGGGCGATCGACAGCTGGTTCGACATGTCCCTGCTGGCGGAGGTGGCGCGTCTCCTTCCGGGCTGGACGTTCCTGCTCCTGGGGCCGGCGCGCGCCGATCCCGGGGCGCTGCGCGGTCTCTCGAACGTCCGTCGTCTCGGGCCGCGCGCCTACGAGGATCTGCCCGCCTATCTGGGCGCCGCCGAAGCCGGCATCGTGCCGTTCGTCCTGAACGCGCTGACGGACGCCATTCACCCCCTGAAGGTGTACGAGTACTGCGCCGCGGGCCTTCCGGTGGTGACGACGCCGATGCGTGAGACGTGCGCCATGGGCGCGCCACTCCGCCTGGCGGCCACGCCCCGCGAATTCGCCGCCGCTCTGGAGGAGTCGCGCCGCGACGGCCCCGGTGCGCGCGCGGAGCGGATCGCGTTCGCGCGTCGCCACACGTGGGATCAGCGCTTCGCGGCGCTCTCTGCCGCGATCGAGGACGCCTCCGGACGGCGGCCCGCGCGGGCCGCGGGAGGTCTCCGATGAGCGTCGCATCGA
>CAYLND010000190.1:0-6819 GCA_964384905.1 uncultured Acidobacteriota bacterium
TCAAGTTCGAGCACACGCTGTTCGCGCTGCCGTTCGCGCTCACGGGCGCGATCCTGGCGGCCGGCGGGTGGCCGCCGGCGGGGCGGCTCGGCTGGATCCTCGGCGCGATGGTGGGGGCGCGCAGCGCCGCGATGATCTTCAATCGGATCGCCGACCTCGAGTTCGATCGGCGAAACCCGCGCACCGCGGCCCGCCCGCTGGTGACCGGGGAGATCGGTCTCTCCTTCGCCTGGCTCGCCCTGACGACGAGCGTGGCGCTCTTCGTCGGGAGCGCCGCCATGCTCAACCGGCTGGCGCTCGTTCTCGCCGCTCCGGCGCTGCTTCTGATCCTGTCGTACTCGTACGCCAAGCGGGTCACCTGGCTGACCCACCTGCACCTCGGCGCCTCTCTCGGCCTGGCGCCGCTCGGCGCCTGGGTCGCCGTGCGCGGCGCGCTCGACGCGGCCCCGCTGCTGCTCGCCGCGGCGGTGACGCTCTGGGTCGCCGGCTTCGACGTCATCTACGCCTGCCAGGACGTCGCGTTCGACGCGCGCGAAGGGCTGCATTCGGTGCCGCGCCGCTTCGGGATCGCGCGCGCCCTCGACCTGTCGTCGGCGCTGCACGCCGTCATGGTCGTGCTGCTGCTTTGCCTTCCTCTCCTGCTTCCCCTCGGCTGGATCTATCTGGCCGGCGTCGGAGTCATGGCCGCGCTCCTGGTCTACGAGCACCGCCTGGTGCGCCCCGACGATCTCAGCCGGGTGAACCACGCGTTCTTCACCGTCAACGGCTGCGTGTCGTTTCTCGTCCTGGTTGCCACGCTGCTCGACGTCGTGCTTCGAGTCTCGAGGCCTTTCGGCGGCTAGCAGCCGGCGAGCATCGGAAAGACGGCAGGCCGGGTCTCAGGGCGCCGTCGTCCCGTCCTGGAATGGCGAGAATCCCCTCTCGACCGCCTGGGCCCAGATCACGGCGGCCCGGGAGCCGCGCGATTCCAGCCTGAAGGTGTGACGGCCCGCGGCCAGACGGCGCGGGCCGACATAGGGCTGGCCGTCGAGCGTGCCGGAAATCTCTCCGCCTTCGGCAATCAGCGCATAGGTCGCCGGGATCGCGATGTCGAACGACCCCGGGACGCCGTCGTTCGATCCGCCGACCGGCAGGAGCCGGCCGGCGACCCAGAGATGGTCGATGGGGAGGAAGTTCTGCCGCAGGAAATTCGCCGTCCGCGTCGGGAAGCCGCCGACCCGGAGCGCGGCGACGCAGGTCCCGGTCGCGATCATTTCCTCCGGAATGTCGTCCGGCAGCAGGCCCCGCGCCAACCGCTCGAGGGTGATGCGCTCCAGGACGTAGGGGCTGGGACGATTCCGGAAGATGGCGTCGCCTTTTTTGTCGAGGACCAGGTCCTTGTCGTCGGTGATGCGCAGGACCTCTCCCAGAAACGCCCGCTCGGCGCTCGTGTCCTCGCGCCACGGCGGAAACTCGACCAGGACGATGCCGAGGAGCGCGACGGCGAGCGCCGGAAAGCGCCAGGCGTGCGCCGGCTCCGGCGCGACCGGGCGGGGCGTGTGGCCGCCGGGCCCCGGCGCGGGAAGCATCGTTCCGACGACGGCCGGCACCACCAGAGGGAAGAAGACCAGCAGATCGTAGGTCGTGAACAGCGGCCACAGCGTCTGCAGGGAGGCGAGAAAAGCGCCGGCCGCAAAGGTGAGGAAGGCCACCCGCGCCCGGCGCGCGGCGGGGTGCCGGCGGGAGACGCGCCCGGCGATCCATCCTACGAAGGCGATTTCGGGCAGGAACAGCGCCGGCCGCCACGGCCTCTTCCAGATGCCCAGACCCGGGAGGATGTTCTGCTCGATCGAGTAGTGGACGAGCCCTCCGAGATCGCCGCGCCAGGCGAAATAGAGCGCCAGGGAGACAACCGGAACGAGCATCCCCGCCAGCGCCGGCACGAGGAGGCGGGCCCGCGAGCGCAGGACGGCGGCCGAACGCTCCGAAAGCGCCGCGCCGCCCAGGTACTCGCCGCGCGACAGCCACGGGGCGAGAAGCGCCGCCGCCCCCATCGCGAACAGCAAGAGCACCGTCTTGAGGGAGGTGCACAGCGCCAGACCGAGCAGGAGCCCCGCGACGAAGACTCGCGCCGGCCCCCACTCTCCGCTCACGAGAACGGTCGCCGCCAGGACCGTGAGGGTCATCCACAGCGCGTCGGCGCGGTACTCGATCGACCGGAAGAAGAAGACCGGCTCCGCGGCGAGAACCACCGGAGCCCAGAGGGCGGCGCGCCGGCCGAAGAGAGCGAAGGCGATGGCCGCGGACCCGGTCAGGGCCGTCAGATAGAAGGGCGTGATCGCCAGGCGCATGAGCGGCAGGATCGCCGGCGTCTCCCCGAACATCGCGACCAGGGGGGCGGTGAGCATGTGGAACAGCGGCGCGTGATTGTCGAACAGATCGCGATACGGCAGGAGGCCCTGCGTCCAGATCCAGGCGGCGTGCAGGTGCTGCCATTCGTCCGAGTCGACGGTCCACCGGAAGGCGTACACGAGATGCAGGAGGATCGTCCCCCCGAGGAGGGCGATCGCCGCGATTGTCTCGCGACGCCCGGGGCCTGGATCCTCGCTCGAGCGATCGGCCAAGCCGGAGACACTACGTTCCCGGCGTACGCCGCCGGCCGCAAAGGTTTCCACGCCCGCCCTCCGACCCCCGGACACAGGGAGGCCCGTCCGTTAGAGTCACGGATGCGGAGGGAATCCTTCGAGGCGGAGGGGGCCGGGCCGCCGGCCTCAGACGAGCGGCGCCCGGAGCGGATCGATCGTCTTCCTTATCGGCGTGGCCGGGCCGGTGAGCAGCAGGTAGAGATCCCGGAGATTCGTGCCGGTGGGGCCGGTCGTGAAATCGTCGTTCAGCTTCTTGAAGAACCGGTAGGTCGTCGAGTCGCGCAGGGTGCGCTCCGGGTCGAGGCGGGCGAGGCGGGCCCGCTCGAGCGTCGTCTGGTCGACGTAGGCGCCGGCCGCCGGCGAGTTGCCGTCGATGCCGTCGCTGCCGAGCGCCAGGAAGGCCCAGGGGCGCGAGCCGAGACGCGCCATCCGGAGCGCCAGGCGGAGGGCCAGCTCCTGCGCCCGGCCGCCCTGGGCCGGGGCGACCGGGACCGTCAGCACCTCGCCGCCCAGCACCAGGAGACGCGTTCCCGGCGGCGCGGTCTCGATCGCCCGGGCCACCATCTCGACCGTCATCTCGACCGGTCCGGTGACGTCGGTCGGGAACGCCTCGGCCGGCAGCCCGCGGGTCAGGCCGCCGCGCACCGCGGCGTTCCGCAGGTCGCGGTTCGACAGGACCGCCTCCGAGCGCGTGCGCTTGAACACCCCGTTCTTCGGCTTCGGGGTCTCGGGGATGCGCCCGGCGTGCATCGCCTCCAGGACCCTGACCGGCAGCGACGGGGCGATGCCGTAGCGGTCGATGGTCCGGATCAGATCGTCGATGGTGGTGCGGTCCGGCAGCGACGGGCCCGAGGCGACCTCGTCGTAGCGCTCCGGGTCGACGTCGCACATCACGAGGGTCGACTGGGTCGCCGCCCGGCGCGCCGCGACCGCCAGGCGGCCGCCTTTGACCGCCGACAGGTGCTTGCGCACGGTGTTGATCGCCGCGATCGGCGCGCCGGTGGCGAGCAGCACCCGGTGCAGGCTGCTCTTGTCGGCCTCCTTCATCAGCGAGGGCAGCGGCGCCGCCATCAGGGCCGACCCGCCGCCCGAGGCAAGGAAGATGACGTCGTCGCCGGCGGCGGCGCGCGACGCGAATCGCAGCGCGGCCTTCCCGGCCACGAACGACCCTCTCTCGGGCACCGGGTGCTCGGCGGCGATGAGCTTGATGCGGCAGCGCGACGCCGGCAGCCGCAGCTCGGCCAGGGCCGCCTGCAGGGGCGGCGGCGCCTGGGGCGCCCGGCGTGCCGATTCCGCGCCGCGCGGGAAGACGAGCAGGGCGTCGAGGGCGCGCCGGCCGCCCGCCTCACGGAATCGATGCAGGAGGCCCGCCAGCATCGCCGGCGCCGCCTTGCCGAAGGCCACCACCAGCAGCCGCCCCTTGCGGTTGAGGCCGAGGGTGCGGCCGCACAGAGCGAGATGATCGGGCCGCGCGTGCACGGCCCGCCGCACGGCGGCCGCCGGATCGCAGGCGGAGAGCGCCTCGCGAGCGATCGCCTGGAGCAATTGCGCCGCAAGGCTTGTGCTCGCCACCGGTCGAGAATCCCTGCCTCTCATGGCGTGTGGCGCTCTCCGCGAACACCGGGCGGGACACCGCTTCCCGGGTGGACCGTCCGCGAACTCCTAGTGCCGCGTGTCTTGACAGGAATTCGAGGAGTCTGGTATAAGGCCGGCACGTCGCGAGGATTTTTCATCGTCCCTGTTAACGTCACGCTTCCACCTCGAGGAGGTGTCGCATGAACAAGGCGGATCTTATCGACAAGATCGCCAAAGACGCGAAAATCAGCAAGACCGCCTCTGGCAAGGCACTCGATTCGCTGGTCGACGGCGTCACCAAGGCCCTGAAGAAGGGCGATCGAGTCGCCCTGGTCGGCTTCGGGACCTTCACGGTCTCCAAGCGCAAGGCTCGCGTCGGCCGCAACCCGCAGACGGGCGAGCAGATCGAGATCAAGGCGCGCAAGGTGGCGCGCTTCCGTCCGGGCAAGGAACTCGCGGCGGCCATCCGGTAAGCTCCGTTCGTCGCGACATCCGTCCGGGATGACACGAGGGCGGCGTCCTCGAGCAGGGGACGCCGCCCTTTGTGTCGCGGGGCCCCGGACGATCCGACCGATTCCTACTCGACGGTGAACAGGATGGCGCCCGCCTCCACCGTCTCGCCGGGCCGCACGCGCAGGCGCGCAACGCGGCCGTCCCTCGGCGCCGTCAGCTCGTTCGCCATCTTCATCGCCTCGATCACCACGACGCCCTGACCCGCCGCCACCTCCTGTCCCTCGCCGGCCAGAAGGGCGACGATCTTCCCGGGCATCACGGAGCGCACGTCGACCGGCCCCTTGCGCGCCACCGCCACGCCCGCCGCGGCGCGCCGCAGCGGATCGACGAGGCGCACGCTGTAGCGCCTCCCGCCGATCGCCACGTCGTACGGCGTCTCCCCGGCCGCCGCTCCCTGATCGGCCGCGCGCGCGACCGTGGCCTCGAGCGTGCGCCCGTCGAGCGACAGAACGAGCGGCACCCCGTCCCCGCGCCGCTCCACGGCGTGCGGGGAGCCGTCGAGACGGACCGTATAGGCGCCCCCGCCGCGACGCTCGACTTCGATGCCGACCTCCCGTCCGCCGATCCGGGCCAGGTAGCGCATCTCACCAGGACGGTCGCCACGAGGTCGGACGGCCGTCCATCAGGGCCCGGCGGCCTGCCGTGACCCAGGCACCCGGCCCCTGCGGCGATTCGGCCCGCGACCGCCCCGCGGCCCCCTCGGCCGCATGGATGGCGGCGGCGATCGCCGCCGCCTCGGCGTCGGGACCGACCGCCCGCATCGCCGCCTCGAGACGCGGCAGGGAGCGGTCGAGGAAGCCGATGTCGATCCGGCCCGCCACGAAATCCGGGTCACGCAGGAGCTCGCGGTGGAACGGCAGGGTGGTCGGGACCCCCGCGATCAGGAACTCGTCCACGGCGCGACGCATCCGGACGATCGCCTCGTCCCGATCGCGGCCCCAGGCGACCAGCTTGGCGATGAGCGCATCGTAATGCAGCGGGATGTCGTCGCCCGCCTGCAGCGCCGTGTCGACGCGGATGCCGGGACCGGACGGCGGACGCAGGGCGGCGACCCGGCCCGGCGACGGACGGAAGCCGTTCTCCGGGTCCTCCGCCAGGACGCGGCACTCGATCGCCCAGCCGCGCGGCCGCAGCTGGTCCTGCCGGAACTGCAGCGGCTCGCCGCCGGCGATCGCGATCTGCGCCCGCACCAGGTCGCAGCCGGTGACCATCTCGGTGACCGGGTGCTCGACCTGGATGCGCGCGTTCACCTCCATGAAGTACGGCCTCCCTTTCCCGTCCAGCAGGAACTCGACCGTGCCGGCGTTGCGGTAGCCGCACGATCGGACGACCCGCAGGGCCAGCGCGCCCATCCGCTCGCGGTCCTCCTGCCGCATCGCCACCGAGGGGGCCTCCTCGACGAGCTTCTGGTGACGGCGCTGCACCGAGCACTCGCGCTCGCCGAAATGGACCGCGTTCCCATGGTGATCCGCCAGGATCTGGATCTCCACGTGGCGCACGCCCTCCATCAGCTTCTCGGCGTACAGGCCGTCGTCGCCGAAGGCCGAGGCGGCCTCCGAGCGCGCCCCGCGGATCGCCGCCTCCAGCTCGGTCTCGGCGCGCACCACGCGCATCCCCTTGCCGCCGCCGCCCGCCGCCGCCTTCAGGATGATCGGGTAGCCGCTCGAGCGCCCGAAGACGGCGATGGCGGCGCCGTCCGCCGCCCGGTCGAGCAGGCCCGGGATGACCGGAACGCCCGCCCGGTGCATGAGTCGTCTCGCCTCGACCTTGTCGCCCGCCAGGCGCATCGCCTCGGGTGGCGGGCCGATGAACGCCAGACCGGCCGCGACGCAGGCCTCCGCCAGCGCGGGGTTCTCGGCCAGGAAGCCGTAGCCCGGATGGAGCGCGTCGGCCCCCGCCCGTCGCGCGGCCTCCAGGATCGCCTCGATGTCCAGATAGGACGCGGACGCCTGGGCCGGACCAATGCAGTACGACGCGTCGGCCAGGCGGACCGGCAGCGTGTCGCGGTCGATCTCCGAGTAGACCACGACGGGCGAGATGTCCATCTCCCGGCAGGCGCGCACGACCCGCAGCGCGATCTCGCCCCGGTTGGCGATCAGGACCCGCC
>CAYLND010000191.1:0-6786 GCA_964384905.1 uncultured Acidobacteriota bacterium
GACGGGCCGGTCGTGCCGGCGCTGGCCGCCGACGCGCGCATCGGCGATCCGGACGGCCAGCCGCTGCGCGGGCGGGCGGTCGTCTCCACACGCGAGACGGAGCCCGTCACGCTGCGCGACGCCGGCCTCCCGGACGGATCGAGCGACTCCGTCGATTGCGGTCGGGGTCTGGCGCTCGAGGAGCGGCCGGGGGAGGGACTGGTCTTCCTGAACGCCTCGGTGGGGGAGCCGACGCTCCTCGACGAGGATCTGTATCTCGCCTGCGACGACGGCCTGCAGGATTACGAGATCGCCGAAGGTGCCTGCGGCAGCGACGGGCAGGTGTTCCGCTCCAGTCTCGTCCTGGTCGGCGTGCCGCTGCCGGCCGTGGCGTGCGTCCGGGCCGTGGAGGACCCCGGACGCCGATTTGGATTGATCGTCGAGACCATCGCGCCGGAGAGCGCCGATCTCGTGGCGGAGCAGGACGTCACACGCATCAAGAGGCTCTACTCCGGCTCGATCCTGCCGGATCCGATCGCGCTCGCGGAGCTCGTCCCGGCGGCTTCGGACGGCGGGAAGGAGATCACGCTGACGCTGTCGACGACCGACGGCGAGACTCCGGAGGTGTTCGACCGGCGGGACGTCGTCTGGCGGAACGAGGCGTATCTCGTGCTCGCCCGTCCTCCGGTGGCATCGCGGCCGCCCGACCGCGTGGTCGAGTGCGCCTCCGCCGCGGGGGCCGCCGTGACGCTCGACGGTGCCGGATCGACCGACCCCGGCGGCGGCGCTCTCGAGCATCGATGGATCCTGACGGACGGGCCCGGCGCCCCGGTGACGCTGGCGTCGGTGGAGCGGGCCACGGTGACGCTGCCCCTGGGGCGCCACGCGCTCGTGCATCGAGTGCGCAACGCCGCCGGTCTCGTCGACAGCGCGCCCTTCGCCGTGATCGTGGCCGACACCACGCCGCCCTCCGCGACCGCCACCGCCCGCCCCGGCGTCCTCTGGCCGCCGGATCACCGTCTGGTCCCCGTGCACGTCGATCTCGCGGCGTCCGACGCCTGCTCGACGGCTCTTACGGTGAGCCTCGTGGGCGCCGCCAGCAGCGAGGCCGACGACGCTCCCGGGAGCGGCGACGGTCACACGAAGGGGGACATCGAAGGCGCCGGCCCGGGGGACGATCGCGATCTGCTCCTGCGCGCCGAGCGCTCGAACGCCGGTCCCGGTCGCGTGTACACGCTGACCTACCGCGTGAGCGACGGCGCCGGCAACGGCCGCACCGTGGAGGTGCGCGTCACGGTTCCCCGCGACGCGGCGGACAGGCCGATCACGACCGGAGAGCGACGACACGCGGGCCATCATCGGCCGCGCTCATGAGGTGACGGATGCCCAAGGTGCCCGGCTGGTACAAGGATCAGAAGAAGAGGTACCCGGAGGTGTTCCGGGCCTACGAGGGTCTCGGCGAGGCCTGCCGGAAAGCCGGACCGCTCGATGGCAAGAGCGCGGCGCTCGTCAAGCTGGCGATCGCGGTCGGCACGCGCCACGAGGGCGCGGTCCACTCGCACACGCGCCGATCGCTCGAGGCCGGCGCCAGCCTGGACGAGTGCCGGCACGTCGTCCTGCTGGCGCTGACCACGATCGGCTTCCCGGCGATGATGGCGGCGCTGTCGTGGGTCGAGGACGTCGCGAAGGAGGGTGCCTGAACGGGTCCGGAACTCAGGGCTTCTTCAGCCACTGGTCCAGCCAGGCGATGACCGTGTCGTGCCACAGGATGCTGTTCTTCGCCTTCAGAACCCAGTGGTTCTCGTCGGGGAAGTAGAGCAGCTTCGACGGGACGCCGCGGCGCTGCAGAGCCGTGAAGACGGAGAACCCCTCGGTCTCAGGGAGCCGGAAGTCTTTCGCGCTGTGGATCACCAGCATCGGCGTCTTCCAGCGGTCGACATACAGCGCGGGCGACCATGTGTCGTGCGTGGTGCCCGCCTCCCACGGCAGACCGCCCTGCTCCCACTCCGGGAACCACAGCTCCTCGGTCGTGTAGTAGGAGGTGCGCGTGTCGAACTCCCCGTCGTGGCTGACCAGGCACTTGAACCGATCGGTGTGGCCGGCGATCCAGTTGATCATGTAGCCGCCGTAGGACGCCCCGAGCGCTCCCATGCGGTCCCGGTCGACGAACCCGTAGGTCGCCAGGACGTAGTCCAGGCCCTGCATGAGATCCTCGTACGGCGCGGCGCCCCAGTTCCTGCGGATCGCGTCGGTGAAGGCCTGCCCGAACCCGGTGCTTCCATGGAAATTGATCGCGACCGTGACGTAACCGGCGCCGGCGTAAGCCTGCGGATTCCAGCGGTAGTGGAAGTGATCCTCCCACGATCCCTGCGGTCCGCCGTGCACCAGGAACGCCAGAGGGTACCGGCGTCCTTCCTGGAAATCGACCGGCCGCAGGATCCAGCCGTGCACCTTCTCGTTCAGCGCGCCCTTGAACCAGAACTCCTCCGGTCGGCTGATCGAGATCGTCTCGAGACGCGCGGCATTCACGCGCGTCAGCGCGCGCGCGTCCGAGCCGTCGAGGCGACAGGTGACGATCTCGGTCGGAGAGGTGAGCGAATCCTGGCCGAACACCAGCCGGCCGCGCGACGTCACCGCCAGATCGGAGTTGTAATGATCGCCGACCACGACGGTCGCGCCGCCGCCGGCCGGATCGACCGCGAAGATCTTCCGGCGGGCCCCCTCCTCCGCCGTGACCAACAGCCGCCTGCCGTCGGGCGACCAGGCGACCGATTCGGCCGAGCGGTCCCAGGCCTCGGTCAGAGCGCGGCTCGTCCCCGTGGCGAGGTCGTACAGCATCACCCGCTGGCGATCCGCCTCGTACCCCGGGCGGGTCATCGCCAGGTAGGCGATCCGCTTGCCGTCCGGCGAGAACGCCGGCTGCGTGTCGACGGCCTTGTTGGCGCAGGTGAGGCAGCGGTACCCGCCTCCATCGGCCGCGGCGAGATAGACGTTGTCGTCGGTCGACCAGGCCTCGTCCCCGGTCATCTTGGACGTGAACGCGATCGACCGGCCGTCGGGGGACCAGGCGAACTCCTCGGCTCCGCCGAACGGCTTCGTCGGCGCGTCGGCGTCCGCCCCCTTCAGGATGTCGATCGGGTCGCCACCCTTGAGCGGCCAGACGAAGAGATGGCTCCGCCGCCCCTCGTTCCAGGAGTCCCAGTGGCGGATCATCAGCCGGGAGTACAGGCGTGCCTTCACCGGGTCGTCGGCCTTCTCCTTGTCGCGCTTCGCCGTGCAGGCCAGATCCGGACAGTCCGGATAGACCTCCGCGGAGAACGCCAGCCGCTTCCCGTCCGGCGACCACTGCACGTTGTCCACGTCCACCGGCAGGTCGGTGAGCCGCCGCGCCTCCCCCCCGGAGGGATCGATGGCCCAGATCTGCGACGACCCGCTGCGATCGGAGACGAACGCGATCGACGCGCCGTCCGGCGACCAGCGCGGCGAGGTGTCCGACGCCGGCGCGCTCGTGAGGCGCCGCGGCTCGCCGCCGTCGATCGACACGATCCAGAGGCTCGTGGTGTTCTTGTTCGCCGCCGCGTCGTACACCCTCCGCGTGAACACGACCCGGCTGCCGTCCGGCGACGGCTGCGGCGAGGCGAGGCGCTCCATCGCGACCATGTCGCGCACCGAGAACGGATGCTTCTGCAGGTCGGCGCGCCCGGCGGCGAAGGCCGTCGTCGCCGAGAGGACGCACCCCGGAAGGAAAAGGACGGACGATTTCATCGAGGACCTCCCGCAGATGACGGTTCCTGGCTTCGGAGCGCCGCCGTTTTATCTCCGCCCGCCCGGCAAGTCAAGCGGCCCCTTCGATTGACACGGCGGCGAAGCGGCCGCTAGAATCCGCGGCAGTCGGTGTCCTGCTCGCGATCTCGAGAACTCAGACGCTCGGAACGCTCTTCGATCGGGCCCCAAGCGGTCTTCGATGGAGGGAACGCATGGCCGTCAACGCGAAGCGAGTCCTGATCGGCGCCCTGGTCGGCGGCTTGGTGTGGAACGTCTGGAGCATCGTGGTCAACAAGGTCCTGCTGGGCGAGCGCTATGAGAGGGCGATCACCGCGGGGCTGTTCCAGGAGCAGCCGCGTCTCCCGTTCGTGCCGTTGTGGATCGTCACGCTGTTCGTCCTGTCCTGGATCATCGCGTCGATGTATGCCGCGGTGAGGGCCGCGTGGGGGCCCGGGCCGATGACCGCCTTGAAGCTCGGCATCCTGGCCGGATTCGCGATCGGGGTCCCCGTCAACCTGTCGATGGCTGCGTGGGCGATGTTCGGGAGGATTTTTCCGTTCTGCTGGGCGCTGGACCTGGGTCTCGGCTCGGTGTTCGCCGCCCTGATCGCGGGCTGGCTGTATCGGGATTGACCGCGGACTACTTCCGGTTGCCCGGGTCGCCGCCCCAGATCGCGCCGTCGGGGTCGACCGTTCCGCTGGTCGAATCGAGCGATGATCGCCCGCCGCCCCAGATCGCTCCCGAGCCCGCGACCGCGGGATTGTCGATGGTCGACTTCGCGCCGCCCGTGCCGCCCCAGATCGCGCCGCTGCCGTAGGTGATCGCCGGCGGCACCGGGGTGAGGGAGATGCCGGCCGCGCTGCCCTTGCCGCCTCCCCAGATGGCGCCCTGCGTCCAGCTCGAGCCCCAGAGCTGGGCAGTGTCCTGGAGATAGATGAAGCCGTCACCGGCCGCCATGGCGAGCGGGGAGGACGCGCTCGAGGCGTACCCCGTGGCGTTCACCGAGCCGTAGGCGTCGAGGGTCCCGGCGCCGGTCTCGAACACCAGACGCGTGTCCTTCACGGCCGATTTCATCAGCCGCGCCTTGACCGTGGCGGGATTGAGAGTCGGGTCCTTCTGCAGCATCAGGGCGGCGGCGCCCGCCACCATCGGCGCCGCCATCGACGTCCCCGACAGCGAGTAGTACTCTCCGTCCTGGGTGGCGTGGGCGGGGTCGTTCTTGTAGTCGCCGATCTGCAGCGTCAGCTCGTGATGCTGCGTGTCGAGCCACGACGCGACGGCGCGCGCCGAGACGATCCAGGTCCCCGGCGCGACCAGATCGGGCTTGACGACGAAATCGATCAGGGACGGGCCGCGGCTCGAGTACCAGGCCAGGACGTCATCGGTCAGGGGTACGGTGTTCCGATCGTCCATCGCGCCCACCGTGACGGCGTCGGGCGAGTTGCCCGGGCTGGTGATCGTCCCGTACCCGGTGCCGACGCCACCGTCGTTCCCGGCGGCGACCACCACCACGATCCCCTTGCGCACCGCGGCGGCCACCGCCCGGCAGAGCGGATCGGTGCGGTAGGACTCGTACACCGGGTGACCGAGCGACAGGTTCAGGACGCGGATGTTGTAGTAGCGGGCGTTCTTCACCGTCCAGTCGATGCCGCTGATGATGTCCGACGTGTAGCCGGTGCCGTCCGGGGACAGGGCGCGGATCGACAGGAGCTGCGCGTCCGGCGCGAGACCGCGGAAGGTGCGGAACGACAGGCTGTCGCTCGAGGCGGAGCCGTTGCCGTACAGGATCCCGGCCACGTGCGTTCCGTGACCGTAATAATCCGCCAGACCGGTCTCGTGCCCGACGATCTCGACCTCGACGACCTGCTTGGCGCCCACCGGCCGCTTGAAGTCCGGATGGAGCTGCACGCCGGTGTCGATCAGGGCGATGCCCACCCCACGGCCGGTCAGACCGGTGCCCCACGCCCCCGCCATCGACGCCGCGCGGTCGGCGCGAACCGCCCGATAGGCCACGTCCATGTGGGCCTTCACCGGCGAGTCCAGCGAGACGCGCTCGACGTTCGCATCGCTTGCGATCTGGAGCAGCGAACCCGCCGGCACGGTCGCGGCATAGCCGGGGATGGCGGTGTAGGTCGTCTTGAGCAGCCCGCCGAGGAGCGGCAGCAGGTTGAGCTCGCCCGAAGTGGGCGCGCTGTAGGTCTGGACGATGACGCCGACCTGCTGGTCGGGGGGGCCGCTCACGAGCGTCGTCAGATCACCGGACAGCTTCGCCAGAAGACCGGTCACCGAGCCCAGGAGCGGATCGACGGGCGAGAGCAGCTGCTGGGTCGTCGTGGTCAGCGGATCGAGCAGCGCGAGCTGGGCCTGCGCCGGCTGACTGAACAGGAGCGCCAGGATCAATGCGATGGCGCTTGCGGCGGTCGGTTTGCTGAGTGTGCGGCGCCGGGGTGTCATGCGTCACACTCGAGAAGCAAGAGCGCTGCCAGAGGCGGAACTTGCGAGAAATGGTTCCAAGCGCCCGGGGCACAAGGGGTTCACACGCGGTCACGGGAACGTCAGAGGAGACGCCGGAAGCGTCTTCGTGTCGGGCTTTGGGACGAGGGGCGCCCTCGGGACCCGGTCGCCCGCCCTCTAAACCGCCTGTCCCGCAGGGTTTCCCGGGACCTGACCGGAACCTGGACAGCGATCGTCCATCCGCTGGTCACTCCGGACGCAAGCGGTTCCGCTGCTGGCACCTGAGGTCACCGTCTAGGGCGTCCGGGCGCATCGCCGCCGTGCGGCGGTCCGGTCTCTCCGGTGATCAGGCGGGCCCCGTTCTCCTGACGCAGGTAGAGCCAGGCCCACTGCAACACGACCAGCAGACGGTTGCGGAAGCCGATCAGAAAGTAGATGTGAACGCCCAGCCAGAACAGCCAGGCGGGGAAACCCGACAGCCGGATCCGCCCGAATTGCGCCACCGCCGCGGCGCGCCCGATGGTCGCCAGCATCCCGGCGTCACGGTATCGGAACGGCTCGCCCGGCAGGCCGCGCAGCGCCCGCCGG
>CAYLND010000192.1:0-6758 GCA_964384905.1 uncultured Acidobacteriota bacterium
TCTTCCTGGCGGCCGGCGTCCTGAAGGCTCTCGACCCGGCCGAGTTCGTGCACGAGGTCGCCGGCTACGGGCTCCTCTCGGCCCGACTGTCCTCGGTCGCCGCGCCGGCGCTCATCGTCCTTGAGATCACCCTGGCCGTCGCCCTTCTGGCAGGGGCGCGGCCGCTCCTGGCCGGTCTTCTGTCGCTCGCCCTCCTGCTCTTCTTCATCGGCATCGTGGCGTACGGGATATCGGCGGGGAGGACGGAGGACTGCGGCTGCTTCGGAGCCTACGTGCACCGGACGCCCGCGGAGGCGATCGGCGAGGACGTGCTGTACGCCGGGCTCGCGGCTCTCGCCCTCTGGGGGCTCGCGGGGTGGGCCGGGCTGCGCGCCCGGCGCGCCGCGCTGACGCTGGCGGCGACCGCGATCCTGTCGGCCGTCTTTGTCGCCGCGTCGCCCGACCTGCCGATCGACCCGTACGTGACGCGACTCGCGGCGGGCAGGACGCTCAAGGACCTCCAGCTCAAGGACCGCGTGCCGGGTCTTTCGGAAGGGCGCCACCTCGTCGCCCTGATCGACGTCACCGATCCGGGCGCCGCGCAGAGCGCCGCGGCCCTCAACGCGATCGCCGCACGCCCCGGCTCGCCCGCCGTCGTCGGCCTGACCCCCTCCACGGAGCAGGAGATCGACGCCTTCCTGTGGACGGCGATCCCGGCCTTCGAGATCCACCGGATCGATCGCGACGTCATCAAGAGGCTGTACCGCAGGCTGCCGCGCTTCTTCGTCCTCGAGTCGGGTCGTGTCACCGCCGTTTACGACGGCGCTCCCCCGGCGGCCAAAGACCTGCTATCATCGGAGGCGTCATGAATTCCGTCCCACAAGGAGTGCGGAGAGCTTTTTCCCTGGCGCTGGCCGGACTGTGCGCCGCGGCGCCCGCCGGTGCCGGGGCCATCCTGTGCAAGCCCAACTACGATTACAGCGTGGAAGTCGACGGGAGCTATCCCAAGAACGCCACGCTGTACCAGTCGGACGCCCCGGGGAAGTACTTCATCGACGTCCCCGCTTGCAAGAACGGCCTGCTCATGGACCTGCACGACAAACGGGTGGTCGCCGTGCCGCGCGATCAGGTGAAGGCGGTGAACGGCGCGCTGCAGATCTCGGAGGAGGTGCCCCCGAGCGCGACCGCGTACGCCCTGTCGGTGGACGGGCCGATCGTCGCGTTCCAGGCCGAGGACAGGAAGGTGCGCATCCTGCGCTGTCTGGATCGTCCACCGGTCATCGGCGAGGTCGAATTCAACACCCTGGTCGCCGATCGGGCGGAGTATCGCGAGGCGATGAAGGCCTACGCTCCCGACGCCGCGTCCATCGAGAAGATCAACAAGTACGGCAGGAAGGTCCAGCTGGACGTCTTCTTCGCCACCTGGTGCCCGCACTGCAAGGAATACATGCCGAAATTCCTGCGCGTCATGTCCGAGGTCAAGAACCCGAACCTCAAGCTGAATCTCTACGGGGTCCCGAAGGGGTTCGGCGTCGAGCCCGGACCATGGCAGGGCCGCAACATCAACAGCATCCCGACGGTCATCGTCAAGGTCGACGGGAAGGAGATCACCCGGATGGGCTCGCAGCCGGGCGCGACCCCCGAGGTGGAGCTCGCCGGCACCTTCGCCGCGGTGAATTGAGCCGCGACGCGCTCCGGCGGTCCTACCGCATGCGGCCGCTCCGGCCTCTGGCGGCCTTGCCGGCCCTCACACCCTCGATCTGACGATCCCTCTCCTGCTCGAAGCGCCGACGGTCCCTGGAATACTCCTCCTCGAGCTTCGCCAGCTTTTCCTGACCCTCCGGGTCCGCCAGGGCCCTGGCGCGATCCGAGGCGTGCAGGATCTCGCGCTCGGCGAGCCGGGCATCGCACACCCTGCGGATCTCGGCGATCCGCTTCTTCTGATCGTCCGTCAGGAGGGCCGGGGCCGCCTCTCCCCGCTCGCGGTCGCGCTGCTTCAGCTTCTCGAGGGCCAGCTCGTACGCGCTCTTCGGTGCGTCGCTCATCGGGGTTCCTTCACGTTATAATGCCGTCCGGATTCGGGACGCCACGTCGATGCCAAGAAGCCTCAAAGTCGTCTGTCCGTGCTGCGACACTCTCCTGACGATCGACCCGGGCACGGGCGCCATTCTCCTCGAGGAGCGCCGCCAGAAGCGCGAGCATCAATCGCTCGACGACGCCATGAGTCTCGTCAAGGCCCAGCGCAAGGAGGCCCAGGAGAAGCTGGCCCGCGCCATGGACGAGGCGCGGCATCGCGACGAGATCCTGGAAAAGAAATTCCAGGAGGCGCGCAAGAAGGCCGCCGAGTCCGACGAGCCTCCCCCCCGGCCCTTCGACGCGGACTGAGCGTCCTTCCCTCGACCGGGCCGGCCCCTAGGCCCTCACGGGATCGGGCGCCTTGCGAAACCGCCGGACCAGTCTCAGCACCAACAGCCCCAGCGCGAGCATCAGAGCGAGCGCCACGAACGCGGCGAGCGCGACCACCCAGACTCTGGAGAGCGCGTCGGCGAGCCTCTGTTTCTGGGGCAGCCACCGCGACAATGCGTAGCCTTCCTCCAGGGGCTGCTTGTTCGCCTTGTCCTTCACCAGAGCGAGGGCGTAGAGCTGTGCGCTCTCTTTCGGCGAGCGGATGAGCAGCAGGTCGGCGGCCTTCTCCAGCGCCACCGCCGCGAGCGGTGAGCCCGGGCTCATGGTCACGTACTTCCTGAAATAATCCGCCGCCTCCGACCGGCGTCCGAGCTCCGTCAGGACCAGACCCAATTCGAAATGGGCTTCGGTGGCCGCCGGCCGGCCCGGAAACCGCTCGATCAGCTTTTTGTACGCCGTCTCGGCTTGCTCCAGCTTGGCGCCGTCGTTGTTCGAGGTGCCGAGGTCGTGCGTGGCGATGGCCAGGGTGTAGAGAGCGTTCGGGAGCAGCGGGTTCTCAGGGAAATCCTTCTCGAAATCCTTCAGGACCTCGACCGCCTCGCCCTGGCGGGCGAGCAGGCGCAGCGCGTGCGCCAGCTGGAACTTCACCGTCGGCAGGATGTCGGGCGTCGGCTTCTTGTCGAGCGCCTTGCGGTACAGCGTGACCGCGCGCTCGAAATCGCGGCCCTTCTGCGCCGCCATGCCCGCCTGGTACAGAAGATTCGAGGCCCGCGGGTCGTCCGGGAAGCGAGTGACCGCCTCCTCCAGAAGACCGACCCCCTGCAGAGGCTCGCCCGTCAGCGTCTTCGCCATGGCCTCCCCCTGGAGCGCTGACACGATCTCCGCCGGCGTGGGGCAGAGCGTGCGCGCCTCCTGGAACTGGATGGCCGCCTCCGCCCCCTTTCCCTGCGCCAGAAGGCTGTCGCCGCGCACCAGATGGTCGGCCACGGTCCCGCCGAACCCCTGGGCCAGCGCCATAGAGACGGGCCAGACCGCGCTCAGGACGAGGATCGCCGGGAAACGGACGGCACGCAAGGACGGGCGGAGCATGGGGCGGTATTGTAGGCGATTTTCAACCTGGACGAGAATGTCCGCTCCTGTGGGAGTCCGGCCATCGGCAGAACATCCCGGAATCTCGACGAGCCTCTCGGTCGCCCGGGCGCCCTTTCGTCCCGCCTGGCGCGGCGCGTGGCGAAGCGTCTCGGACGGGTCCGGCGGGCGCTCGCCCGCTCCTCCCGGAGCGGCCCCACGCCGCCTGCCGCGGCGCTTCTGGGCGCCCTGTCCGCGACCCTCGATTCGCTGCCCTCCGGGTGCCGCGACCGCGCGCTGCGGGGGCCCGACGTTCGCGGCTTTCTGTCGGAAGCGGAGACCTGGCTCGCGGTCCGGCGGCTGGCCGCCGAGGTCATCCGGATGCGCGGGCGCGAGCCGTCGCGGCGGCGTCTTCTGGCGCGTCTGTTCGATTGCCTCGCCCGCACCGAGCATCTGGCGACGCTCGCGCCTCGCGGGCGGATCGACGCCGGTCTTCCGGAACGGTGCCTGACCTTCGCGCGCGGCCGTCTGGCGGACGCCGTGGCGGACCTGTCCGCGTTTCTTCTCGGTCTGCGCCTCGCGCATCCCATGCAGAGCGCGATCGATGTCCGGCTCCGGTTCCGCGAGGAGCCGGAGCAGGGGCGTCCCCGCGGCCGTATCGATCTGGGGGCGTACGCCGGACCGGCAGGCGCCCTCGGGATCATCGCCGGCCGCGGCGTGCCGCGCCCTGATCCGCGCGGTCCTGCCGGAAGGGATCGGGAGGTGCCGGCGCGCCTGCGGGCGACGCTGCGCGGCCGCACGCTGCTCTTGCGCGAGCCCGGCGCGGGGAGCGCGATCCTTCCCGCGGCGGGCTCGCATCTCCTGTCCCCCGACCTCGGGAGCGGGGCTTCCCGCTCGACGCCGCCGGGTCCGCGGCGCTCCCCGGGCCGCGGCCGCTCCTCCCGGGCGGCGCCGCGGCTGGTACGGAGGCCGCTGATCCCCGGGACTTCGATCGTGCTGACTCCCGTCGTCGTCTCGAGTCGGCGCCGCCTGCGGGTCGCGCGGGACGCGCCGGCGTACGGGCCGCGGCTGGCCCGGGCCCTCCGTGTCCTGATGGTCGCCTGGCCGGAGGCGCACCGGGAGATCCAGCGGCGTACTTACATGGTGGTGCCGGTTCGCGAGCCGGGGACGGTGAGCTGGTCGCTGGCCTCGCGACCCGGGATCTCGTTCATCAACGTGGCGGGCAAGTCGATCATCGACCTCGCCGATGACCTGCTCCACGAGACCGCCCACCACCGGCTTCACGACCTGCAGGAGATCGCGAGGCTCCTGGTCGGCGGTCCCGATACCGAGGAGGTCCAGGCGTTCGACTCCCCCTGGCGCGGCGCCCGCCGGCCGCTGCACGGGCTCCTGCACGGGACGTTCACCTTTCTGTTCCGGGCGGAGCTGTTGCGCCGCGTGCTGCGGGTCGCGCGCCGGCGCCCGCGTCTCGTGGCCCGCGAGGTCGGCGACGCGGGACGGGCGACCCTGCGACGCGAGCTGGGACGGGAGAGGCGCATGATCGCCTCCGCGCTGAGGGACCTCGAGCGCGCGGCCCGCTCCGGGCTCCTGGCTCCGGAGGGCCGGAGGCTCCTCCGTTCGATGCGCTCCTGGTCCGACCGCCTGCGCCGTCCCTGAGCCCGCGTCTCTCCCGCGGCGCGCAGCCCGCCTCAAGGATTCCGGCGGGGCTCCTCGATCGTGTGGGTGCGCCCGGGTTCGAGACCGGCCAGCGACTGCGTGGACCCGTCCGGCCAGGTGATCTGGACGTCGGCGGTGGCGACGCGGCCGTCGCCCGCCGGGCCGAGACCGAAGGTGAGGACCATCTCGCTCTGCGAGGCGTACGAAGCGGCGGAGCGCACCGTGCGCGCGCCCACGACGTCGCCCGCGCGCAGCCGCACGACCGCCCCCACCGCGTCGCGGTTCGAGCCGCTCCCGACGAGGCGGAGGCGGAGCCAGCGGTTGGCACTGCCGCCGTCGTTGCGCAGGAGGATCGCCGGGCCGTTGTTCGTGTTGACGACCACGTCGAGGTCGCCGTCCCCGTCGATGTCGGCGTAGGCCGCACCGCGCCCGACGATCGGTCGCAGCAGATCCGGCCCCGCCTCCTCGCCGACCAGCTCGAACCGGCCGCCGCCGATGCCGCGGAACAGGTGCGACGGCTCGGCATAGGTGACCGAAGGCTGCACCCGGTTGATGTCGTTCTCCACGTGGCCGTTCGCGACGAAGATGTCCGGCAGGCCGTCGAGATCGAAATCGAAGAAGAAGCAGCCGAAGGCCAGCGTGAGCAGACTCGGCTGGCCGATCCCGGCGGTGGCGGCGTCGTCGATGAACAGACCGCGTCCCTCGTTGTGGTACAGGGCGAGCATCTCGTTGGAGAAGTTGCCGATCACCAGGCTCTCGCGGCCCGACCCGTCGTAGTCGGCCGCGTCGATCCCCATGGCGCCGCGCGCCTTGCCCTCCTCGCTGAAGGCGACGCCGGCGCTCTTGCCGACCTCCTCGAACGTGCCGTCGCGCCGGTTGTGGTACAGGAAATTCGGCTGGGTGTCGTTGGCGACCGCGAGATCGGTCCAGCCGTCCCCGTCGTAGTCCAGAGCCACGACGCCGAGCGATTTCCCGGTCGGCTCGTACATGCCGGCCGCGCGCGTCACGTCCTCGAACGTGCCGTCGCCCTTGTTGCGGAACAGCCGGTCCGTCGCGCCGTGATACGACTCGGGCGTGCAGTACGACTTGCTGACGCCGTCGAGGGTGCAGAAGATGTCGTCCTTCGGCGACCATTGCACGTAGTTGCAGACGAACAGATCGAGACGACCGTCGCGGTCGTAATCGATCCAGGTGGCGCTCGAGCCGAAGGCCGGATCGGACACGCCCGCCTTCTGCGTCACGTCCTCGAAGGTGCCGTCGCCGCGATTGTGATACAGCCGATCCGGGCCGAGGCCGTTGACGAACAGGTCGACGTGCCCGTCGTTGTCGTAATCGGCCGCCGCCGCGCCGATGGCGTACATCTCGACGGCCAGACCGGAGCGCGCGGTCACGTCCTCGAAGGTGCCGTCGCCGCGGTTGCGATACAGGGCCTGCGTCGCCCTGTGGCGGTGCTTCTCGGGCCAGTCGGCGCCGTTGACGAAGAACAGATCCGGCCGGCCGTCACCGTCGTAGTCGAGAAAGACGACCCCCGAGCCCATGGTCTCCGGCAGGTACTTCTTGCCGAACGCGCCGCTGTTCTGTGTGAAGGTGATCCCGGCGGACTTGGTGACGTCGGTGAACCGGACCGGCGTCCGCGCCACCGGCGCGGC
>CAYLND010000193.1:0-6750 GCA_964384905.1 uncultured Acidobacteriota bacterium
CGAGACCGAGACGGGCGGGGAAGGTCGCCTTCCGGGCGCGGGCGTCCTTGCCGATGGTCTTGCCGAGACGGAGCGTGCTGCCCTCGAGGTCGAGGATGTCGTCGATGATCTGGAACGCCAGCCCGACGCTGTCGCCGTAGGCGCGCAGCGCGCCGACCTCCGCCGGCCCGCCCCCGGCCATGATCCCTCCGATCTGCACCGCGGCGCTGATCAGGGCGCCGGTCTTCTCCCGGTGGATGCGCACGAGCGTGTGGTACGACGTGCGCCGTCCCTCCGCCTCCAGATCCATGACCTGGCCGCCGATCATACCGGTGACACCCGAGGCGCGCGCCAGAAGACCGATGGCCCGGAGCTTGCGGTCCGCCAGCCCGACGGCCACCGGATACGCGGCGGCGATCTCGAAGGCGTGCGTCAAGAGCGCGTCACCCGCCAGGATCGCCATCGCCTCGCCGAACACGCGGTGGCTGGTGGCGCGGCCTCGACGCAGATCGTCGTTGTCCAGCGCCGGCAGATCGTCGTGGATGAGCGAGTAGGTGTGAATCATCTCCACGGCGGCGGCCGCCGGCAGGACGTCGGCCACCCGGCCGCCGAGCGCGCGGCAGGCGGCCAGCGACAGGATCGGCCGCAGCCGCTTGCCCCCGGGGAACAACGAGTAGGCCATGGCGCGCCGCACCGTGATCGGGACGCGGCCCGCCGGCGGCAGGAACCGCCTGAGCGCGGCCTCGACCAGACGCCGATCGCGCTGCAACCGGGGGGACAGGCTCATGAAGACCCGGGCCCGCCCCCCTCGTCGTCGGCCTCGTCGCGGAACGGGACGAGCTTCAGGTCGCCCTGCTCGCCGCGGGTCAGGACGTCGATCCGCCGCTGCGCCTCCTCCAGCTTTCCCGCGCACAGCCGGGTGAGGGAGACGCCCTCCTCGAAGAGACGCAGCGACTCCTCCAGGGACAGATCGCCGCCCTCGAGGCTCTTGACGATCGTCTCCAGCCGCGTCAGGGCCTCCTCGAAGTCCCGCGGCCTAGACCCCTTCCTCGGGCTTGCCATCGGTTCGGACCTCCGTGACCGCGCACCCCAGACTGCCGCGATGGAGCGTGACGCGGACGGCGTCGCCGGCGCGCACCGCGGCGCTGTCCTTGAGGATCGCGCCGCCGTCCACGGCGCGGCAGATGGCGTAACCCCGTCCCAGGACGGCGAGGGGGGAGAGGGCCTGGAGGCGCTCGGCGAAGGCGGCCTGCGCCGCGCGGGCCCGCTGCAGCCGGCTCCCGGCGGACGCCAGGAGGAGCCGGCCGAATCCCTCGAACGTCGCTCGCCGCCCGCGCAGGCGCTCCGCCAGCCGCCCCGGTGTCATGCGCTCGCGCAGGATCGCCAGCTCATGCCGCGCGGCGGTCAGACGGCGCTCCAGACCGGCGTGCAGGCGTCCGGTCAGATCGTCGGCGCGCAGGTCGCGATCGCGTACCAGCCGGCGCAGCGCCTCGCCGGCGCGCGCCGCGCCGCTCTCCTCGAGATCGCGGCGCGCGCGCGAAACGTTCAGACGCTGCGAGGAGGCCAGACGCGCGCGCAGCGCCGCGATACGCTCCACCAGCTCCTCCTTGGAACGGACCACCATCTCCGCGGCGGCCGAGGGCGTGGGGGCGCGCCGATCGGCGGCCAGGTCGGCAAGAGTCACGTCCACCTCGTGCCCGACCGCGGACACGACCGGCACGGCGGACGCGGCGATCGCCCGGACCACGCGCTCCTCGTTGAAGGCCCACAGATCCTCGAGCGAGCCCCCGCCGCGAGCCAGGATCAGCAGGTCGACGCCGCCGAGACGATTGAGCGCCCGGATCGCCTCGGCGATCTCCGTCGAGGCTCCTTCGCCCTGCACGCGCGAGGGGGCGACGACCACTTCGAGGTTGGCGAAACGGCCCGCCAGGACCTTGAGGACGTCGCGCAGGGCCGCCCCCTGCAGGGAGGCGACGACGCCGATGCGGCGCGGCAGGAACGGCAGCGGCCGCTTGCGCGCCGGATCGAACAACCCCTCCGCCAGGAGCCTGCTCTTCAGCTGCTCGAACGCGAGCTGCAGCGCCCCGAGCCCCGCGGGCTCCAGCGCGTCGACGATGATCTGGAAAGTGCCGCGCGGGGCGTACAGGCTGATGGTGCCGCGCGCCAGCACCTTGAGGCCGTCGTCGGGCCGGAACGGCAGGCCCTGGGCGGCTCCGCGGAACAGGACGGCGGAGACCTGCGCCTCGGCGTCCTTCAGCGTGAAGTAGGCGTGCCCCGAGGGGTAGCGGCGCAGGTTGCTGATCTCCCCCTCCACCCAGACGGAGGAGAACGCCTCCTCGAGCACGGTCTGCGCCAGCGCGTTGAGCTCGCTCACGCTGAGAACCCGGCGCTTCCCCCGGCTCGCCGGCGCGCTCTCGTCCGGGGACGGCGGATCAAACAGCGTGCGCATCGTCCCGTCCCTGCGGCGCCGCGTCCGGCCCCATCTGGAACCGCTCGATCGCCCGCGCCCGTCCGGTCGAGGGATCGGCCTCGACGATGACGCCGCACATGCGCGGGTCGCGGCGGGCGGTCGTGAAGCGCACCGGCATCCCCGTCAGGAACTTCTTGAGGGCGAGCCCCCGGTCGATGCCGATGATCGACTCGTACGGGCCGGTCATGCCGAGATCGGTGATGTAGGCGGTGCCGCCCGGCATCACCATCTCGTCGGCGGTCTGGACGTGCGTGTGCGTCCCGACCACGGCGGTGGCGCGACCGTCCAGATGCCAGCCCATCGCCTGCTTCTCCGAGGTGGCTTCGGCGTGCATGTCCACGAGGACGATGCGCGTCGTGTCGCGCAGGCGGGGCAGGGCGCGATCGGCGACGGGAAACGGATCGTCGCACGGCGGCATGAACACCCGCCCCATCAGGTTGATCACCGCGATCGGCACACCGCCGGGCGTCTCCCCCAGGTACAGCCCCGCGCCGGGCGCCGCGCCCGGATAGTTGAGCGGCCGCAGCAGGCGCGGCTGGTGCGGCAGGTAATCGACGATCTCCTGCTTGTCCCAGATGTGGTTTCCCGAGGTCATGCAATCGACGCCGCAGGCGAGGATCTCCTCGCTCAGGTCCGGCGTGATGCCGAAACCGTCCGCGGCGTTCTCGACGTTCGCCACCACGAAGTCGATCCGCCCGTGACGGATCAGCCGCGGGAGCTGGGTCGCGAGGATCTGGCGGCCGGCCCGGCCGTTGACGTCGCCGATGAGGGCGATCCGCACGCAGGTGTCAGGTGGCATAGTCGACGGCGCGGGTCTCGCGGATGACGCTGATCTTCACCGGTCCCGTCGCCTGCACCTCCTTCTGGATGCGGACGGTGATCTCCTTCGACAGAGTGACGACGTCGCTGTCGTTGATCGCGCCCGCCTCGACCAGGACGCGCACTTCCTTGCCCGAGCGCATCGCGTAGGCGCGGCTCACGCCGTTGAAGGACGACGCGATCGCCTCCAGGCTCCGCAGGCGCTCCATGAATCCCTGCAGGCTGGTGTCCTTCTCGCCGGGTCGGGCGATGACCGCCCGCTCGGCCGCGCGCAGGAGGGCCGCCTCGATCGACGGCTCCGCCCCGGAGCCGTGCAGGGCGTGGATCGCCTGCACCACGCGCGGGTCTTCGTTGAACTTCGCGGCGAGATCGGCGCTCACGACCAGGGGGTGGACGTCCCCGCGGCTCCCCTCGTCCTGGCCGCTCCCTGTCAGCAGGCCGGCGCCCTTCCCCACCCCAGGAGCCATTCCGAGCACCGCGTCCTTCTAACATCCCAGACGGGCGACGTCGAGGGAATGATCCAGCAGGTTGAACCCGAGCACCACGCGGTACCGCAGCTTGCCGAGAAGACGCAGAAGACGCGCCGGCAGCCCGGTGATCCCCAGCTCGAACGCCGCCGCCTCGCCGACGGCATCGAGACCCTCCTCGACCTCGGCGCGCGCCCGGGTCACCATCTCCTCGATGCGCGCGGGGTGGATCCGGCCGTCCTCGATCAACCGCTCGATGGCGAGGCGCGCCACCGCGCGCCGCAGCGGGTCGAAGCTCGACAGCACGATCGACTGGGGGGTCTCGTCCACGATCACGTCCACGCCGGTGGCCATCTCGAGCGATCGGATGTTGCGTCCCTCCCGCCCGATGATCCGTCCCTTCATGTCGTCGCTCGGGAGCTTGACCACGGTGACGACCCCGTCCACCAGATCGGCGGTCGGCAGCCGCTGGATCGCCTCCGCCACGATGCGCCGGGCGCGCCCGCTGGCCTCGACCTGCGTCTCCTCCTCGACGCGGCGCACGACGTTGGCGGCCTCCTGGCGCGTCTCGGACTCGATCTCGCGGAGCAGCTCGCGGCGGGCGTCGCGCGCCGTGATCCCGGCGATCCGCTCCAGCCGGGCGCGGCGCTCGGCGACGAGCGCCTGCGACTCCTTGTCCAGGGCCGCCAGCCGCTCCTCCCGGTCGCGCAGCCGGCTCTCGCGCTCGTCCTGCTCCTGCTGCTTCTGCCCCAGGAGCTGCAGCTTGCGCGCGATGTTGCGCTCCTGTTCCTTCAGGCGCTCGTCGAGACGCTGGATCTCCTCGCGCTTGGCGCGTGTCTCGTCCTCGACGTGGGTGGTGGCGGCGCTGCGCCGCTCCTCCGCCTCCAGACGGGCCTCCTGCAGGCGCGCCTGGGCCCGTTGCTCGGCCTCCTCCAGCATCCCCGCGGCACGTCTGTCGCTCTCGGTCCGCGCCCGGCGCAGCGCCACCCGCGCCGCCAGCCAGCCGGCGGCCGCCAGGGCCAGGAGCACCGCGGCCATCAGGACCTGGGTCATGCGTGACTCTCCACGACAGGCGTTCGGGACATCCTGAGGAGCCGGGCGGGGTCTGACGGCGGGGTGCCGGACACGCAAAGCCCCGCTTGGCCGTGAGGAGGGGACCTATTTGAACCTGGACGACCAGAGTGGGAACCCGGCCTTCGCTTCAGGCGTCCCCGCGTTGGAGGACGCTCACGACGAATGGACCAGGGAACCCGTTCAAATAGTGTTGGCTCAAAGTGCCCTCTCCAAGCACCAACCGCGCAGGGCGAGCCGAATCGTACGCCCGCCTCCGCCACGCGTCAAGACCCGCCAGGGTCCCGCTCGATCACGCCTCCGCGAAACAGCGCTCGAGCGTGTCGATGAGACGCGCCACCCGGTCCGACCCGCCCTTGACCACGGTCGGATCGGGCGCCCGCCCACGGCGCGATTCGTCGGCGATGTTCAGGGCCGCCAGGATCGCGACCTTGAGCGAGTCGACGGTCGCGGTCGCCTCGGACACCTCGCGCATCTTGCCGTCGACGTACGAGGCCAGGTCCTGGATGTAGCCGGACTCGCCCTCGCCGCGGAGATTGTAGGACTGCCCGTAGATTTCCACCTGCACGAGATGGCTCTGCGGTCGCTCCATGGGCACCCCCCCGTTCCGGCTCAGTGGTCCCGCCGCGGCTCGCCGCCGCCTTCCTCCAGACCGCTCATCATCTCGAGCATCTGATTGACCCGGCCGCGGATGACCTGGCGCTCCTCGCGCAGGACGTCGAGCTGCTCCGAGATCTCGCGCAGATCCTGCCGGCCCTTCTCCGACGCGTGCAGCTGGGTCTCGAGGTCGCGCACCCTCGACTGCGCTGCATCGCGCTCGCGACGCAGCGAACGGATCATCTCCGTCGCCTTGACGATCTTCTGCTCCAGAAGGTCGAGCTGCTGGAGGTCCACCACGACTCTCTTCGACTCCATCCTCGCCTCCGCCCGTGCCGTTCGATTCGAATTCATCCTGCCTCCGCACCGCGCAGGGCCGCACCCAGCTCGCGTCTCAGGGCGGTCGTGATCGCCGTGACGCTGTCGTGCACCTCCTGCGCCGTCAGGGTCCTCTCGGGGTGCTGAAACACGATCTGCACAGCCAGGCTGCTGCTGCGCGCGGGGACGCCCGGTCCCCGATACCGATCGAACACCCGCACCTCGGCGATCGGGAGCCGGCCGGCCCCCCGGATCACGCGGTCGATCGCCTCGAAGGCGGTTCCGGGCGTGGCGACGATCGCCAGATCGCGGCGCACCGCCGGGTAGCGCGGCAGGGGGCGATAGCGTCTCACCGTCCCCCACGCGCCCGCCAGCGCATCGAGATCGAGCTCGGCCCCCTGAGCGGGCCGGTCGACGCCGTAGGCCTCCAGGAGGGAGGCCCTGATCGTGCCCACCACACCGAGAAAACGCCCCCCAATGGTCACGCGCAGAGCGCGCCCCTCCTCCAGGAACGGGATTTTATCCGAAGAGAAGCCGAGCGGGGAGACTCCCATCTGATCCCCCAGGAGCTCGACCGCCCCGCGGGCGTCGTAGACGTCCACCTCCCGGGGGGGCAGGCTCCAGTGGGAGGGGAGGCCGCGCCCGGCCATCACGAAGGCGAGACGGCGCCTCTCCTCGGGCAGGGGCGCGGCGGGATGGAACGTCGTGCCGGTCTCGAACAGATGGACCGCCTCGACCCCGTGGTTCAGGTTGTGCGCCAGATTGCGCAGGAGACCGGGGAGCAGGCTGGTGCGCAGGCAGGAGGCCCCCTCCTGCAGCGGGTTGGTCAGGGTCACCGGGCGTGGGCCCGACGGATCGAGCCGGGTGCAGTCGTCGCGCTCGATCATGGAATAATTCATCGCCTCGGAGAGCCCGGCGGCCTGGGCGGCCCGTCGCGCCGCCTCGAGCGCCCGCGCGGGGGCGGCGCGTCCCTCCTCCGAGCCCGGCAGCACCGGGAGCGCGGCGGGGATCGCGTCGTAGCCGCGCTGC
>CAYLND010000194.1:0-6713 GCA_964384905.1 uncultured Acidobacteriota bacterium
AGATGTCGCGCCGGCGCCGGCGGCCGGAGACTCCGCCCCGCGTGCCGCTCCGCCCGCCAGCGCCGGGGGAGCCGGTGAAAAATGGGCATGGACCAGCCTCCACTGGCCGCCCTCCTTGCGGTAGATCGCCGTCGCCTCTCCCCGGTCGTCCAGCGCGTACGACCCGAGCCGTCCGGTCATCGTCCAATCGTAGGTCGCGTAGCCGAGCGTGCCATCGCTGGTCGCGCGCACCGCGTCGACCGACAGATGGACCTCGGAGACCTTGTCGAAGAACCCCTTCCACAACGGTCCGATCTCGTTCCATCCCTGGAAGCGACCGGGCGGCGGCACATCGAACAGGAGCGCGTCCTTCTCCTTCGACCAGATCTCCGACAAGGCGGTCACATCCCTCGCGTTGATCGCCGCCACTTCCTTGTCGACCAGCGAGCGGATTGCGTCGCCGTCCGTGCCGCCGCGCCGGCATCCACCGAGGCCGGGGACGAGCGCGCCGAGCGCGACGCAGATCGCCACCGCCGCGGGAACCGGGGAACGCCGGGCACTCTGAGGGAAAACGGAGGGCTCGAGGCGCGCGGCCATCTCGGAGTGGTACTCTAGCGTAGCCCCCCGGGTGAGTCAATCGCCCGCCGATTGCGGTCCCGAAGGTGACGCGGTATAGTCGGGCTTCGCCGGGCGGCATCATGATCTTCACCTACTACGATGAGCGGCTGAACAGCGTCCCGTTCCTCTGCGTCGACGGTGTCGTCGAGGGCGGGTTGAACCTCAGCCACTGGCCGGGCAACCGCACACCCGCGCATCTGAAGGCCGACACCTCGACCGAGATGGCGCTGAACCTGGCGCGCGATCCGCGGCGCCAGGAGTGGCTGCACGGCATCTCCGTCGTCACCAACAACCATTTCGACACCGACGGTCTGCTGTCGGTCTACGCGGTCCTGCGACCGGACGAAGCGCTGCGGCACGAGAAGGAGCTGGTACAGGCGGCGCGCACCGGCGACTTCGGTGAGTTCACCACCCCCGACGCGCTCAAGTTCGACTCGGTGGTGACCGCGTTCGACGACGATCAGCGCTCGCCGATCGCGCCCGAGATCCGCGGACGGTCCGATCACGAGCGCTATCAGATCGTCACCGATCGTCTCCTCGCGATGCTCCCCGGGCTGCTCTCCGGCGCCGCCGCCTACAAGGAGCTCTGGGCCGGGCGCCTGGCGTCGTATATGAAGTCGATGATGCGGATCCGGGACGTCGCCCGGTTGCGCGAGCACGAGACCTCCCGCCTGACCGTGATCGAGACCAGCGAGCCGCTGGACGAGATGGCGCGCTTCAACGTGGCCCGCCATCACCGCGTGCTGACGGCCACGCGCGCGGACGGCGGATGGCTGTACGAAATGGCGTTCCAGATCTTCTCCTGGTTCGAGACGCTCACCCCGCCGCGCGGGTCACGCTTCGATCTGAGCGATCTCGGCGCCGAGCTCGACCGCCTGGAGGCTCCGGGAGCCGCCCGCTGGATCTATACGGGCGACGACTCGCTCGAATCGCGCCTCTACCGCGCGGCGCCGGATGGCACCCCCGTGCCCAGCACCATCCCTCTCGAGGTGATCGAGGAGCGCCTGGTCCGGCTGTTCGCCGCCCGCCCCTGAGGCGCCGGACCGGACCGGCGCGGCGCTTTGCACCGCCGAGCCCCGCTGGATACAATTCGGCGCGATTCTCCGAGCCTTGGGGGGACGCCGTGGCCGCCGACGAGCGCAGCTTCTTCGATCTCTACGCCCAGAATTTCGCGCGCGCCGCCGTGGCGATCCCGCGCGTGGTGCTCGCCGACCCGCCCGCCAACGCGGCGCAGATCGCCCGGCTGTACGGCGCCGCCGCCCGTGAGGGCGCGGCGATCGTGCTGTTCCCCGAGCTGGCGCTGTCCGGATACTCGCTGGAGGACCTGCACCAGCAGGAGACGTTGCTGCGGTCGGTGCTCGACGCGGCGGCCGTCCTGGTCGACGCGACGCGGGAGCAGGCGCCGCTGCTGATCGTCGGCGCGCCGCTCCGTCTCGAGGGGCGCCTGCTCAACTGCGCGCTGATCCTGTCGCGCGGTCGCCTCCTGGGGATCGTCCCGAAGACCTACGTTCCCAACTATCGCGAGTTCTACGAGAAGCGCCAGTTCGCCTCGTCACGCGACGCCATCCGGCGCGAGGCCGACTGCCTCGGCCGGACCGTGCCGGTGGGCGCCGACCTGGTGTTCCGCTGCGAGGAGAACGCCGATCTGGCCGTGCACGTCGAGATCTGCGAGGACGTCTGGGCGCCGATCCCGCCCTCGACCTACGCGGCGCTGGGCGGCGCGACGGTGCTCGCCAACCTGTCGGCCTCGAACATCACGGTCGGCAAGACCGCCTATCGCCACCTGCTCGCCGCCAGCCAGTCGGGCCGTTGCATCGCAGCGTACCTTTACGCCGCGGCGGGGCAGGGCGAGTCGACCACCGACCTGGCGTGGGACGGCCACGGGATGATCTACGAGAACGGCGAGCTCCTGGCCGAATCGGAGCGCTTCCGAGACGACAGCCAGGTGATCAGCGCCGACCTCGACCTGGACCGGCTGCTCCAGGAGCGCATGCGTTTCACCTCGTTCGTGGATTGCGCCACGGCCCACGCCTCGGCGATCGGCGGCGCGCGCATCGTGCCGTTCTCGTTCGCGCCACCGTCGACGCGCGTGCTGCTCCGGCGCCGGGTGGAACGCCATCCGTTCGTGCCCACCGAGGTCTCGCGGCGCGACGAGCGCTGCTTCGAGGCGTACAACATCCAGGTCGGCGCCCTCGCCCAGAGGCTGCGCGCCACCGGGATCAACAAGGTCGTCATCGGCGCGAGCGGCGGGCTCGATTCGACGCAGGCGCTCATCGTGGCGGCGCGCGCCATGGATCGTCTCGGATTGCCGCGGACGAACGTGCTCGGCTTCGCGCTGCCCGGTTTCGCCACGTCCGAGCGCACCCAGCAGAACGCGCTCCGGCTGATGCAGAGCCTGGGCGTGTCCAGCGGCGTCATCGACATCCGACCCTCGAGCGAGCAGATGCTCCGTGACATCGGCCACCCGTACGCCAGGGGCAGCAAGGTCTACGACGTGACCTTCGAGAACGTGCAGGCGGGCGAGCGGACCAGCCACCTCTTCCGGCTCGCGAACCGTCACGAGGCGCTGGTGGTCGGGACGGGAGATCTCAGCGAGCTCGCGCTGGGGTGGTGCACGTACGGAGTCGGCGACCAGATGGCGCACTACGACGTGAACGCCTCCGTGCCGAAGACCCTGATCCGGCACCTGGTCCAGTGGGCCGCCGACCGGAACGAAGTCGGCGAGGCCTCGGCGGCGGTCCTGCGTGATGTCCTCGCCACGGCGATCAGCCCCGAGCTGGTCCCCGGGGCGTTGAACGGGGCGCCGGTCCAGAGCACCGAGCAGTCGATCGGTCCGTTCGACCTGCACGATTTCAGCCTGTACTACATCACGCGACGCGGCTATCGCCCCACGAAGATCGCCTACCTGGCGGCCAGCGCGTGGGCGCGCGACGCCCCGGGCGGTCCGGCCGACGCCCCCTACAGCCTGGCGGAGATCGTGCGCTGGCTCGGTCTCTTCCTCGATCGCTTCTTCCGCTTCAGCCAGTTCAAGCGCTCCGCCCTCCCGAACGCGCCGAAGGTCGGCTCGGGCGGTTCCCTGTCCCCACGCAGCGACTGGCGCGCCCCCTCCGACAGCGGCGCCGCTCCGTGGCTGGCGGACCTCGAGGCGGCCCGGGCCTGGATGGAACGGTCGTTGGGCGCCCGCCGGGATGGCCCGACGGGACGAGGCACGAGGCCGGAATCCCGGCGGAAGGCAGCCGGGACGTCCGTGCCCGGAACGCGCAGACGGGGCAGGCGTCGCCGGCGTCCCACCCGGCCGGCGCGCTGAGGACGCCAAAGGCGCGGATCAGCCCTTCGGGTCGTGACAGACTACTTCGATGTTGTTGCCGTCGGGGTCGAACACGAACGCCCCGTAGTAGTGCGGATGGTAGAGCGTTCTGAGACCGGGGGCGCCGTTGTCCCGGCCGCCCGACAGGACCGCGGCGCGGTGGAACGCGTCGACGGTTTTCCGGTCACGGCCCGCGAACGCAAGATGCACGGCGGCGGTGCGCGGCTCCGCCTGGCCGATCCACAGGTCGGTCTTGTCCCCGGCCCCCAGACCCACGAACCCGGGGAACTCCTTGAGCACCCGGTAACCCAGCGGCGCCAGGGCGGCGACGTAGAAACGCCGGCTCGTCGGCAGATCCTGCACGCGCAGCACCGCATGATCGATCACGAGCGTTCCCTCCTCGTGCGGCGCCGCCGCGTCAGAGCCTGTAGGCGACGCCGACGCCGTCCCGCAGGGGGATGATGGTGGTGTGGAAATCCCGATCCGCGTAGAGAAGCCGGGTGAGCTCGCGGACGCCGCGCGTGTCGTCGTCCTGGCGGGTCTCGTCGGCGACCCGGCCGGACCAGAGCATGTTGTCGCAGATGAACAGCCCCCCGGCGCGCAGCCGCGGCTTCATCAGCGGATAGACGCGGGGATAGTCCTTCTTGTCGATGTCGCAGAAGATGATGTCGAACGGACCCGCATAGCGCGGCAGGATCTCCAGGGCATTGCCCTTCTCGATCGCCGCCCTGTCCATCAGGCCCTCCCGGCTGAGGAATCCGCGCGCGCTGGCGCAGTTCTCCGCCGAGCCTTCCGTCAGGATCACGCGGCCGCCCGCCGGCAGAGCGCGCGCGAACCAGCAGGCGGAATAGCCGAACCCGGAGCCGCACTCGAAGATCTCCCGCGCTCCGATCGAGCGGGCCAGGAGGTCGAGCAGCGGGCCGACCAGGGGTCCTACGATCGGGAAGTGCCGGCGATCCGCCAGCCGCTCCATCTCCAGGAAGACACCCTCGCTGGCCGGTCCGACGCGGCGCAGGTACTCCTCGATCGCGGGTTGAACGATCTCCATGGCGAACATCTTAGCACGCGGGCTCGAGCCGCCCCGGTCCGCGTCAGCCGGCGACCGCGCGCAGGAAGGACGCGTACACATCGAGATAGTGATCGACATCGGCCGCGCGGGCGGGCACGGCCATGGTCGGTCCGGCCCCCGGCAGCGCCTCCCACACCCCGCGGTTCGCCATGAAGAGGCGCAGGGCCGCCGTGAGCGACCGATCCTTCAGGCTCAGCGCCTGCTGCCCCGTCGTCGGCTCCGGCCCGTACCACTGGCCCGAGCGCGGGCCGAACCGCTGCGCGGTCCACGGCAGAGCGGACGCGCGGATCGCCGCGTCGATCCCATCGGCCAGTCGCGCGCCGAGCGCGGCGGTGTGATCGTAGGCGGCCGGGACGAGCACGCGCGTCAGCGCGGCGCGCGCCGCGGCCATCGAAAGGGGGTTCCCGAACAGCGTGCCGCCGGTCGCCGCGCCCCCCTGGCGTCGGACGTCGATCTCGGCGGCGAGCGGCTCGATGAGACCGTAGGCTCCGAGCGGCACGCCGCCCGCGATCGACTTGCCGATGGTGACGATATCGGGCTCGAGACCGAACCGGCGGGTCGCGCCGCCGGGGCCGAGGACGTGCGTGTGCGTCTCGTCGATGGCGAGGACCGTGCCGGTCTCGCGCGTGACGGCGCGCAAGGTCTCGTGCCAGCCCGGCCGGGGCAGGAGCAGGTGCAGGTTGTTGGTGAGAGCCGGCTCGGTCAGGACGATCGCCACGTCCCGCGGCGCCAGGGCGCGCCGCAGACCTTCGGCGTCGTTGAACTGGGCGATCCGGACTTTTCCGACCGTCGCCTTCGCCAGGCCCCGCTGCGAGGGAACGAGCTGCCCGTCCTGCAGATCGATGAGGCCCTCGTCGAAGTGGCCGTGGTAGTGGCCGTCGAACAGCAGCGCGACCTCGCGCCCGGTGGCGGCGCGGGCGACGCGGATCGCCTCGACGTTGGCCTGGGTCGCCGACAGGGTGAACTGCCAGAGCGGGACGGGATAGCGGGCCGCCAGCTCTTCGGCGACCTCGACCGCCTCGCCGGTCGGCAGCAGGAACTGGGTCCCGCCCCGCGTCCGCTCCGCGACGGCCTCGACGATCTCCGGATGGGCGTAACCGCAGAACATCGACATGTCGGCGACGTTGACGTCGAGGTAGCGGTGCCCGTCCACGTCCGTGAAGCCGGCCCCCTCGCCCCGATCGACGTAGACCGGAACGTCCTGATCGCCGGCCATCCAGGCCATCGGCACGCCGTTCGGCATGTGCGCCCGGGCACGCTCCAGGAGCCGCACCGTACGCGGGCGCTTCTCGACGAACCGTTGCATCTCGCGATCGTGCAGGGCGCCGACCCTGGCCGGGTCAGTCCCGGGCGCCGTCATGGCCGATTCCCCTGTGCCGCGACCCGGCGGAGCGGGCGACGGACCGGACCTTCGGGCTCGCGAGGGATCCGCCGGGAGCGGCCGCAACTTCGTCGTGGACGACGTGCGGATCCATCCGGCTTCGCTTCCGGTGTGACCCCCTTCCAGACACGCGCGATCATGGGCGTCCTCCCGATAGCTGTGGCTGACCCAGTGTATACGCACGCTCGCGGGAGAGTAGAATTCCCGCGGGAGTCTGCCGATGAGACGTGTCGCACTCGCCATCGTCCTGACAGGGAGTCTCATGACGTTGCTCGCCCTGGGGCGCTGTGCTGCGCGGCGGGCCCCCGCGGGAGCGACGGCAGCGGGCCGTGCGGCTTCCGCGCCAGGCGCTCCAGCAG
>CAYLND010000195.1:0-6642 GCA_964384905.1 uncultured Acidobacteriota bacterium
GACCGGATGGATTATAACCGCTCACGCGCCGGCGACCTCCGCCCCCGAGGACCCGGGCGCGGGCCGCGGCGCGGCCGCGCCGCACTTCCCTGCCTTCTGGCGTCTCCTCATCGGTCGCGTTCCCGGCCGCCGGCCAAGGCGCACGAGCGTTTCGAGGGGGGTTGCATCATACACCGCCTCCCGCCGCGTTGATCGTCCCGGCGACGCGCCGGTATAATCGGCCCGTGACCCCGCCCGCGGCGCGTTCGGCATCCGGCACCGAAGCCGGCCGGGACGACCGGCGTTTTCTCTCCCCGCCGCCGGACGTGCGTCTCACCAACTTCTTCGCGCGCGCTTTCGACAACGTCGTGGCCGCCGCCAGGACCTGCTACTCGGGCAGCGGCATCGTCTCCGACGATCAGATTCTCGGCGACCCCGACGCGCCGCCCGAGAAGCGCGAGGAGAGGAAGCGCCGGCGCGACTCGCTGGCGCGCGATCTCTACCAGGCGGGTCACCACACGACGCTGCAGCACGCTCACTTCCAGTTCGCGCTGAGCAACGTCAGCCGGCATTTCCTGTGGTCGTTCCTGCACAGCCACCCGTTCTACAACTCGGAGCAGGTCAGCCAGCGCTACGTGACGGTCCGACCGGGAACCTACGCCGTGCCGCCTCTCGAGGGCGGCGCGCTCGCGGCGTACCACGAGACGATCACGCGTCTGCAGCAGGCCTACGAGGATCTGTGCCGCCTGCTCGAAGGGCCCGCCTCCAGCGCCTATTACGCCCGCTACCCGGCGCGCCGGCACTACGCCGCCCGATACGACAAGGAGGTGCGGAAGAAGGCGCAGGAGGTGGCGCGCTACGTCCTGCCGGTCGCGACCTTCGCGTACCTGTATCACACGATCAGCGGCCTCACGCTCCTGCGCTACCACCGCATCTGCGCGGAGCCGGACACGCCTCTGGAGCAGCGCATCGTCGTCGGCCGGATGATGCAGGAGCTTCTGGCGCGCGAGCCCGCGTATGCCGCGATCGTCGAGGAGCCGATTCCCGAGGAGGACACGGCGGAATACGGAGCGGCCACGCTGGCCGGTCGCCGCGACGACGCCGGACGGAAGGAGTTCCTGCGGGAGTTCGACCGCGAGCTGGGCGAGCGCGTGTCGGTCCTGGCGGACTATCCGGCGAGGAACGAGGAGACCCTGGCGCGCGCCGTGCGCGAGGTGCTCGGGCTGACGGGCAATCGTCTGTCCGACGACGACGCCATCGATCTGGTGATGGACCCCGGCCGCAACCGCCACCTGGGCGAGGCGCTCAATCTCACGACGCTGAGCAAGCTCTCGCGCTCCATGGTCCACTGCCACTACACCTTCCGCAAGCGCCTGAGCCACACCGCCGATTCACAGAACCAGCGGCACCGCATGACGCCCGCTTCGCGGCCGATCCTGCACACGCATCTGACCGCGGAGCCGGATTACGTGACGCCCTCCCTGGTGCTCGCGGACGATCGCTCCCATGCGCGCTACCGCGAGGCGATGCAGGCGGCCTGGGACGGGTTCGGCCGGCTGCGTGCCCTGGGGGTCGCGGACGAGTTCGCCAGCTACCTGCTCCCCAACGCCCTGTCGATCCGCTTCACCGAATCGGCGAACCTTCTCGACCTGCATCACAAGCACGCCATGCGCCTGTGCTACAACGCCCAGGAGGAGATCTGGCGCGCCTCCCTCGACGAGGCCCTGCAGATCGGCGCGGTCAACCCGCGCATCGGGCGCTACCTGCTGCCGCCCTGCAATCTCCGTCTCATGGCCGGGTCCCGGCCGATCTGCCCGGAGGGAAGGCGCTACTGCGGGGAGCGTGTGTGGACCTATCGCCTCGAAGACTACCGCCGCGTCATCTGATGCGACCCGACGGGTTCGGGCCCGAGAGCCAGCCGGCCCGCCGCCTCCCGGCGCTGGCGCCGCCCGTCGTGGAGATCCCGCCGGGCGGTGTCAGCGGGCACCTCGACTTCGCCGCGCTGTTCGGCAACGCTCGCCCCGTCGAGATGGAGATCGGGACCGGCAAGGGACGCTTCCTCCTCTTCCAGGCGGAGACGCGACCGAGCGTCAACTTTCTGGGCATCGAGTGGTCGCTCAAGTATCTGCGGGTGGCGCGGGAGCGGGCGGAGCGCCGCGGCCTGGCGAACGTCCGCCTGTACCGCGCCGACGCGCGCCACGTTCTCGCCGACCTCCTTCCCGACGGATCGATCGCGCGGGTGCACGTCTACTGCCCCGATCCGTGGCCCAAGAAACGGCATCGCAAGCGTCGGCTGTTCAATCCTGCCACGGCGGCGCACCTGGGACGCGTCCTGGCCGCGGGCGGCTATCTCCATCTGTCGACGGACGTGCGCGAGTACTTCGAGGAGATCCAGGCGCTCATCCCCGCGCACGGCGGGCTCGTGGAGGCCGCCGACCCCCACTTTCCGGTCGGCGGGGAGGGCCGCACCAGCTACGAGATCAAATATCTGGCCCTGGCGCGCGCCATCCACCGCGCCACTTATGCCCGGACGGCCGGACCGCGACCGCCCGAGCCGCCGTTCAGGGAATCTCGAGAATGATATCGCCCGACTCCACGCGCACGGGGTAGCAGCGGACCCTCATCTCGGGATCCATCGGCGACTCGCCGGTCCTCACGTCGAACGTCCAGCCGTGCCACGGACACGAGATCATCGCGGTCTCCTCCAGGTACCCTTCCCCCAGCGGTCCCCCCTGATGCGGGCAGGTGTTGTCGATGGCGTGCAGGCGACCGTCGATGTTGAAGATCGCCACCACGTGCTCGTCGACCTGCACGACCTTGCTGGAGCCCGGCGGGATGTCGTCCGCGCGCCCGCAGCGCGCCTTGATCGGCATGCGCCTCCCCTTCAGCGGACGAGGTCGGTCTCGATGTTGGTTTTTCCATACCGCGCCCCGGTGGCGGATGCCAGCCGATGGGCCACGTGGGCGATCGAGCGGCGCACGCCCGGCGTCTTCTCCGGGTCCGTCAACGGCTCGAGTCTCACGGTCAGACCGGCCTCCCTGGGCGACAGCTGGATGAAGAACTTCTGGGTGTGTCCGGGCGCGACCACGACCATCTCCACCAGCCCCGCGCGTCCGTCCCGCTCGCGGTAGAAGCGCTCCGCTTTGATCACCAGATCCCGCTCCCGGATCACGAACGGCTCGAAATGACGCGCGGCGTCGTCGATGGTGAGGCGTCCTTCCAGGACGATGTGTGGCACGGCCGCATCCGTCGCGGTGCCGCGGGAATCCGCCCGCGCGGCGGAGAACTCAGGACGCGCTCCTAAGCCAGATCGCTCGTGATGAATTGCAGCACCTCCTGCGCGTGCTCCCGCACCTTGATCCGGGGATAGACGCGGCAGATGGTGCCGGTGGCGTCGATGACGAAGGTGGTCCTGTGGATGCCGAAGAACTCGCGGCCGAGGAAGCTCTTCTTGCCGTAGACCCCGTACGCCGAGCAGGCCTCTCCGTCGGGGTCGCTCAAGAGAAGGAACGGCAGGCGGTGCTTGCCCGAGAACTTTTCGTGCGACTCCAGGCCGTCGCGGCTCACCCCGAGAATGACCGTGTTCTTCTCCTCGAACCGGCTGTAGGCGTCGCGGAAGCCACACGCCTCCATCGTGCATCCCGGAGTGGAGTCCTTCGGGTAGAAGTAGAGAACCAGGTTTTTCTTGCCGAGGAAATCCTTCAGTCCGATCCGCTTGCCCCCGGTCCCGAGCAGCGTGAAGTCGGGGGCCTTCGAGCCGACCTGGGGTATCGCGTCCATCTCCATGCGGCGCCTCCTGTCGATCTCCCGGCCCCGGCGTGTCCCGACTCTCCGGTCCCGGATCTTCTGGATTCCTTGAGATTCTAGCACAGCCCCTCGCGGTTCTCTGGCGCGGCGGCCGCCGCTCTGCTAGCATCGGCGGCCGAAGGTCCGACCGATGAGACGAAGGCCAGGCGCCGCGAGAGATCGCATCGAGAAGGACGCGCTCGGGAGTCTTGCGGTTCCCGAGGGCGCCTACTACGGCATCCAGACGCGCCGGGCCATGCTGAACTTCCCGATCAGCGGACAGCGCCTTCCGTCGTCGTTCGTGCGCGCCTACGCCCGGATCAAGGATGCGGCGGCCGAGGTCAACACGGGGCTCGGTCTGCTCGATCGGCGGCGTGGCGCCG
Organism: uncultured Acidobacteriota bacterium; assembly: GCA_964384905.1. Taxonomy (GTDB): domain Bacteria; phylum Acidobacteriota; class Polarisedimenticolia; order Gp22-AA2; family Gp22-AA2; genus Gp22-AA3. The sequence goes on from CAYLND010000195.1 coordinate 4,149, forward strand.
CGATCCGCCGCGCCGCAGCCGAGATCGTCGGGGGCCGCCATCTGGATCAGTTCGTGGTCGACGTGTACCAGGCGGGCGCGGGCACCTCGCAGAACATGAACCTCAACGAGGTGATCGCGAACCGGGCCATCGAGATCCTCGGGGGCCGTCGCGGAGACTACTCGGCGATCCACCCGAACGACCACGTGAACATGTCGCAGTCCACCAACGACACCTTCCCGGCCGCGTTGCGCCTCGCGATCCTCCTGCGGCTGCCCGGCCTCCTGGTCTCTCTGCGTCAGTGCGCGACCGCGCTGCGCGCTCTTGCGCGCCGGTTCCGGCGCACGGTCAAGACCGCCCGGACGCATCTGCAGGATGCGGTGCCGATCATGCTCGGCCAGGAGTTCGGCGCCTATGAGGCCATGGTGGAGCGCGCCGCGCGGCGCATCGAGGCGGCCGCCGCGCCGCTGCGGCGCCTGAATCTCGGCGCCACGGCGGCCGGCACGGGTCTGAACGCCCATCCCGGGTATGCCCGGCGGGTCGCCCGCGCGTTGTCCCGGCGGACCGGCCTGAGACTTCGCCCCCCCGAGCATCCGATCGAGACGGCGATGAGCACGGCCGATTTCGCCTCGTTCTCGTCCTCCCTGCGGGGTCTCGCGCAGGACCTCGGGAAGATCGCCAACGATCTGCGCCTGATGGCGTCGGGCCCGACCGCGGGGCTGGCGGAGATCGCTCTGCCCGCGGTGCAGCCCGGCTCCTCCATCATGCCCGGCAAGATCAATCCGGTGATGTGCGAGATGCTCAACATGGTCTGCTTCCAGGTCATCGGCTACGACGAGACCGTCTTGTGGGCCTCCGCCGCGTCACAGCTCGAGCTCAACGTGATGATGCCGGTGATGGCGCACAGCCTGCTCGAGTCGATGTCGATTCTCGAGGCGGCCGTGGCGGCCTTCACGCGGCGCGGCCTGCGCGGCCTCCGCGCGGAGACCGCGCGCTGCCGCCAGTACTTCGAGAGAAGCCCGTCCCTCGCCACGTGCCTGACGCCCGTGATCGGGTACGCGCGCGCCGCGGAGCTGGCGAAAGAAGCGGTCCGCACCGGACGCACGATCGGGGATCTGGCGCGCGCGGAAAGGCTGATCGATCCGCGCGCCCTCCGTAAGGCGCTCGACCCGGTCCGTCTGACGCGGCCCGGTGTCTACGGCAGGCGACGCGAGCCGCTCAGGCGCCGCCCGGGCGCCGGCGCAGGAACCGCCCGATCGCGACGAGGCTGATCGCCGTCCACACGCCTTCCAGGACGACGAAGCCGATCTGGCGCGCCTCGAGGGCCACGACGCAGAGGGCCAGGCCCCCGACCGCGTTGAGGGCGTGGTAGACGAAGGACTCGCGTCCCATGCGGCCGGCCTGATGCGCGCCGTACGCCGCCAGGATCAGCCCGGCCCCGACCAGGGACACCAGCTGGATCAGCGGACGCTCCTCGACCCTCGACGGGGGCGCGGGTGACCGGGGCGTCTCAGGACGCGGCCGGGAGGTTGCGCTCGACCCGGGCCTGCTCCTTGAGCTGGTCCACGTAGGCCCGGAGCTTGTCCTGCCGTTCGCGAGCGGCCAGACGCGCCCGAATCTTCTCCTTCGCCTGCTCGAACGGAATCGTGCCCTCCGGCCGCTTCTCGGTGACCTGGATGATGTGGAAACCGCGCCGCGATTCGATCACGTCGCTGATCTGGCCCGGCTGCAGCGTGAAGGCCGCCTGCTCGATGGCGGGAGGTCCTTTCCCTTTGATGAGGATCCCGACGTCCCCGCCCTTGGAGGCCTCCGGACCCTCGGAGTGCCTGCGGGCGAGGACCGCGAAGTCCCCTCCGGAGCGGAGCTCCTTGAGGATCTCCTCGATCTTCTGGCGCGCCCGGGCGCGGGTCTCCACGGAGGCGTCCGGCGCCACGTGCACGACGATCTGCCTCAGGCTCACCGCCTCGTGCCGTGCCATCTCCGTGGGATTCTGATCGTAGTAGTGCTTCACATCGTCGTCCGTGACGCGCACGTCGGCGACGACCACCTGCTCGACGAAGCGCGTGACGATCAGGGTTCTCCGAATCTGGCTCCTGAACTCGGCCTCGCTCACTCCGTTGTCCCGCAGGGTCTGCGAGAAATCGTCGACCGAGGGGAAGCCGTCCCTGATCTTCTGGTACTCGAGGTCGACGTCCTTGTCCGGCACGGTGCCGTCCGTCTTGGAGGCTTTCTGATAGAGGAGCTCGTTCTCGATGAGGTGCTCGAGCACTTTCGCCCGGGCCGCCTGCAGCTCCTTGAGGCCGACATTGGAGGGACGGCGGCCGCGGAACTGGATCTGAACGGCCAGGTCGAAGTCCCGCCTCAGGATCGGCCGGCCGTTGACTCGGGCGACCACGTCGGCGGCCGAGTCGCCGGACGCCGCCCGGGTCTTTGCGTCCGGCGCCGCGGCGGCACCGCCGTCCGCGGCGAACGCCCGTCCGATCGGCCCGGCGAGGAGCAGGAGCGCGCCGAGCGC
>CAYLND010000196.1:0-6636 GCA_964384905.1 uncultured Acidobacteriota bacterium
CACCTCCTGTTGGGCCTACTCCGCGAGGAAGAAGGCATCGGCGGGAAGATTCTCCCGAGCCTCGGCGCCAATCTCCTGACTGCCCGCCAGTTTCCCGTCTCGTTCCGACGGAAGGACGCGCCCCCGGAGCGCGATCGGTGATCGCAGCTCGCGGCGCTCGATCGGCCGGGCGGCTCGACCTCGGCCGCCGCGGCGAAGAGGCGGCCGGGCGCCATCTCGAGACCCTCGGCTGCCGCATCATCGAGCGCGGATATCGCACCCGCGCCGGCGAAATCGACTTTATCGTCCGCGACAGCGGCGCCATCGTCTTCGTCGAGGTCAAGACGCGCTCGTCGCTGTCATGCGGCCGCCCCGCCGAGGCGGTCGATGCCCGGAAGCGCGCCCGGATCGCCCGCGCCGCCGCGCTCTACCTGGCCCGCTTCGGCGGCCCGGAGGTCGCCTGCCGCTTCGACGTCGTCGAGGTGATCGAAGGCCCCGCCGGCGCCCTCGCCGTCCGGCTGATCCGCGACGCCTTCCAGGTCTGACCGCCGCGCCCCACCCGGCTCGCGTCCGCTCCGGCCCGCTTCTTGACAGTCGCGGGAAGCGCTCGGTAAGATCACCCTCCGCCCGGCGCTCCCGGGCGTCAGCGGGAATAACTCAGTGGTAGAGTGCAACCTTGCCAAGGTTGAAGTCGCGGGTTCGACTCCCGTTTCCCGCTCCAGCATCCAGGCCGGCTCCCGTGGGAGCCGGCCTTTTTCGTGCCCGCCGTGCGGATTGACACCCCTTCGTCGCGCCCTGTAAAATCTCGCGCCACCGAAGCAACCAGGGTTGGCGGCGTAGCCAAGCGGTAAGGCAGAGGTCTGCAAAACCTCGATACATCGGTTCGATTCCGATCGCCGCCTCCACCCGACTCTCCTCGTTCTCGGCGCGTTCAGCGCCATCGCGTGCCTCCTCAGGCGCAGGCGGCAGAGCGAGAGTGCCCACCTTCCTTCCACCGGACGCTGACGCTGGCGGCCCGAAGAACGCGACGGCGCCCTGGAGGAAGTCCCTCCCGACGTGGCGATAGCGCGCTGTGACCTGCGGCGTGCTGTGACCGAGCAGGGCCTGCAGGCGATGGAGATCCAGGCCGCGCTCCGCTGCCCAGGTGGAGAACGTGTGGCGGCAGTCGTGGAGACGGAAGTTGCGCACCCCGGCCCGATCGCAAGCACGCTTCCAAGCCGCACGCAGGGTCAGGATCGGGCGGCCGTCCTGGTGGAACACCAGCGGCCCGTTGCGCGCCAGGAGGAGTAGAACATCCGCGACCGCGTCGGCGATCGGCACGACCCGAGCGCGACCTGACTTGCACTGCGCCGCCCGGAGATGGATCGCCCGGTCGTGGATCTGATCCCACCGCAGGGAGAGCATCTCCCCTCTGCGCATGCCGGTGTGCAGGGCGACGATGATGATCTCCCGCAGATGGCTTGTCGCGGCGCGGATCAGCCTCGTCGCCTCGTCGGGGCTGAGGTAGCGCTCCCGGCCTGATGGTTCGTGGAACGATTTCACGCGTCCGGGCGTGCCTCGGATACATGGATGAGGGCCGCTCCAGAGGTTCACATCGATCGCCCACGACAGGAGCGACGAGAGCATGCTCCGACCACGGTTCGCGGTCGCGGGAGTGACGCCCTCAGCCAGGCGGGCCTGCATGAACGCGCGGATTGCTTCGGGCGTGATCTGCTGCAGCGTCAGGCCGCTGAAGTGCCTCCGCAGAACCCTGACGACGTTGTGGAACGATCGCGCATCGCGCTTCTGCGAGGCGTGCTCGCGGAGGAATCGCTCGCCGACGACATCGAACATCGGGGGCGCGGGGGCGGGCTTGAGGATCGGGAAGCGCTGCTGGCGCATGGCCGTCAGCCGCTCCGCCAGGACCGCCTCGGCCTCCCGCTTCGAGCCGACGAGGAACCGGACGCGCTTGCCGTCGCGGGTCGGCGGAACGCGCAGGTCGACTCCCCATCGCCCGGAGCGCCGGTCGAGGTAAACCTTCGCCACGGATCTACCCCTCGCCCCCGGTGCCCTTCCGCTGCTCGTCCTCCCGAATGCTGAGGAGCACCCTCACCAGCCGCTGGGCGACGAGGACCGGATCCTCATCTGGGAGAAGATCGAACTGAGCGATCTTCGGCTCCTCGTTGTCGATGGCGAGGGTGATGGTCAGGCGGCGGACGGGGGCCATGAGCTGGTGCTACCTGCTGGGCTTCCTGACGCGAAGTTCCGCGCGGCGCTGGGCGAGATCCACGGCGGTCATCACCGCGTCGTGGACGAATCGCTGCACCCCGCCCCACCCGGCAGCGGCACGGACTTGGTCGCGCTCGGCGGTGGTGAGGCGGGTGGTGAGGACGAAGAGGGGCTCCTGGGGCGGCTGCGCCGCGCTGGGGGCGGACTTCGGCTTCTTGGCCATGTGGGCCTCCTGCGCCCGGGGGATGGGCGGTCGGCAATTCATGGCTTGAAGTCCGGAGGAAGTCCAGTGGAAATGCGGGCTTCGACGGCATCAGGAGAGTGCGAATGCCAGTCGCCGCGTCGGTTCCGCCTTTCCCGAACCGACCAGAATTGCTTCTCTCCTTGCGGCAAACGAAGCGCTCTATTGACAGGTATGTTGAATCCGATCTAGAGTTTGAATCTAGACAAGAAATTTGTCTACATAGGAGGTACAAGATGGCGGAACAGTTCGAAGGCGAATTCGACGTGGCGAAGGGCATTCTCACTCTCCTGAAACCGTTGAAGCCCGCACGGCGCGCGGTTGTCCTCCGGATGGTGATCGAGCAGCAGAGGGCATCCATACCGGCAGGTGACCAGTCAGGAGTCGACACCCGAGCCGATGACGCGGGCTTCGGCCCGATGCCGCCGGCATCCCTCGCGGGAAGGAAGCAGAGCCCCAAGGACTGGTTCGCAGGGAAGCGGCCGATGAAGGGGAACCAGCGGATGGCGTGCCTGGGGTACTACCTGACCCGGTTCGAGAACACCGACACGTTCAAGACGAAGGACTTGACGGCGCTCAATATCAGGGCGGCCCAGCCGAAGTTCACCAGCGCCGCGGTGTTCGCCAAGGACGCGATCAAGTGCGGGTACTTCGTCCACGCCGGTGGTGGGAAACGACAGATGACCACCCTCGGCGACAAGGTTGTCGAGGCTCTCCCTGACCAGGTGAAGGTCCGCGAAGTGCTGGAAGAGTACGCCCACACCCGGAAGTGGAGTGTCGGTCGCAAGAAGGGTGCGTAGTTGGACCCATCAACGGCTCTTTCGGGAATTCCGCCTGGTCTCCGGCAAGACCTGCTCGACGCCTTCACAGAGATCGTGCGGAATTTCCGGGAGCACCGCTGGGAGCCTTCAGAACTGAACGGTGGGAAACTCTGCGAGGCCGTCCACACGATCTTGCGGGGTCATGTCGACGGTCGGATGCCGCCGAAGGCGAGGAAGCCGTCGAACATGGTCGAGGCATGTCACGCGTTGGAGAAGGCGGACAAGACCCAATTCCCACGGTCTGTCCGGATTCAGATCCCGCGCGTGATCATGGGCCTGTACGAGATCAGGAACAATCGAGGCGTCGGACATGTCGGTGGGGACGTGGATCCCAACCACATGGACGCTCGGGTCGTGCTCGAATCCGCGAAGTGGGTGATGGCGGAGCTCGTTCGCGTCTTCCATGATCTCACCACCCAGGAGGCCACGGATGTGGTGAACGCGCTGGTCGAAAGGACCGTGCCCATCGTCTGGGAGGTCGGTGCGCAGAAACGCGTCCTCCAGTCCAAGCTCTCGAAGAGAGATCAGACGCTCCTGCTTCTGTATGCGACGACCGGCCCGGTGAAGGAAGTGGACCTCTTCTCCTGGGTAGAGTCTTCGAACAAGTCGGTCTATCGTCGCGACATCCTCAGCCCTCTTCACGGTGAGCGGCTGATCGAGTTCGACCGGAATGCGGGACTGGTCCACTTGTCGCCGACCGGCACAGCATACGTGGAGGAGAACCTGCCGCTTGATCTGCTGAACTCGAATCAGAGAGCCCCAGCAGCGAGCGCCTAGAACTCCTCCGGCGCACCCGCCTGCCGCCACGGCGCTGCCGACTCCCCAACACGCTGACGCCCCGATCCAGCGATGGGTCGGGGTTGCTCGTTACGGGGCGCGCTCCGCCGACACCGCATGGTAAAATCCGCGCGACTGACGAGCAGGATCGGCGGACGAGATTCCAAGACCGGGCGGCTCATCCCCGTCAAGGAGAACTACAGGCGGCCCGCAACAACCTAGCGCGAGCACATCCCGCTGCCAGGGCGCCGTGACACCGGGGAGGGGTGGCATCAAGAAATAAGGAGCGGCCGGACATGGACCAGACGACCCTTCAACTTCGAGTTGAGGACCAGCGCAATCCAGTTGCTGACGAGGTGTCTGCACTGACCGCTGTCGTCCGTCCCATCCTCGAAGCAACGATGTACGCCCTGAAGAACGAGATCGTTCAGAAGGTGGGAGGCCACGACAAGGTCACCCTCGATCTCCTCGCGCGCCTCTACAATCCCGGTGACGGGGACTGCGGTATCTGCTTTGAGTGGGCCGTTCACGATGCGATGAATCGTCGTGACCCCCTCATTCTCGATCGGATCGTCGACGCCATGAAGCGGCACTGTTTCGTGCCAGGGAATCAGCCAGCGTCGATCCTCTTCGGGGCTGAGAAGACCGGGGCACTGAAGCTGATCGACACCGCCAAGGACCGGCTCACCGACGAGTCCCGCGTGCTCGTGGGCGAGGTAGGCCAGCCCGCCAAGCTGAAACGATACATCAACATGCTCGCTGCGGCCTTCAGACGTCCGCAGGTACGGCTCGGACTCCCGTACAGCATCTCCGGCCTGTGGAAGGCGGATTTGTTCGTCGGACATACGGATTCCGACCGGTGGATTGGAACGTCCGTCAAGATCAACCCGAAGGATCTTGAACCGGCGAGAGGTCTTCGCCTCGGGATCGTACCCTCCAGACAGGGACAGAGCGACAAGACGTTCAGGGACGAACAGAAGAACCTGGTGGTTTGTCCTATTCCACATGACGCGTCGTTCATGGAGGTGTTCTATCAGGGCTGGGGGATCGTGCAGCAGTTCATCGCCGCTGACGCGCGCCTTCCGAAGGAGGTCGCGCTACCCCGTCCTCCTGAACGACAGGTTGCTAAGTACCTCGCCGATCGTAGGGAGTTTCCGGTCCTCGAAGTCGTGGAGGCGCTGCGACCCCTGAGCCAGCCCGAGCTACTCGTCACGCGCACGCTCACGGCCGATTTGATCTCACGGCGAGAAGAAGCAAGTAGAGTGGGTGCCGTGATTGCTCCCCAGGCTAAGACGACGAAGTGAGCGTCTACGGCTTTTCCTCTCGCCCGACTCGCACGCTCGCCGCGCCGCTCCTTGGCGCGGTCATCATCCTCTGAGCCCCGCTGCCCATCGCGCAATCCCTCGCAGTTCCCACGATCCATTGTCCCTCGGTGTGTCCCGCGCTTCAGGAGTGAGTGTCGGTTGCATCTGACCCCGCTTCGCGGTAGATCTTCTCCAACCCAATCGACCTTCAGAGGAGGGGACCCATGCGAAGCATCAGGATCTGGGGCATTACCATCGCGTTGCTCGGTGCTGTGCTGCTGGCTGACGGACCACGAGCGCAGCGTCTGCGACCCGAAGCCATCACCCGGACCCCGAGTCAGGTCGAGGTGACGAACTTCCCCGCCGTGCAGGGGGTGAGCGGGACGGTGAACGTCGGGAATCTACCGGCGGTTCAGACGGTTGGTGGGACGGTCGCGGTCGGGAACTTGCCGCTCGACGCGGATGGTAACGTGAGGGTCGCAACATCGGCACCCTCCGTCGCTCCGACATTTCAAGTCGTCAAGCTCTTCGAGGGTGTGGTGGTCACAGTCGGAGGAGATATTATCAGGTCGGCACCCTTCCAAATTGCAGACTGGCACGCAGCGTTCGCGTTTGTGCGGATTACCTCCTCGGACGGCTCCTACAACCAGATCTGTCCCGCACCAATCGTGGAGGAGGGTACGGACGACCTCTTCGCAGATATTGACGTGTTCTCAGTTAACGGGATCTGCCTGCCGCCGGGTTTAACCCGCACTACTGTTGTATCTGTCCCTATTATGGGGCCGGAAATTAGGATTCGCCTCTCTGCGGGTGGGCAGGGAGGTGCAACTGCAACAGTTGATGTCTGGCTATTCGCAACCCAGAGCAAATAGCCTGGCCTCGGAGGGCGTCCGGGTTGGGGTAGGATTGGGGGAATGGCGCGGACCGGCAGCCAGCCGCTGACGCCGGGCGCACTTACATGACAACTCACGACATTCTCGTCGCTCTTATCCCGGTCGCCGCACTTGTTCTCGGATGGTTCCTAAACGAGGCAAGTCAACGCCTTCGGGTCCGTGCGCAGCGCAGGACTGCTATTGGGCAAGCCCTCGCGGAACTCCTGGAGGTTCGTCATTACATGGGGATGGTGGCAGTGGTGTTCGATGAGATCAAACGCCACTTCCCGATCTCCGCGCCAGACGAACTCCGTGGGGCAGCGTGGCTCGAACAGCTCATTCCCCGCGATGCGGGCGCTCCTGAGCGCTACAGCCGCGCGCTAAATAGGCGTCCACGATTCGGAGCAGGTGACTGTGGTCTCAGGCAGCGACTC
>CAYLND010000197.1:0-6477 GCA_964384905.1 uncultured Acidobacteriota bacterium
GATCCGCAGCTTCAGCGAGGCGAACAGACCCGCGGTGAGAAATCCGGGCTAGGGCGCGGGCGGATCGCGGCGCAATCGGGTGATCACCGCAAATATGTCGAGGTGATCACCCGAGCCGGACGATCGGCAAGCGCGAACGCGGAGCGATTCGATCCGCCGCGGTCGCGCCTCTTACGGAGAATCAGTAGATGTTGCCGCCCGCCTGGGTCGACGTGAGCGCGCCGGCGTCGACGTTGAGCGTGTAGGCGACCCCGCCGCTGCCGTTCCAGGTCGAGAGATTGAACGAGCCGCCCTGCGGGACCTTGTACACACCGATGTTGTGATAGGTCAGGGGCACCCTCGGGACGAGCACCTCCGCCGGCCCCGGCGCCTGCAGGAAGTAGGCCGCCCCCGTGCCGACCATCGTTCCCTGGCCGTTCGGTGTCACCAGGACCGCGGTGTGCTCGTCGATGCCGATGTCCCGCGGCGTCGCCGACCAGCCGTTGTCGATGATGCGGGCCAGGAAGACGATCGTCCGGCCCATCCGATCGCGGGTCACGAAGTGCGAGTCGTAGATCTTGTCGGTCCCCAGCGGCGAGGCGAACAGGTCGCGGTCGAGCGTCACGTAGCGATGGAACGGGTTGGCCAGCGCCTGGCTCGACGTGACCGATCCCAGCTCGCCCGTGTAGATGAACTGGCTCAGCACCGCCAGCCCGGCGCTCGTCCCCCCGACCGGCACGCCCTTGGTGTTGATCAGATAATTCACCTCCGACTGCACCGCCGTCCCGCGCCACAGATTCACGTAGGTGGACTGATCCCCTCCGGCGATCCAGAGGGCCTCGGCGTTGTGGATGTGGTCCGCGACGTACTGCGAATTGGCCCCGTCGACCGTGGTGATGATGATCGTCTCGACCGAGTCCATCTGCGGGCACAGCGACTGGATGTACGGGTTGTAGGCGTCCGTCCCGGTGGTGCGGATCACGACGAAGTCTCCGCCGCCCGCCCTCTGGCACATCCACTGGTACGCCTCGTCCACGTCGAGACCCCCGCCCATCAGCACCAGCCCGGGGCTCATCCCCATCGCCGGCGGGGCGTCGGCCGGATTGCCTACGATGAACGCGTCATACCCCGGCTTCGGTCTGGCAGCGGCGAAGAGCGGCAGGGCGATCGTGCACAGCGCGGCAAACACGACGGCTCTCGAGCGAAGGCTGTCTCGCATGGTGGATCCTCCTGTTGTTTGGCCGAGTTAATCAGAAGAACACGCGCGGCGTCAACACTCTTCCGCGGTAGGGACTGAGTTGCGGCCAGCCGCACTCCAGTAGGTGGGATGACGAGCGCTTCGATCTGGGTTACGGCGCTCGTACAACAGGACTGTCTCGATCAACGCGCCACACTTCGACGCGATGCCCGCAGTCGGCGACCCCAGCAACGATCGAATCATCACGACTCCAACTCGCACCACGCAGGCAAGGACCACGGACGACGATGCCGGAGCGCGGCTCCACGACAAATCCGGCCTCGCTCTTCAGGCCGCAGTCATAGACTCGCGAACCGGCGTGGTTCCAAATCAATGCCTCACGTTCCCATGGGGTCTCGTTGATGCTATCGAGGTGGCTGCGGCATGCCATCGACCCCAGCGGCGAAAGCTCCCCGAGACCCTGAGGTGAATCTGGCAGGTTCACGTCAATCGTCCCGTTCTCGCTCGTGAATTCCATCTTACGGGCCAGCGTTCGGACGATGAATACCGAATCAGGAGATGGAGTGCCGTACACGAAGGTTTGATCCCTGGAACCATCGGCCGCCAGCTTGTGACTCATGTAGAGAGTTCCTATCTTGTCCGTGAGCTCTCTTGTCTTCTTCGCGTCCACTTCCAACTCCAGGAATCTCCACGGCCTGGCCGCCATGTCAGTGAAACGGAGTCTCCGGCCTTGATCGAACAAGTAGTCTCGCCCGGGCTGGTAGTAATAATTTGACGGCAATCGACACTCCCGAACGGTGCCGTCTCGGTACACCTGAAAGCAGCGACTAGGCGCTTCCCCGTCCAAATCGTCCCGAATCAGCACGAAGCGTTCTTTCTCGGCGTCGAATGCTGCGGCTGCAACATACCCCCCGTCCAAGGGCTCTTGCGGGCGAAGCGGGACATCCACGCCATTCACACGTAGGACCCCCTTGCCACGCTTCCGGATCACATCGCCGTCATCGAGCTTCACATCCTTCCGGTTTCCTCGCCACCTGACCTCCACCTCTTGACCAAACTCCGCAACCTCTGACTCCCCAATAACTCCTACGATAAGCCAACGCGTCGTCACGAGGCTGCCGCCGAAAGCGACGCTTCCCATCGTCATGGTCACGATCAAAGCCGTGCTCAACCTGCCCGCGTTGAGTTTCATTGGCAAGCGCTACACCTGTCTCCCGTGTTCCGCCACACCACGGGGAGCGGTCTCGAACGACGCCGCTTGAGTCACCCCGGGCCGCGGTGGCCGCCGGATCACATCGCAATGAGACTCTGCAAGCGCGATGGCGTTGTCTTCCCAGGCTCTCACACGGCGGCACATTAATCCGATGTACCGACCACTTCGCCTAAGAACTGACGCAACTTCACCTCGTCGTTGGGAATCGCACTAAGACTCTGTTCAAGTCGCCTTACAGTTCTCTTGCGGACATCATTTCCGTTTGCCGATGCGTTCAGCTTTATCAGCACTCCCCGCGCCTCATCAGGCGCACCCAGGCAAGCAAGTGCGACGGAGCTCAACAAGAGAATCCTAAGGCTTTGTTCCTCTCGCGCCGGGCACTTGGCAAGCGCCTCAAAGGTACGCAACATTTCTGGCTTAGCATAGACGACCAATTCCTCGACTATAGAATCGCTTAATCTGAGCATGTCGCAGGTTGAGGCATGATCCAGTATTGCCCGATTCGCGAGTGTGAGCCCGTCGTTCCGGAACAATGACGACAGGAAAATGTCATATACAGCGAAGGAATTACCGTCTGCCCATACAACCGAGTCCTTAATTCTATTCAGGGCCGCGAGGAATTTCCGACGATCGTCCCTCGAAGGCAACGAGCGCGCGATCATTTCCTCGTTGATGGGTGAGTATTCTCCACCTTCACCCTTGACACCAAAGAGAAGACCGTTCAGCAACTGATTGTATGTCGTCCGGAGCTCGGGGTCGGGCACAAGTGACGTCTTCAGATAGTACCTTATGGGCTGCAGTGGACATATTGCACGAGCGACCAATTCATCGAAGCGATCTACCTGGCACTCAGGTCCGAGCTCGTACTCTGTTGCGATCATCGATACAGGGCGGTGTGCTGCGGCGCCACAGTTGGCAGCCGCGGCGACCACCAGGAGCGCTGTGACGACAAGTCTTATCAACATCTACCGGTGACCGCTCCGAGTGCTTCTGCGTCGCCGACCGCACCACCTGGTATCTCGCGGCGGCGTACCCCTCCGAACGTTCTTCTTCGTGCCCGCACTCGATCGTTCATCCTGCACCTTGCTGTAGAGATGAGATTATATAGTGGTCGAAACTCTACTCGAGCGATTCCAGCCACCCAAACGGATCGCCACCGAAAGTGCTTTGACCGATTGGACAGGCGATCCTTGCCTACGCCACACCGCCTCGAGAGGCCCTCTCCCCAAGTGTGTGCTGATACGTACGTGGAAATTCGTGGGTCGCCCATTGCCTCCATCATCCCTTTTGTCGATCCGATTGCGCCGGGTACGTCTCCGGCGTAGACTCCGGGCAGCCGCCTTCGAGCCAAGTCGGTACGGCAGGAGGAAGTGGAATGCCGTGCGGGTATGTGATCGATACGAATCGATCCATGGTGCTGTCCAGGGCGTGGGGGATCCTCGAGGACCGGGAGCTTCTGGCGCACGCACGGGCGCTCGGGGCCGATGCGAGCTTCCAGAAGCACCTCAAACAGGTGATCGACTTCCGGGACGTGACGGAGATTCGGATCACGGCGGCCGCCGTCCGGGAGATGGCCCACGTGAGCCCATTCGGGAAGGGCGCGCGCCGGGCGCTGGTCGTGAGCAGCGATCTCGCGTTCGGCCTCACGCGCATGTTCCAGATCCTGAGAGAGCAGTCGCCGGACGAAGTGGCGGTCTTCCGGGAGATGGACGTGGCCCTGCGGTGGCTCGGGGTCGCCGCCGACAAAGACGATCTCCTCTCGGCCCTTTCGCGGGTCCCCCTCATGTTCGGGCCTGCATCCTAGAGGGCCCGCCGGCTCGGCCGGACACGGAGTCCCTGATGGCCAGCAAGGATCCGCGCGTCGACGCCTACATCGCCCGGTCCGCCGCGTTCTCGCGGCCGATCCTGAAGCGTCTGCGGAAAGTGGTGCACGCCGCCTGTCCGGGCGTGGAGGAAACCCTCAAGTGGAGCATGCCGGCCTTCATGTACAAGGGGATCCTGTGCGGGATGGCGGCGTTCCAGAAGCACTGCACTTTCGGGTTCTGGAAGGAGGACCTGCTGCGCGACAGGCTGCGGGACTCTGCAGGCGGCCGCGCGAAGGCGATGGGGCAGTTCGGGCGGATCACTTCGGTGTCGGAGCTGCCGGACGACGGAACGCTGATGGCGCTGGTCCGGGAGGCGGCGGCGCTGAACGAGCAGGGCATCAGGTCGCCGACCAAGTCGAGAGCGAAGGGGCCGAGAGAGCTGGTGGTCCCCGACTATTTCATGGAGTCGTTGCGCACGAACCGCAAGGCGCTCGCGACGTTCGAGGGGTTCAGCCACAGCAACAAGAAGGAGTACGTCGCCTGGGTGACCGAGGCCAGGCAGGACGAGACGCGCCGGCGCCGGCTGGAGACGGCGGTGCGATGGATGGCCGAGGGGAAGATCCGCAACTGGAAGTACGTCAAGAGCGCCAACCGCTGAACCGTCCCGGAGGCCCCGCGGCCTCCCGCGCCGCGCGCGCCTACAGCAGCCGGCTCAACAGGAACTCGGGCAGCAGGAAGCCGATCGCGAAGCCGTAGAGATAGTCGGCCCAGACGATCGACAGGATGTTGCCGGCGTAGATCAGGACGACCAGAGGAAACGCCAGGAGCGCCAGCGGGTGCAGCGAGCCGGCGCGCTTCTTCGCCTGGATCCAGAGCGATTTCGCGTCATGGTTCGAGGGGAAGGCGTGCATGCCGATCGAGATGCCGAGCCAGATCAGGAACCAGGAGACCGGGTCGTTGTGGCGGAAGATGCGCACCGGGATGATGGCCGGGAAGCAGAACAGCAGGCAGAGCGCCGTGTTGACGATGAACGGCCCGACCGCCACGAGGAACGCCGAGTTGAAGTCCTCGATCTCCTCGTGCACGACGTAGCCCGCCGGGTTGCCGAAGCGGAAGAAGCACACCTTGAAGATCGCCACGCCCCGCAGCTTGCAGAACAGCATGTGGGCCGCCTCGTGCACGATGACGCCTGGGAAGGTCGCGAGGGCCACCAGGAGACCGGGGATCGGGATCATTTCGTCTCCGCAGGATGCCAGCCGCTCGGGAAGCGGCGGTGGAACTCGGCCCGCGAGATGATCTCGCGCGTGGCGAGCCGGAACTGGATGCGCTGGCTGTATTCATCGAAGTCCGCGTCCGTCGGCGGAGCGAGCTTCCTGGCCGCCTCCAGACGCTCGCGCGCCTGGCGCGCGAACTCCTCGTCCCCCTGCGCCGCGTACTTGCAGGCGTACGCCGAGGCGACGCCGGCCTGGGCCGTCGGCTCGTTCGGATTCTGCTCGGCGACTTCCAGGCTCTTCTTCAGGAAGGTGTCGTAATCCTGGGCCTCGAACGCCGCCCCGACCTCGGCCTGGAGCAGCATCTTCTTCAGGTTGGCGTCCCCCGGGGCCGCCTCGAGGCAGGCGCGCAGGAGCGGCACCGCTTCGGCCGACCGATCCTCCTGCATGAACTGAATCGCCTTGACGAGATTGAGCTCCGCCCGCAAATCCTGCGACTCCGGGACCTTCTCTGCGGCTGATTCCAGAAGCGCGGCCGCGCGGTCGAACCGGCCCTCTTTCATCTGACGCCCCGCCCGCACCATCGCGGCATACGCCGAGAAGAACCTCTGGTTGAGCACGAAGGAGCCTGCCGCGATCGCGACCAGACCCACGAAGGCGAAGCGCAGCCAGGCCGGAAAGGGCACGTTGCGGACGGCGTGAGTGCACGCCTCGCACATCGGCAGCCGACCCAGGCGCGGCAGCTCGTGGCTGCCCTCGTCGCGGCCGCAGCGCGCGCAGACGGTCGGGTCGATCAGTCGCACGACCTGCTTTCCCTGCCCCTCCTTCTCGACGCACGACGCGCAGAGGATCGCCCCCTCGGCGCTGTACATCTCCTGGGTGGCTCCCTCGGTCCCGCACTTCGCACATCGGATGCGCTTCAACGCGACCCCCCGTCCCTTCTGGGTGCAACATACGACTCGACGTCCGGTGGGTCAAGGACAGGCGACACGGAGCACCCCCTCGCCCCAGGGGAGCGGGCCCGGCGGGGGCGCGGGGCACGCCTGCGCGCGCAGGCGCTTCGCGCCGTGA
>CAYLND010000198.1:0-6423 GCA_964384905.1 uncultured Acidobacteriota bacterium
GGCGCCACCCTGGACACCGGAGACGGCCCCTCGGCGGCCGCCGCCGCGGCGCGCATGCTGAAAGCGATCGAGTAAGGAATTTGACAGGGGGTGGGCCGGACATTAGATTGGCCCATCATGAAAGGCGCGGCCCAGCCTTCCTCGTCACCCGGCGCGGCGTCACCCGCCCGCCCCGGGGGCGGGCCCGCGCCGAAGCTGACCCGCGACGGCGACATCCGCTCCACGACCATCCCGACCCTGTTCCACGAGCTGTGGACGTCGCGCGCCACCGGCCTCCTGGTGGTGACCGACGGCGACATCCGGAAGTCGATCCAGCTCAAGAACGGCCTGGTGATGTTCGCCTCCTCGAACCAGCGCGACGACCGGCTGAACCAGTACCTCCTGACCGCCGGCATCGTCGGCCTCAAGAACCTGATGAAAGCCCTCGAGGTGATGGTCGCGACCAAGGACCGCCTGGGCGAGGTGCTGGTCCGGTACAAGATGATGAACCACGACGAGGTCGAGAAGTACGTGCGTGCCCAGTTGTGCGAGATCGTCTACTCGACCTTCCAGTTCACCCGCGGGCGCTTCGCCTTCGAATCGAAGCCCCCGGCGAGCGAGACGATCACCCTCGACCTCACGGGCGACGCAGCGGTGATCACGGGCGTCAAGCGCATCGGCTCCTGGGCGCGGGTCTATGAGGAAGTCGGCGGTCTGAACTCCGAGTACCGCACGACGCGCGACATGCCGGCCATCGTGAAGGACCTGCCGCTGTCCTCCGACGAAAAGGCGCTCTTGGCGCAGTGCGACGTCCCGACCTCGCTGGAGGAGATGTGCGAGGTCTCCAAGGCGAGCGACATGGACGTGTGCCGCTCGGTCTGGTCGCTCCTGCTCGTGGGCGCCTTGATGAAAGCCTGATTCCTTCAACCGCGCTCGGCGCGCGGCTTTCACGACCGGATCATTCGAAACCCCACTCCCTCCAGGGGTTTTCTGCCCCTTGACGCGCGAGGCCCGGAAATATATATGTTGCGTGCCTAGTTGCGCTCGCGCGCCCGGGACGTTCCACGCTTCACGAAGTCCGGTCCCACAGGAGGAAGAGATGGCGAACCGCCGGTGCATGACCGCGCGCCGCTCGCTGGCCGTCGCAGTGATCGCCTGCCTCGCTCTCGGTCCCGCCGTTTCGGATCTCCGCGCCGCCCAGTCTCCGATGGCCGAGACCGGGCACGGCTCGATCCGGGGGACGCTCTACCAGACGGACGAGAGCACGCGTCTCGCCGGGGGCAAGGTCACGGTGATCAACGTCAGGACGGGCAAGCAGTACGTCAGCGAGATCACGAAGGACAACGGGGACTACGAGGTCGAAGGGCTGCCGGCGGGCACCTACGACGTGGTGATCGAGGTCGGCGGCAGCGTCTTCGTCGCCGATCACATCCTGGATCTGGGCCCGGGCGAGAGCCTGTCCCGATCGTATTCGGTGCAGCCGCAGCGCCCGGCCAACCGCGCCATCGCGAAGTTGCCGCCGCCGAAGGGGAGCGCCACCGTGGTCGGCGAGGCGGCGCCGCAGGAGGCGTTCTGGAGGACGGCGAAGGGCAAGACGCTGATCGCCCTCCTGGCGGGCGGCGGCGCGCTGGCGGTCTACGAAGCGACCAAGAGCAGCAAGAACCACGCCAGTCCCTCCACCCCGTAGCGCGAGAATCGAGACGCGGTGATCCGCCCGGGACACTCGGCCAGTATGCGCACCGCGAGGATCGCGGCGCTGGCCGCGGCCGCGGTCCTGTGCGCCGGCCCGGCGGCGCGGGCGCAGGCTCCCGCCACGCCCGTCGACCCCGACCTCTCGACCGAAGGCACGCGCCGCGTCGGCCCCTTCCACCTGCGTCCGTTCGCCGTCCTCAAGGACGTCGGGTACGACGACAACATCCGCTTCGACGCCCAGACCCGCGCGGGTGACACGACCGCCACCACGGGCGGCGGCGTCGACGCCCTCCTGCTCGCGGGCGACCGGGGCGGTCTCCGCCTGTTCCAGGAGCTCGACTACGTCGCCTTCCAGAAGAACACCGACCTGGACCACTGGAACGGCCACGCGCGCGCCCGCGGCGTCCTGGTGCTGCGGCGCCTGCTGCTGTCGTTGGAGGACCGGTACGACTCGATCCGCGAGCGCCCCACCGCCGACATCGACGAGCGCGTGCGGCGGAAGAACGATGCGCTCACCGCGGCCCTGCGCACCCTCGGCCGCGGCCGCCTCGGTCTCGAGGCGTACGCCCGCGCCGAGCGCATCGACTATGCCTCGGACGACGCGGTGATCGCGGGCAGCGTCGAGCGCCTGAATCGCGACGAGGGGACCCTGTCGGTTCTCGGCACGCTGCGCGTCCTTCCGAAGACGACGTTCGTCCTCGAGGGCCTCGTCTCGAGCAGCGTGTTCGAGGAGAAGGCCCTCGGGAGCGACTCGAACAAGCGCGCCGCCCTGGCCGGCTTCCGCTTCGATCCCTCGGCCTCGATCCAGGGGGACTTCAAGATCGGGCCGATGACGCTCCTGGCGCGCGATCGCGACGGCGCCGACTATCACGGGGCGGTCGGCGAGGGCCACCTCGGGACCCGGCTCGGACACGCCGCCCGTCTGAAGGGCGCCTTCGAGAGGGACGTCACGTTCTCGATCTTCCAGGGCAATCTGTATTTCGTCGGCACCTCGTGGTCGGCGGCCTACGAACAGTTCTTCTCGCGGCGCCTGAGAGGCGAGCTGTCCTACGGCCGCACGCTGAACCACTACCCGGAGGAGGTGGTGCCCGGCGGCGCCGATCCGTTCCAGGGGATCAGGGACGATCGCCTGACCGACTATCACGCCACGGTCCGCTACCGCGTCCGGCCCGAGATGTCGATCGAGGTCACCGCCTACCACGTCCTGCGGGACTCGACCGACGACTTCTACGACCGGGTGCGCAATTTCTATACCTTCGGGACCGTCTACAACTTCTAGGTGACGCATGCACAGGACACGCGTTCTACCGCTCATCGGCGTGCTGACCCTCGGGCTCGCGGCGGCCGCCGACGACAGCACCGGACCGCCGCCGCCCGAAAGCCCCGCGCCGCCCGCGATCGAGCCGGCGCTGCCGATCGGCCCGGCCGGTCTCCTGACGCAGTCCGCGGCCGATCATCCGGTCGGCGCCGAGGATCTCCTCGAGATCAGCGTCTTCGAGATCCCGGAGCTGAATCGGACCGTGCGCGTCTCGGAGAGCGGCACGATCTCCCTGCCCCTCCTGGGCGAGATGGAGGTGCGCGGCCTGACCGGCATGCAGCTCGAGGACAGGCTGCGCGAGGCCCTGACGAAGAAATACCTCCAGGACCCGCAGGTCTCGGTGTTCATCCGCGAGTACGGCAGCAAGAAGGTCTCGGTGATCGGGGCGGTCGGCAAGCCGGGCGTGTACGAGATGCTCGGGCCGCGCACCCTCCTGCAGGTCCTGTCCGAAGCCGGCGGGCTGGAGAAAGAGGCCGGCGCGCACCTGTACGTGATCCGCGCCGCGCAGGAAGGTCCCGCCCAGACGATCCCGGTGCGCGTCGGCGACCTCCTGATGAACCTGAACCCCGAATACAACCTGGCGATCCAGCCCGGCGACGTGGTCAGCGTGCCGCTCGACCGGCCGGTCTACATCTACGTCGACGGCGCCGTCAGGACGCCCGGCCGCCTGGAGGAGCTGGCGAGCCGGCCGATCACGCTCCTGCAGGCGATCGCCAAGGCCGGCGGCACGACCGAGCGCGCCAGCCTGAAGGGGATCAAGATCCTGAGACGGCGCGCCGACGGGACGCAGACCGACGTCCCGGTCAACCTGAAGCGGATCCGCCAGGGCCGTCAGTCCGACCCGCTCCTGGAGGACGGCGACGTCGTGGTGGTGCCGGAGACGTTTTTCTGAGGGGGAGCCCGAGTGTCCGCTGAGAGCCGGGAGAAAGAGATCCACCTGCTCGACTACTGGCACGTCGTCCAGAAGCGCCGGTGGGTGGTCTACACCTCGCTCGCGGTCGTGGTGTCGATCACGACGCTCGGCTCGTTCCTGAAGCGGCCGATCTACACGGCGACGACCCGGCTGCAGATCGAGCAGAACACCCCGAAGATCCTGCCGTTCCAGGACGTGATGTCGAGCGTGCCGGACTTCCGCAACGACTTCTACCAGACGCAGTACGGTCTGATCCAGAGCCGCCGGGTGGCGCGCGAGGCGATCGACTCGCTGCACCTGGCCGACCTCGAGGAGTTCCGGGTCGGGGTGCCGCGCCGCCCGGCGGCCGGCGTGGCGCCGGAGGAGCAGGCCGAGGCGAAGCGCATCGACAGGTTCCTCAAGAAGCTGACCGTGACGCCGGTGCGCAACAGCCGGCTGGTCGACATCGCCTTCTCCTCCTACGACCGCGTCCTGGCCGCGAAGGTCGCCAACCGCGTGGCCGACACCTACATCGCCTTCAACTCGCAGTCGCAGTACAACACCACGGAGCGCGCCACCACGTCCCTGGCGCACCAGATCGCCAACCTGCAGGACGAGATCGATCTCAAGGAGAAGAAGCTGCAGGCCTACGCGCGCGACAACCAGATCGTGGCCCTGAGCGACAAGCAGAACATCGCCCTCAAGAAGCTCAACGATCTGAGCGACTCCTACACGCGGGCGCAGGCGGAGCGCATCGCGAAAGAGGCGCGCTACGCCGCCCTGCGCGACGCCACCCCCGCCGACCTCCCGGAGGTGCTCGACAGCCGGCTGATCCAGGACCTGGCCGCCAAATACGCCGAGCTCAACCGCGAGCAGGCCGACATGTCGCAGAAGTTCAAGCCCGACTGGCCCGCCATGGTCCGCCTGCGCCGCGAGATCGAGGAGACCGGCCAGCGCCTGGAGACCGAGCGCCAGGGGATCTACGACCAGGTCCTGGGCGTGGCGGAGAGCGCCTACCAGTCGGCCCGGAACCAGGAGCAGTTCCTGAAACGCGCCCTCGACGATCAGAAGCGCCTGTCGCAGGAGGCGGGCCTCAAGGAGATCGACTACAACAATCTCAAGTCGGAGATCGCCAACCAGCGCGCCACGCTCGAGGCGCTCGTGAAGCGCCAGAGCGAGACCTCGTCGTCGGCCGGTCTCAACGATCTGGTGGCGGGCAACGTCCGCATCGTCGACGTCGCCGAGATCCCGAGCCGCCCGTCGTCCCCCCGGATCCTCCTGAACATCGTCCTGAGCCTGGTCACCGGTCTCGGTCTCGGCGTCGGCCTGGCCTTCTTCTTCGAATATCTCGACAAGTCGATCAAGACGCCGGAGGAGATCGTTCAGGCCGGCGGCATCCCGGCGATCGGCCTGGTGCCGGCGCTCCGCGCCGAGGGCGGCCGGCTGCGCGTGATCAAGGCGAACGGCCGCGAGGCGCCCGACCTGCCGGCGGTCGAGCTGATCTCCCACGGCGATCCGAGGGCGAAGGTCTCGGAGGCGTTCCGGGAGGTGCGCACGGCGCTCCTGGTGTCGCAGCCCGGCAAGCCGCCGCGCAGCATCCTGATCACCAGCGCCCAGCCCGGGGAGGGAAAGACCGCGATCGCCGTGAATCTGGCGATCACCCTGGCGCAGATCGGCCGCCGCGTCCTGCTGGTCGACGCCGACCTCCGCAAGCCGCGGCTGCACAAGATCTTTCACGCTCTCAATCGCGACGGGCTGTCGACCTGCCTGAGCGGCGCCACGACGCCCTGGCCGGAGCCTCAGTTCACGGAGATCACGGGTCTCGACGTGATCACCAGCGGGCCTCTGCCGCCCAATCCGGCCGACCTGCTCGACTCCGAGCGCTTCGATCAGTTCCAGCGCGAGGTCGCGGAGCAGGGCTACGACCACGTCATCTACGACTCGCCGCCCATCCTGGCGGTCGCCGACCCGGTCATCACGGCGGGGAAGATGGACGCGGTGGCGCTCGTGGTCCTGGCCGGCGTCACGTCGCGCGACGCCCTGGCCCACGTCGTGCGGCGCCTGCAGCAGGTGAAGGCCCGCACGATCGGCGCCATCCTGAACCGCGCCGACCTGGCGTCCCAGCCCTACTACTACGGCTACTCGTACAAGCGCTACTACGGCGAGGAGGAGAAGCAGCCACCGGCTGCTCCGCCCGCGCAGGAGACGGCGCGCGACCGCTCCCTCCCGATCTGAGCGGCGCGGGGGGAGCCGGCGACCTCGATGAGCACACAGCGCGCGCTTCTCGGCCTGCTCCTCCTGCTCCTGGTCGTGGCGCCCTTGCCGTTCGGGTCGGTGCAGCCGTGGCCGCGCGCCGCCCTGGCGGCCGGTTGTCTTCTGGCCGGGGCGCTCTGGGCGGTCTGGCGCGCCCGGCGCGGGCTGACCGCCCTGCCGTGGAGGGATCCGGTCCTGATCGCGGGGGCGGTGTTCGCGCTGTACGGCGCCGCGCAGGCGGTGCCGCTGCCGCGCGCCCTGCTCGCCGCGGCGTCACCCAAGGCCCTCG
>CAYLND010000199.1:0-6358 GCA_964384905.1 uncultured Acidobacteriota bacterium
GGGTTCCCTCGGGGCGCTCCCGCAGGCGGCGGTAGCGCTCGAGACCGGCCATGGCCTGCGCCGCGCCCTCGGGGAACATGTACACCGGGACGCCGGCGCGCCGCAGCTCGTCCACCCCCTGGCGTCCCTGCTCCTTGCCCATGAAGCACGTCAGGATCGGCAGACGCGCGTCGCGCGCCGCGGCAAGGCGGTCGCCAGAGTGAACATCTCGCTCATCGACTCGACCCGGATGACGCCGGCCTGGTCGAGCAGCGTGTCGTACGCCACCCCGGCGCCCGCCAGCGCCCCGGTGTGGGAGAAGGCGGCGCGCGCGCCCGCCGCCGTGCGCCCCGACTTGACCGCCAGGATCGGCTTGGCGCGCGTGACGCGTCGCGCGATCGTCAGGAACCGTCCGGGGTTGCCGAACGACTCCAGGTACATCAGGATGACGTTGACCCGCGCGTCGCTCTCCCAGGCCTCGATCAGATCATTGCCCGAGACGTCGGTCTTGTTCCCCATGCTGACGAAGTAGGCGATGCCGAGGCCGATGTCGTGCGCGTGCGCCAGGATGACCTCGCCGAGCGCGCCGCTCTGCGACATGAAGCCGACCGAGCCGGCCTCGGGCCGCGTCGCGGCGAAGGTCGCGTTCATCCGGATCTCGGGATCGGTGTTGATGACCCCCATGCAGTTCGGACCGACCATGCGGATGCCGGCCTGTCGGACCCTGTCCTTGAGTGCCTCCTCCCGCCGCCCGCCCTCCTCGCCGACCTCGCGGAAGCCGGCCGTGATGACGACCAATCCCCGGACGTGCTTGGCGACGGCGTCCTCGACGACCTGCGGCACGATCTCTTTCGGGACCACGATCACCGCCAGGTCGACGGGGTCGGGGATGGCGCGCAGGCTCGGGTAGCACTTGATGGAATGGACCGAAGCGGCGTTCGGGTTGACCGGAAAGATCGGACCCGTGAAGCCCGAGCGCACCAGGTTGTGCAGGATCTCCCGTCCGATCGATTGGGGGTGGCGCGAGGCGCCCACCACCGCGATCGATCGCGGTCGCAGGATGGCGCTGAGCTTCGAGTCCATCACGAACCTCCGTCCGGCGCGGTCCGGCCTACAATGGTCTCATGAGCCCGGATGCGGCCCCGGCCCTCGGCAGGATGCTGCTCTACGCCGGCATCGTCCTGGCCGCCGTCGGTCTCCTGCTGCTGCTCACCCCGCGGCTGCACTCGTTCCTCGGTCGCCTGCCGGGCGACTTCCAGTGGGGCCGCGGCAGCGTGCGTGTCGACGTGCCGCTCGGGACCTGCCTGCTCGTCAGTCTGATCCTGACGCTGATCCTGTCCCTCGTCTCGTACCTGCGGCGCTGAGCGCGAGCCTCAGCGCGCCACGTCCCTGACGACCTCCTCCATGATCTGCGCCCCGAGCCGGACGTTGTCGAGAGAGATCCGCTCGTCGTTGCCGTGCGCCCGGTTCTGCTCCGACTCCTCCAGGACGTACGGCTCGAAACCGTACGCCTGAATCCCCAGGGGGCGCATCAGGGCGCTCTCGGTCCAACCGGTCAGGATCGTCGGGGCGAGCACCGTGTCGGGATGATGCCTGGCGCGGGCCCGGTCGATCGCCCGCATCACGTCCGATTCCACCGGCGAGG
This sequence comes from uncultured Acidobacteriota bacterium, assembly GCA_964384905.1. Lineage (GTDB taxonomy): Bacteria > Acidobacteriota > Polarisedimenticolia > Gp22-AA2 > Gp22-AA2 > Gp22-AA3. Next base: position 1,625 of record CAYLND010000199.1, read on the forward strand.
CACTCGCCGGAACGTAGGTCCCGACGGTCTCCACCGTCACCCCCGGCTCCTCGATCACCTTCCTGATGTCCGCCAGGAAGGCCGCCGGGTCCTGCCCCGGCAGCAGGCGGATGTCGACGCGCGCCTCGGCCACCGTCGGGATGATGTTGGTCTGCGGCGCGCCCTGCAGCATCGTGATCGAGATGGTGTTGCGCAGGATGGCATTGAGCAGGGGGTCGGCCTCGATCGTGCTGCGGAATTCCGGATCCTTCAGCGCCTGCCGGACGTTGCGATACTGCCCCGCGCGGCCGTCGGGCTGCGACGCCGCCCGGGCCTTGAAATAGGCGTCGGCCGCCGGGATCACCTGGAACGGCGTGTCGAAGCGCGCCAGGCGGTCGAGCGAGCGCAGGAGAGCCAGGACCGCGTTCTCCCTGGCGAACGGCTGCGACCCGTGCCCCGGACGCCCGCGCGCCGTGATCTTGATCCACATCGGGCATTTCTCGGTGACGCCGACGTCGTACGACCGCGCCTTCCCGTCCGCCGCGTCGATCACGCCCCCTTCGTTGAGCATGAACTCGGCGTCCCCGATCAGCTCGGGACGGTGGTCCAGCAGCCACTGGGCCCCGCTCGCGCCGACCTCCTCGTCGGCCGTGGCGACGAAGATCAGATCCCGCGACAGACCGCCGCCCGAGCGCCGGACGTTGACCATCGCCGCCGCCTCGAGCAGCCCGGTGGTCTTCATGTCGAGCGCCCCGCGTCCGTAGATGAAGCCGTCCTTCAGGATACCGGCGAACGGATCGACGCTCCAGTACGGCCGCTCCACGTTCACCACGTCCATGTGATTGGACAGGATCAGCGGCCGCTTCGTCCCGTTCCCCTTCACGCGGGCCACGAGATCGGCGCGCCCAGCCTCGAACTCCAGGATCTCCGAGGAGATCCCCTCCCGATCGAACCAGTCCTTGAAGAAGCGCGCCGCCTTCAGCTCGTTTCCCGGCGGATTGCTGGTGTCGACGCGGAGGTACTGACGCAACAGAGAGACGATTTCGTCCTCCCGAAGGGGCGTCCGCGACGCGGCTTCGGACGCCTTGGCCGCGGGCGGCGCGGGCAGGGTCGCCGCCAGCACCAGAGCGGCCTTGAGCGCCCATCTCCACAGCCGCCACCCCTGCCTGCCATCACGCCGGGCCATCGAGCCTCCGCAAGCGTGGTGTTCTACTCCAAAGACGACCGGCGACTCAAGGCCACGGGCGAGCCGCGAGCGCAGCGTGCCTTGACAGCGGGCGGCGGCGCTCCATAGCATGTCGCGTCCTCGGAGGCCGCCCGATGACGACGCCCCAGCGCCAGCGCAACATCGACCTGACGATCGGTTTCGCATCGCTGGCGTTGTTCGCCGCCTCGATCGGCGTCCTGGTCTGGTTCCTCCTGACGCGCCTCGACAACCCCGAGCCGGTGCCGGACGCGATTCACCGGCAGCTGGAGCGTCTCACCGACGGACAGGGCGACGCCAGCGCAACCTTCAACGTCATCCTGATCCTCCTGTGGGGATTCGTGCATTCGCTCATGACGCGCCCCCGCTTCAAGGTTCATCTGCAGAAGATCATGAGACCCCACCTGGAGCCTGCCGTCTACGCCATCGTCGCGAGCGCCGGTCTCATCGGTGTGTGCCTGCTGTACCGGCCGATTCCGCGCGAAGTGTACGCCCTCGAAGGCGGGCCCGCCCTGATGGCGCGCCTGCTGTTCTACGCGGGGTGGGGTCTTTTCCTGTACTGCTGGTTCCACCTCGATCTGTTCGAGGTGGTCGGTCTGCGGCCGATCTTCGCCTACCTCGATCGCGCCGGCCGGCCGCTCGAGCCGTTCCATCCCACCGGCCCGTTCCTGTGGGTGCGCCATCCGGTCGAGCTGGCCTTTCTCATCGCCTTCTGGGCGGCCCCGCGGATGAGCGTCGGGCATCTCCTGTTCGCCTGCGTGATGACCTTCTATACCATTCTCGGGATCGACCACGAGGATCGCCGCATGCTCGAGCTGCACGGCGCCGGTTATGCCGAGTACATGAAGAAGGTGCCGCAAATCCTGCCGCTGCCGCGTTGACCGAGACCCCGTTCTCCCGCCTCGCGCTCGGCCTGGTGCTCGCCGTAACGTTCGCGTGCTGCCTGCCGGCCGCCGACGCCCCGTTCACCTACGACGAGCATGCCGGGATCGAGGAGAACGGCGCGGTCCACCCCGGCGCCCCCCTGCGGGCGGCGCTGGCCTACCGCTACTCGCCCGACCAGACGCGACCTCTCTTCTTCGCCTCCCTCCTCCTGGACGCCGATCTCTGGGGCATGCGGCCGCGCGGCTTCCGATTGACCGGATTCATCCTCCATCTCGTCTGCGGAGTCCTCCTGTACCTCCTCTTGAAGCGACCCCCCGGGACCGACGCCGCGGCCCTGGCGGGCACGGCGCTGTTCCTCCTCCATCCGTTGCAATCGGAGTCGATCCTTTACATCTGGGGACGCTCGGAGATCCTGTCGACCCTGTTGGGCCTTGGCGCGCTCCTTCTGGCCCTGCGCGCGGAAGCACGGACCTCGCCGGCGGCCGCCGGCGGGGCCTCTCGCCCTTCCACCGTCCGGTACCTGCTGTGGGCCGGTGCCCTCGCCGCCATGGGGCTCGCTCTCGCGGCCAAGGAGGAAGCACTCGTCGTCCCTGTCATCTTTGTCCTGTGGTGGTGCCTGCTCGAACGGCGCCCTGTGGAGCAGGGTCTCCGTTACGCTGGCGTGCTGGCGATTCCGGTCGCCGTTTTCCTGCTCGCCCGGGTGGTCGTGCTGGGAGAAATCGGCCGCAAACTTTACGTCCGCAGCGTCGCCGACAACGTGCTGGGGCATGGCGTGGTCTCCCTCAGGATGATCCGGCTGCTCCTTCTGCCGCTCGGTCAGAGCGTCGATCATCCGGCCTCCGTTCCGGGGCCGATCGTGGGCTCCCTCGGGATCGCCGCCTGCGCGGCGATCGTCGGGGCGGCCATTTATTCCGTCCGTCGCCCGGACCTTGCGCGCTTCGCCTCGGGCGTTCTGATCGCCGCGATCGCGACGGCCCTGTACTGGCTCGTGCCGCTTCCCGACCTGATGTGCGAGCGCCGGGCTTACCTGCCGCTGGTCGGCGGCGCTCTGGTGGTCTCGGGTCTCGCGGCACGACTCCGCCGGCGCGTCTACCTGCCCGCGGCCATTCTGGTCGTCCTGCTCGCGCCCGCGTCGTTCGCGAGGGCGCGCGTCTGGTCCGACCCCGTGCGGCTCTGGGGCGAGGCGGCCCGGCTGGGTCCGGAGAAGCCGCGCCCCCTGATCAACCTCGGCGTGCTCGCCGCGGAAAAGGGCGAGCGTGACCGGGCGCTCGATCTCTTCAGCCGCGCCATCGCGCTCGAGCCGCGTAACACCGAGGCTCTGTTCAACCGCGGCAAGCTCCGCCTCGACGCCGGAGAGTACGACCAGGCGATCGCCGACCTGCAGACGGCGATCGTCGCCACGCCGGGCAATGTCCGCGCCCGCATCAACCTGGCGATCGCCCGGATCGACACCCACGACCTGCCGGCCGCCGAGGCCGAGCTGCGCGCCGCGCTCGTGATCGAGCCGGAGAATCCCCGCGCTCTCACCAACCTCGGCGAGGTCCTGCGCGCCACGAACCGCTCTCAGGAGGCGGTCGCCCTCTATCGCCGGGCCCTCGACGCCGACCCGACCTATGCGCACGCCGCCGCCCGTCTCGGCGTCACCCTCGAAAATCTCGGCGACCGCCAGGGAGCACTGGCCGCCTATCGCGAATTTCTGGCGCGTGGCACCGATTCAGCCGCCGACCGCGACGCCGTGCTCAAGAAGGTGCGGTCGCTCGAGGAGGCGCTCGGACCGGCCGCCCCGCCGTCCTAGCGGCGCTTGCGGGGCCTCGATCGATCGGCTAATCTGTGGCGCATTGGCGCCACGCGCCGAGACGCCGGAGTGGCGAAACTGGTAGACGCACGGGACTCAAAATCCCGCGGGCGCAAGCCCATGTCGGTTCGAGTCCGACCTCCGGCACCATATCGATCAGGCAACGCTCACGGAGTTCGAGAGGTCCTGGATGAGCCAGTCCGCTTCTGCTGAGATGGGCGCGGTCGCCGATAGGCGTGGCTGGGCCGGCCACCCCCGCGGCCTGTCGACCCTTTTCTTCACCGAGATGTGGGAACGCTTCAGCTACTACGGCATGCGCGCCTTCCTTATTCTTTATATGGCGGCTCCCGTGGCGGCCGGCGGGCTCGGCTTCGACGTCAAGCACTCCGGCTCCGTGTACGGCACCTACACCGGCAGCGTCTGGATGGCGACCATCGGCGGGGGCCTGGTGGCCGATCGATTCCTCGGAGCGTACCGCAGCGTGCTGGTGGGGGGAATCATCATCGCCCTGGGGCACTTCACGCTGGCATTCCACGGCCTGTCGTTCTTCTATTCCGGGCTCGCCCTCATCGTGATCGGCACGGGGCTCCTGAAGCCGAACGCCACGACGCTGCTCGGCACGCTCTACGACGAGAACGACACGCGCCGCGACGCCGGGTTCTCGATCTTCTACATGGGGATCAACCTGGGCGCCTTCATCGGGCCGATCATCGCCGGCCTGCTGGCGCAGAGCGTCGACTGGCACATCGGCTTCTCGTGCGCCGGGGTCGGCATGACCTTCGGGGTGATCCAGTACGTCCTGTTCCGCGACCGCGTGCGGTCCGGCGCCGGGCGGCTCGCCGCCAGCAGGCGCGCCAGCGAATCGCGCGCG
>CAYLND010000200.1:0-6354 GCA_964384905.1 uncultured Acidobacteriota bacterium
TCCGGCCGCGAGCTACCTGAACGTCGAGCGCCTCGTGCGCGCCGCGCAGGAGCGGCGCTGCGACGCGATCCACCCCGGGTACGGCTTCCTGTCCCAGAGCCCTCGATTCGCGGAGGCGGTGGAGAGCGCCGGCCTGATCTTCGTCGGGCCTCCCGCGCAGGCGATGCGGCTGATGGGGGACAAGATCGCCTCCCGCAGGGCGATGGCAGGAGGCGGCGTTCCGGTCGTCCCCGGATACGAGGGGACGGGCGACGAGGATGCGGAGACGCTCCGCCGGGAAGCGGCGAGTATCGGCTACCCGATCCTGGTGAAGGCGGCGGGCGGCGGCGGGGGCCGCGGCATGCGGGTGGCGCGGACGGCAAGGGAGCTGGCCGCGGCGGTCGACAGCGCCCGCAACGAGGCCCGCAAGGCGTTCGGCGATCCGCGTCTGTTCCTGGAGAAGGTCGTCGAGGACGCCCGGCACGTCGAGGTGCAGATCCTCGCGGACCGGCACGGAGGGTACCTGCACCTGTACGAGCGAGAGTGCTCCGTCCAGAGACGCTTCCAGAAGATCGTGGAGGAATCCCCGTCACCGGCCCTCGACGCCGGCCTGCGCGACGCGCTCGGCGCCGCCGCGGTCGCCGCGGCCCGGGCCTGCGGCTATGTGAACGCCGGCACGGTCGAGTTCCTGCTCGATCGCGACCGTCGCTTCCATTTCCTGGAGATGAACACCCGCATCCAGGTCGAGCACGGCGTCACCGAGATGGTGACCGGTGTCGACATCGTGCAGGCGCAGATCGGCATCGCGCAGGGCGCGCCGCTGCCGTTGCGCCAGGAGGAGGTGAGGACCCGCGGACACGCGATCGAATGCCGCGTGAACGCCGAGGACCCGTCGCGCCAGTTCGCTCCCTCGAGCGGCCGCGTCCTCGTCGTGTCGTTCCCGGAGCGACCCGGCGTCCGGGTCGACGCCGGCGTCGAGTCGGGCGACGTGGTGAGCTCCCATTACGACTCCCTGATCGCCAAGATCATGGTGCACGCCGGCGATCGCGCCGCGGCGATCGCGGGGATGGAGGAGACGCTGGCGCGCACCGCGGTCCTGGGGGTGGAGACGAACCTGCCGTACCTGAGGGCGATCCTGGCGCATCCGATCTTCCGGTCGGGCGAGGCCACCACCGAGTTCACCGACCGAGCGTTGGCCGGCTGGAGATCGGCCGGCGGTCCCGTCCCGGACGAGACCGTGATCGCCACCGCCGTCGCGGAGGCCGTCGGGGCGGCTTCGTTCCGTCACGCCGCGCCCGGCGTACCGGAGGACGCGAACCAGGAGTCCGATCGCTACAGCGCGTGGTCGCGGGCCGATTGCTTCCGTGTCGGGGCGGGGTGATGCGGCTGCATTTCAGGATCCAGGAGACCATCCGGACGGTGCGGATCGAGCGCTCGGGGGAGACCTACCACGCCACGATGGACGACCGCACCTTCTCGGTCGCGCTGGCCCGCGCGGACGGGCCTCGCCTCGACCTGGTCATCGACGGCCGGCCGGTCACGGTGTTCGTCGCCGCCGCCGGCGATCGGAGGATCGTGAAGGTCGGCAGCGCCGACCCGGTCGCCCTGGAGCGGGTCTCCGGCCGCGCGCCGCGCGCCGGCGCCCCGATCGCAGGCGACGAAGTCGTGACCGCCGTCATGGACGGCGTGGTGACCGCGGTCGCGGCGCGCGAAGGGGAGAGGGTCACTCCGGGCGCGCCGCTCGTGGTGCTGGAGGCGATGAAGATGGAGATCCGGCTGGTCGCGCCGCTCACCGGCCGCGTGAAGCGCGTCGCCTGCGCGGTCGGAGACGTCGTCGCCCGTGGCCGCGTCCTGGTCGAACTGGAGCCCTCAGCCTAGACCACCGGAGCCGCGGGCCCGGGCCAGGAGCGCGCGCGCGGCGCGCACCATCGGCATGTCGACCATCCGGCCGTCGAGGACGAAGACGCCGGCTCCCTGCGCCTGCCGGCGCTCGTGCTCCTCGACGAGGCGGCGCGCCCGGCCGATCTCCTCGGCGGTCGGGGTGAAGACCGTGCGAATCGGCTCGACCTGCCGCGGGTGGATCGCGAGCTTGCCGGCGTAGCCCATGGAGAGGGCCTCGCGGGTGTCCGCGACGAGACCCTCCTGGTCCGCGAGATCGACGAACGGCGTGTCGATCGCCTGCAGACGTCGCGCGGCGGCGTGAATCGCCACGGCGCTGCGGGCGCACAGGACCTCGCCGCCGGCGCGCGTGCGCACGCCGCCCAGGTCGCCGCACAGATCCTCCGCCCCGAACACGAGGGCGTCCAGACGCGGATCGCTTCCGGCGATCTCCTCGAGGCGCACCACGCCCAGGGCCGATTCGATGAGGGCCAGGATGCGGATCGTCCCCGGCGCCAGACGATGGCGGTGCTCGAGGGCGGACAGCAGGCGGCCGAGGCCCCGGATCGAGGCGGCCGACTCGACCTTCGGAAGGACGTAGGCATCCGGGGGTCGCCGCGCCCGCCCTGTGGCGCGCACGTCCTCCTGGAGACCGTCCCCCTCCGGATTGACCCGGACCAGGCGCTCCGTCCCTCCAAAATCGAGATCGGACAGGGCCCGGGCGGCCGCCGCGCGGGCCTCGCTCTTGCGGTTCAACGCGACGCCGTCCTCGAGATCGAGGATGACCCCGTCCGCGCCGAGACGCGCGGCTTTCTCGACCTTCCCTTCCTCGGTGGCGGGACAGAACAGCAGAACGCGCCGCAGGCGACGGGGCGCGGCCGCTCCTGCGCGGGCGGCCCGCCTCACGAGGCCGGTCGCCGCAGGAACAGGACCGAGCGATCGACCTCGATCACCACCTGACCGCGCTGGTTGAGACCCCGGTGCCTCAGCGTGACGATGCCGCGGTCCGCGTGGGACGCCGAGGGGCGGCTCGCCAGCACCTCGGTCTCGACGTAGAGCGTGTCGCCCAGGAAGACCGGAAGGGGATGCACGATCCGGTCATAGCTCAGATTGGCGACGATGGTCCCCTCGGTGAGGTCGGACACCGTCAGCCCCACGACCAGTCCCAGCGTGAAGATCCCGTTGACGATCCTCTGCCCGAATTCGCTCTTCGCGGCGAAGTCCTGGTTCAGGTGGAGCGGCTGGGTGTTCATCGTCAGGGCGCAGAACAGGGTGTTGTCGGCTTCGGTGATCGTCCGGCCGACGGCGTGGCGCAGGCGCTGACCCGGCGTCAGTTCGTCGAAATACTTTCCAGCCATGGGCACGTGGAGGCTATCCGCAAGCCCGGGCACGGTCAAGTGCCTGTAGACTACGACCGATGATCCTCGAGCGCTCCATGGATCCCGGCTGGCTGTCGAACGCCTACCTGGTGGGCGATCGTCCGGGGGGCACGGCGGTCGTCGTCGACAGCGGCGCGCCGCTCCGACCGCTGCTCGAGGCGATCGACCGGCACCGCCTGAGCCCGGCCGCGATCCTGACGACGCACCGGCACCTCGATCACGTGCAGGGGCACGCCGAGCTGGCGCGCCGGACCGGCGCGCCGATCTTCGCGCTGGCGCGCGAAGTGCCGTACGTCACCGGAGCCTTGCCGCTCGAGCCGGAGGAGGAGCGCCGGTTCGGTGGTCTTCGGGCGCGCGCCGTGCCGCTGCCGGGTCACACCGCGGGTCACGCCGGCTACCTGATCGAAGGCGTCGGTCTGTTCACGGGCGACTGCCTGTTCGCGGGTTCGCTGGGAGGGACGGTGGCCCCGGGGAACAGCGGGTTCGCGGACGCCCGGGGCGCCGTCGACCACATCCTGTCTCTTCCGGACGATACCCCCGTCCACCCGGGACACTCCGGTTCGACGACCGTCGGAGCCGAGCGGGCCCATAACCCCTTCATCCGCGTTCTGCTCGGTCTCGAGCCCGAGGGGCGGGGACGCTGCCGCGCGCTGGACGAGGACGCCCGGCTCATCGTCCTGGCGACCGATTACGACGGGGGCACGAAAGCCTGGGTCCGGTTCGCCGACGGACGCGACGCGCTGGTCCCGGGGAGCCGGGTCGAGGTCGAGCCGCGCTGAGGTCCCCGGACGCCGCGACCCGGTCCGACGTCCAACTTGACCGGCCTCCGCGTGCTCGCTTAAGATGCGCTCTCTTTCGAGACAGGTCGGGGCGTAGCGCAGCCTGGTAGCGCACTTGGTTCGGGACCAAGGGGTCGGTGGTTCAAATCCACTCGCCCCGACCATCCGAAACTTCCGATGAAGGCCGTCCGTTTCCTGATCAGCGGCGTGGTTCAGGGCGTCGGCTACCGCTTCTTCGCCGTGCGCGCCGCCACGGATCTCGGGCTTCGCGGCTTCACGCGCAATCTGCCCGACGGACGGGTCGAGGTGGTCGCGCAGGGCGGTGAGGAGGCCCTGGCGAAGCTCCGGGACCGCCTCCGCGCGGGGCCGCGCGGCGCCACCGTGAGCGGGGTAGAGCGGTCCGAGACCGAGCTGGCGCCCGGGATCGATTCGTTCGAAGTCCGCTTCTGAGGGGAGGCGACATGGCCGACATCGACCTGCGCCGGTTCATCCGGGACGTGCCCGACTTTCCGAAGCAGGGCATCGTGTTCAAGGACATCACCCCGCTTCTGAGCGACCGCGAGGCGCTGCGCTACGCCCTGACTTCGCTCTCGGAGCGCTTCCGCGACCGGAGAATCGGCAAGGTCGTCGGCATCGAGTCGCGCGGCTACATCTTCGCGCCGGCGATCGCCCTGCACCTCGGGGCCGGTTTCGTCCCGGTGCGCAAGCCCGGCAAGCTTCCCTGGAAGACGGTGGCGGAAGAGTACGCGCTCGAGTACGGCAAGGACCGCCTCGAGATCCACACCGACGCCATCAGGCCGGGGGAGCGGGTCCTGATCGTGGACGACCTGCTGGCGACCGGGGGCACCGCATCCGCCACCCGCCGCCTGGTGGAGCGTCTCGAGGGGCAAGTCGTCGGCGCCGGTTTCCTGGTGGAGCTCACCTTCCTCGACGGGCGCACCCGGCTTCCGGGGATCGATGTGGTCAGTCTGATCGGCTACTGACCGGTCCGTCCCGCCGCCCCGGGGCCGCGTCCGTCGGCGGCCGCCTCCAGCGCGCCGCCGGGCAGACGCCTCACGATGCAGATCTCGCCGATGGGTCCCTCCACCTCGCGGATCGTGTGGCCGCGCTCCCGGAGCGCGGCGCGCGCCCGCTCGTCCAACGCCCCCGGCTCGACCGCAATCTGATCGGGCAGCCACTGGTGGTGGATACGCGGCCGGTCGACGGCCTCCTGCAGCGGGTCCCGGTCAACGATCAGATTGAGCAGGACCTGCATCGTCGAGGTCGGAATGCGCGAGCCGACGCGCGAGCCGAGGGCGATCGACGTGTCGCCGCGCCAGGCGATGGTCGGGCTCATGGACGACAGCATGCGCGCCCCCGGGGCGACGGAGTTGGCCTCGCCCTGCACCAGGCCGAACATGTTCGGCCGTCCGGGGGCGGTGACGAAGTCGTCCATCTCGTTGTTGAGCAGGAACCCGGCGCCGACCACGTACACGCCGCAGCCGAACCAGCCGTTGAGGGTGGTCGTGAGGGACACCAGCCTCCCGGCGCCGTCCACGACCGAGAGGTGCGTGGTCGCCGCCGCCTCGCGCGGCGCGACGCCCGGGTACGGCCGCACCGCCGACGAGGGGGTGGCGCGCGCCGGGTCGATGCCCTCGGCGCGCTCCGCGATCCAGTCCGGGTCGAGGAGCCGCGAGACGTCGGTGGCCATGCGCGCCGGCTCCCCGAGGAGGAAACGATCGGCGTAGGCGCGCCGCCAGACCTCCGCCAGCAGGTGCGCCCGGTCGACGCTCGCGCGGGGCCGCTCGGCCCAGTGGAGACGCTCGAGCATCCCGAGGCTCTGCGCCAGGATGAAGCCGCCGGAGGAGGGCAACGGCATCGAGGCGATCTCCCAGCCGAACGCCCGGAAGCGCAGCGGCTCGCGCCAGACCGGGCGATAAGCCGACAGATCGGCCGCTCGGATCAGACCGCCGTGCGAGCGCGCGGCCGATTCGACCTCCGCGGCCACGCGCCCCGTCACGATCGCCTCCGGTCCGCGCGCCGCATAGTCAGCGAGGGTCGCGGCCAGGTCGGGCAGCCTGACGAGACGGCCGGGCGCGGGCGGCTCGCCCCCGGGAAGCCAGACGGCGGCGCTCTCGGGAAAGCGCGCCAGCAGATCCTTCTCGTCCTCGATGGCGTCGTGCAGTCGCTGCGTCACCGTGAAGCCGTCGCGCGCCAGCCGGACGGCCGGCTCGACGACCCGCGACCATGCGAGGAGGCCGTGCCGATGCTGCAGCGCGAACAGACCGGCCGGCGAGCCGGGGACGCCCGCCGCGAGGCCTCCGACGAGCGAGGCGTCCGGCACGGGCTGGCGGTCGGCG
>CAYLND010000201.1:0-6351 GCA_964384905.1 uncultured Acidobacteriota bacterium
TGACCCGTGAGGAGGCGCGCGCGTCCTGGGCGGACGGCGCCGGTGTCCCGGTGCCGCGCTCGGGCAACCTGACGCACGCCTGCGCCCTGCGCGGCGGCGCCTCGCCGGAGGCGATCGAGCGCGCCATCGTGTTCGGCGTCGGCGCGTCGATGCCCTCCTACGCCGAGGCCCTCCGGGACGAGGGCGCGCTCCGGGCGCTGGTCGATTACGTGGTGTCGCTGTCGGAGCCGTCTACTTCGCAGCGTACTCCAGGTCGGCGGTGACCGAGCCGGTCGCCGGGACGGTGATCGGCTTCGTCTGCTTCCCGAGCTTCTCCTGCCAGTACTCGAGCGTGTAGGAGCCGGCCGGGACGTCGCTGATCTTGAAATTGCCCGCCGCGTCGGTCAGGGCGTAGTACGGATGGCCGGCGACGATCACCCATCCCTGCATCCAGCTGTGCACGTCGCACTTGATCTGCACGACGTCCGGCTTCTCGAAATTGCCCGGCATCACCTTCTTGAACTTCGGCTGCGCCTTGTTGAACGGCGTGTTGGTCTTCGGGAAGGTGTGGATGTTGTGCAGGATGCCGTCGTCGTTCACGATGTCGATCTCCTGGCCGGCCGGGACGATCTGCACGTGCGGGATGAACTTGCAGCCGTTCTGGTCGATCTCCGGCTTCTTGGCCGCCGGCGGCATCTTCTTGCCGTCCTTCGGGTCGGCGATGTCGACCACGACATTCCTCAGTCCCTTGTCCGCCCCGACGATGAGCGACTCGTCGACGTGCTCGGCCTTGCCGCACACGGCCTGGTCCTTGGTGACCTGGATCTTGGCGGGCACGGGCGGGGTGCCGGCGTATTTCACCTTGCCGACGATGTCGCCGGCCAGGACCTCTCCGGCGGCCAGGGCCGCGACAACGGCGACGAGCGCTGCGGTGGTGCGGGGGGTGTTCATCGTCATGAGCTCCTTCCTCGTTTGGGGGACGTCACTGGAACGTTGCCTCGTGTCCTGCCGGTCGGCGCCCGCCCGGCTCACGGCTCGGCCGGGGGCGAGCCGCCGCGCTTCAGCCCGAGCGTGAAGACATAGTCGCGCAGCGCCTCGATCTGGCGGTGCGGGTCGCCGCCGAAGACATCCGGCGGCGCCGAGCCCTTCGGATCCTCCGGGTCGTAGAACGTCGGCATCTTGGTTCCGGGCATCAGCTTCTGCGGGTTCTCGATCCAGCGCGCGATCCAGTCGGCGTTGAGCCGCCGGTACGCCAGCGTGAGATCGGGCGCCCAGCCCTCGGGCGGTCCGGGCGGCTTGCGCGCCCCCTGCTGGTGGCAGTTCCAGCAGTTGAAGTAGTCCGGGCCGAACATCTTCAGCGCCGCCTGCAGCTCCGGCCCCTGCGGCGGGTGCTGGGGCAGGGTCTGGAACGGGAAGGTCCGCTTGTCCCGGGCGGCGAAGTGGTGCACCAGCGTGTCGGCCTCCTCGTCGGCGAAGTCGAAGGTCGGCATGCGCACCTGCAGCCAGGGGCGGATCGGCGTGGGTCCCTTCAGGAAGGAGAACAGCCAGTCGGGCTGCACCTTGTCCCCCTCGCCGTCGATGATGGGCGGCGCCAGGCCGGGCGCCGACGCCTCCGCCTCCTCCTCGGATTTGCCTTCCGCCACCAGATTCAGCTTGATCGCCTCGCGGATCGCGCCGCCGCGGCCGTCCAGGATGTGGCACCCCTGGCAGTTGTGATCGCGCACCAGACGCCGGCCCGCTTCCACCGCCTCGTCGCGCGGCGACAGGCGGCGCATGCTCTCCAGAGGCACGCGCTCCTTGGTCAGGCCCTGAAGCAGGAGCGTCACGCCCGCCGCGTCCTGGTCGGTGAAATTGAACTGCGGCATGCGCAGCCGATCATAGAAATCGGCGACGTGCCCGATGTCGAACGAGCGCGGGTCCTTCAGCTTCTGGTAGAACCAGGCCTGGGACGTGTGCTCGATCGCCACGAAGCCGTACAGGAGCAGATCGGCCGGCTTGCTCCCCTCCTCGGAGAGATCGGTGCCGATCGGCGGCGTCTTCTCGAAGCCGGGCATCAGGTGGCAGCCGAAGCAGCCGTACCGCGAGATGGTGCGCTCGCCCAGGAGGACGTCGCGCTCGTGGTCGCCCAGCGAGGCGATCCTGGCCCGCGCGTCGTCGGGTGGCATGCGCTGCGACAGATAGGCGAGCAGGGCGGCATCCCGCGCCTTCGGCTGCGGCTGGGGCTGCGCCGCCTGCTCCGAGGCCGGCGTGTCGTCCTTCAGCGTCGTCAGGTAGGCGGTGATGTCGAGCGCCTCCTGCGGGGTCAGGCGCAGGTTCGGCATGCGCGTCTGCGGATTGTATTGCCGCGGGTTCTGGATCCACTGGTAGATCCATTCGGGGCGGTCCTTGCTGCCGATGCGCGACAGGTCGGGGCCGAAGCGGCGCTCCCAGGCGACCGGGTCGGCCGTCTCGCCGCGGTTGCGCGCCTGCAGGAGGTCCGCTTTCACCTCGTCCCTCTCGATCGCGTGGCACCCCATGCAGCCGACCGATTTGACCAGCCGCCGTCCGCGCTCGGCGTCGCCCCGTCCCGGCAGCGGCGGGTAGGAGAGCCGCTCCGATTTGTCGCTCAGATAGGCGACGATCCCCAGGATCTCGGCGTCCTCGCGCTCGGCGTCGACCGGCGCCTGATTGTTCGCCAGCCCGAAGAAACGGGGCATGCGGGTGCTCGGCCGGAACGCCTTCGGGTTCCTGATCCAGCGGGCCATCCAGTCGGGGCTGAACTTGGCGAGCGGCCGGGTCAGGATCGGGGCGACCTTGGGGCGATCCTCGAAGCCGCGCATCTTGTGGCAGCCGTAGCAGCCGTAGCGGTCCACGACGGCGATGGCGCGGTCGAGATGGGGCGCTTCCGGCACGCTGACCACCCCCTGGTGGCACTTGAGACAGGAGGCCTCGGTGCGGCTCAGCTCCAGCATCGGGTGCTCCCAGTAGTGATCGTGCTTCCAGCCGTGCTTCGCCTGCCAGGCTTTCGTCTGCTCCTCGGTGTCGGGGGTGTGCACGGCATACAGGAATTCGACCGCCCGGTCGCGCCCGCGGTGGCACGGCGTGCAGCCGAACTTCTCGATCGGATGGGGCGACGAGCCGCCCAGGAACAGGTTGAGCTTCGGGTGGGTGCGGAACGGCTGCTCGCTGTCCTCGAACCCGGCCCGGTCGGCGGCCAGGTGGCAGGTCTGGCAGCGGTCGGCGCGCGGCACGCGCGCGAAGTTGATGTCGATCGGAACCTTGTCGAGGACGACCTGCTGGATCTTCAGGCTCGGCGCCAGGAAGTCGAGCAGGGGAGCGTTGAGCAGGTCGACCGCGACCTTCATGAATCCCCCGGGGTCGACCTTCTGCAGCTTCTTCTGCAGCCGCGTGATCCCCGCCTCCAGGTCGTCGATCTTCTTCTGGGTCTCGTCCACCCTGCCGGTCACGGCCGCGATCGCCGCCTGCGTGGCGATCTTCTCCTTGTCGTGCTCCAGACCCTTGACCCGGTAGACCTCGAGCTGCTTCTGCAGCTCCTCCATCTCGTGCGCCACGCGGGGCGCCGCGGCGGAGCGGGCGTGCGCCGCCTCCTCGTAGTCGAACTTCTTCGCGTCGAACGTGGACTTGAGCGTGCGGTAGGAGAGGTCGTCCTTGTAGGACGCGATCTCGAGGGCGCGCTGTTTCGCCTGCGCTTCCTCCAGGTCCTTGGTGTGCTGCGCGGCGGCGGTGCGGGACTCTTCGAGCTGGGTCTGGAGCCCCTGCAGTGTCTGACGATCGACCTTGTCCTCCTCCGCCTTGATCTGGGCGCGCGTCTTCTCGGCCTCCAGACGCTGGAACCTCTGCTGGTAGTCCTTCCAGGCGCGGTGGTAGTCGTCGTACACCATGGCACCCATGCCGAGCAGCAGGCCGACGCTCGACGCCGCGAACAGCACGTTCATCCTCTTCATGTTCCGCAGGGTTTCGTCGGTCAGCTTCGGCACGATGGCCCCGGTTCGCTCGACGCGGCGCGGCGCGCGTCAGATGTTGAAGAAGATCTCCGGCATGGTGACGACATAGTGCATGTTCATCGTCCAGCGCAGCATCATCTTGATCGGCAGGCTCAGCATGGTCAGCCCGAGGAAGACCATGATGTGGAAGCGCGCCGGCCCCAGCTTCTCGAGGTGTCCCTTCAGCCAGGTGCGCGCCAGAAGCGGCGGCAGCCCCAGGAAGTAGGCCGCGACCAGGGTGAGCCCGAAGCATTCCCGGACGATCGGATTCCGCGGGAGGGCCGTGCCCAGCATCTTCACCCAGATGATCTGCGACAGATCCACGTTGATCAGCGGCACCAGCTTGTGCGGGTCCCACTGCTCGAACGGCCCGAAGAAGTTCTGGTTCGGGCCGCGCAGGAAGGTGCCGATGACGATCAGCCAGACCCACAGCACCACGAATCCGAACAGGAAGATGGCGATCTCCGGCTTGCGCTCCTTCCAGGTGAAGTAGCCGTTCCCCTTCGGGTTCTTGTCGATGTAGGGAATGGCGCACAGACCGATGATGATCAGCCCCGGCAGCAGGACGCCGGCGATCCAGGGGTCGTAGTAGACCAGCATCTCCTGGAGGCCGAGGAAGTACCAGGGCGCCTTGCTGGGGTTGGGCGTCTTCGCCGGGTTGGCCGGCTCCTCGATCGGCGCCTTCAGGAAGATCGACCAGACGATCAGGAAGATGGTCCAGAGGATCAGGCAGATGAACTCGGTATGGACCAGGTCGGGCCAGACCATCACCTTGCCGTCGCCGCTCTCGCGCTTCTCGATGATCGGCTGGCCGGCCCCCTTCAGGTCGTCGTTGCGCCGCCCCTCCTTGAGGCCGAACCAGACGAAGAACGCCACCAGGAAGATCATCGCGGCGATCGGCACGTTGTCGGGCTTGAGGACGATCAGGGCGAAATTCGGATCGAAGCATGAGACCAGGAACAGGGCGCCCAGGACCGCGAACGCGAGACCGCCCACCTTCGGGCTGTAGACCGCCCGCAGCGGCCGCGTCAGCCGGCGCAGCCACGCGGGCCCCAGATCGCCGGGGAACAGGAGGGTGAGGAAGGCGGCCACCGTGATCACGAAGAACCGCGGCGGCGCCGAAAGCCAGTTGACGGCGTTCTTGAGCGCTTCGACCATCGCCTCAGACCGGGCCGGAGATGCCGCCGTCCTTGCGGACGCGCCAGAAGTGGACCGCCATGAGGATCATGGCGACCACCGGGATGCCGACGCAGTGCAGGACGTAGAACCGCAGGAGCGCGCCGGCGCCCACGAAGCGCCCGCCCAGGAGCGCGAAGCGCGCGTCGTTCCCCGCGTTCACCAGGCTGATGTCGCCGATCTTGAGCAGACTGGCCCCGGGGCCCTCGTGACCGAGGAAGGGCGTGGCGCGCGCCATGTTCGAGCCGACGGTGACCGCCCACATGGCCAGCTGGTCCCACGGCAGCAGGTAGCCGGTGAAGGAGAGGAGCAGGGTCAGGACGAGCAGGAACACGCCGACGTTCCAGTTGAACTCGCGCGGCGGCTTGTACGACCCGGTCATGAACACCCGCAGCATGTGCAGCCACACCGTGATCACCATGGCGTGCGCGCCCCAGCGGTGCAGCTCGCGCATCACCCCGAGGGGCACCTGCTCGCGCAGGTCGACGATATCGACGTAGGCGTACTCGACGGTGGGGTGGTAGTAGAACATCAGCAGCAGCCCGGTCGCGACCTCGACCAGGAACAGGAAGAAGGTGATCCCGCCCATGCACCAGGTGAAGCGCAGGCGGATGCCGCTCTTGCGCACTTTCACCGGATGGAGGTGCAGGAACACGTTGGTCAGGACGACCAGACCGCGGTTGCGGGCGGTATCGGGCGGGCCGTGCCGGAAGATCGAGTTCCACAGCTGCGTGCTGCGCGTGTATTCCCAGAGCTTCTTCAGGGCCGCCATGGTTCCGTCTCCACGAGGTCCCTCGGCGCCGCCGGAGACCCTAGACTCTCAGACCTTCAGGAACGACTCGGGACTGCTCCACTCGCCCTTCTCCTGGGCGAAGATCTTCGTCTTGTCGATCAGGATCTGCCCGTCGTCGGCCAGGACGATGCGGTAGCGCTCGAGCGGCCGCGGCGCCGGTCCCTCGTAGTTGATGCCGGTGCGATAGAAGCCGCTGCCGTGGCAGGGGCATTTGAATTTGGTCTCCGCGGCGAGCCAGCGTGGCGTGCACCCGAGGTGGGTACATTTGGCGAAGAGCGCGTAGAAGCCTTCCTCGGTGCGGATGATCCAGACACGAAAGTCCTTCTTGAACTTCTCGCTGATCTCGCCGACGGTGAAGTCCTTCGGAAACCCCGCCTTGAAGCTCGTCGGCGGCTGAAACAGGATGCGCGGGAACGCCGA
>CAYLND010000202.1:0-6335 GCA_964384905.1 uncultured Acidobacteriota bacterium
TACCGCGGCGGCGCCGCGCGTGTCCTGCGCGCGCTCGCGGCCGGGCTCCGCTGAGCGTCCTCCGGCGAGCGCCTTGTTCCGGGCGGCGGCCTCTGCTACGCTTCGGCCCTCCATGCGGGGTTTCAAGAACACCCTCAAGCCGGTGAACGTTCTGCCTCCCGAGGCCGAGGAGAGGGTGCACCGCGCCACCCTGAAGATCCTGCGCGAGCACGGGGTCGTGTTCGAGGACGAGCGCGCGCTCGATCTGTTCCGCCGCGCCGGGCTCCGGGTCGACGACGCCGACCAGCGCGTCTACTTCGCGCCGGAGTTCGTCGAGCAGCAGATCGGGAAGGCCCCGGACCGGTTCACCCTGCACGCGCGCCGCCCCGAGAACGACGTGCTCATCGGCGGCGACAATCTGGTGTTCGCGCCCGTGAGCGGACCGCCGTTCGTGGCCGATCGCGAGGGCGGACGGCGGGACGGCACGCTCAAGGATCAGAACGACCTCGTGCGGCTGTCGGAGACGCTGGACGTCATGCATCACGGCTGCCCGGAGATCGCCTGCAAGGACCTGGCGGTCGAGACCCGGCACCTCGACATCCTGTACCACCAGATCCGCCTGAGCGCCAAGGGGATGATCGGGGACGCGTGGAGCACGCTGCGGGCGCGCGATCACATCGACATGATGGCGATCCTGTTCGGCGGCCGCGAGGCGATTCTCGACAAGCCGGTGCTGACCGGCATCATCAACTCGAACAGCCCTCTGCGCTACGACTCGAACATGGCGGAGGGGCTGATCGAGTACGCCGCGGCCGGCCAGGTGAACATCATCACGCCGTTCATCATGGCGGGGGCGACGAGCCCCGTGACCCTGGCGGCGGCCGTGGCCCAGCAGAACGCCGAGTGCCTGTCGGCGATCGTCCTGGCGCAGACGGTCCGCCCGGGGGCCCCGGTCATGTACGGCTCGTTCCTGACCGGCCTGGAGATGCGCACCGGCGCGCCGGCGTTCGGGCGCCCCGAGGCGGCGCTCGGGATCCTCAGCTCGGCGCAGATGGCGCGGCGCTACCGTCTGCCGTGCCGGGCGGGCGGGGTGCTAACGAACTCGAAACTGCCCGACGCGCAGGCCGGCGTGGAGAAGATGATGATGCTGTGGCCGATCCTCCTGGGCGGCGCGCACTACGTCCTGCACGGCGCGGGCTGGCTCGACGGCGGGCTGACCGCGTCGTTCGAGGCGATGGTCCTGGACGCCGAGATGCTCGAGATGCTGCCGCGCTTCATCGCCGGCGTGCCCGTGGACGACGAGTCGCTGGCGCTCGACGTCATCGCGCACGTGGGGGCCGGGGGGCATTTCCTCGGGGAGGAGCACACGCGCAGGCACTTCAAGACCGAGTTCTACTTCCCGAACCTGGCCGACACGGAGGCCTTCGAGGCCTGGACGAAGAAAGGGTCGAAGGATGCGTTCGTGCGCGCCGGCGACCGCTTCAGGAAGCTCCTCGCCGGCTACCAGGAGCCGCGCCTCGACCCGGCGATCGACGAGGCGCTGCGCGACTTCGTGACCCGCCGCAAGCGCGCGATCGAAGCGACTCTCGATTGATTCAGAGGGGGCCCGTGCCCGCCGGCCCGGCGGCCTTCCTCATGCGCCGGCGCCCCGCCGCGTAGAGCGCGACCCCGCCGCCCGTGCTCACCAGGGTGAGACCCGCCAGCTTCGCCACGGCGAGCCACTTGTGCGGCTCGTCGGCGGGGGGGACGAACGACAGGACGATCGAGACGGCGGTCGTGACGAAGCCGACGCCGCCCGCGAGGATCGCCACGGGGCGGCCGCCCGGCACGCGCATGACGTCCGGACCCGCGGGCTCGCGCTGCAGCCGGATCATCGACGCGAACAGCAGGAGGAACGGGAGGAGCGTGCAGATGACCGTCATGCTGACCAGGATGTCGTAGGCCCCTTTGACCGTCTGACCGGCCTGGCTCAGGACGATGCAGACGACGATGGCACCGACCAGGGACAGGAGCGCCACGTGCGGCGTGCGCCACCTCGGGTGGATGCGGCCGAAGCTGTCGGGGAGGTAATGGTCGATGCCGGCGACGAACGGCAGGCGGGCCACCGAGGCGAGCCAGGCGCCGACGCTTCCCAGGGCGCTCAGGGTGATGAAGAATGCGGCCACCGGTGTGAGACCCGGCAAGCCCAGACGGCCGGCGGCGCTGTCGATGGCGTCGATGATTCCCTGCAGGCCGCTCATCTGCGCCGCCGGCAGCGCCACCAGCACGCACAGCGTTCCCAGGGCGTAGGTGAAGGTGATGAGCGGCAGGGAGGCGAAGATGCCCCGCGGTATGGCGCGCCGCGCGTCCCGGATCTCCTCCCCCATGAACGACGCCGACTCGAACCCGGTGAGGGCGAACGCGATGGTCGACCAGAAGATCAGGTTCCTGACTCCGAACTCCGGCACGAGCGAGGCGCCGGTGAAGCGGGTCGCCGGCCCGAGACGCGTCCAGGCCACGAGACCGATGGCGACGAGCGTCAGCAGGGCGGCCCAGCGGGCGAACGCGCCGATGTTGGTGATCCATTTTCCGAACTGGAGACCGATCAGATTCGGCACCGTCCCGACCGCCAGACCCAGGAGGGCCGCGACGATCATGTAGGTCGGGCTGCCGGTGAGCCGCCGCCAGCTCCCGCCGCCGATGTACAGGGCGTTCCCGGCGGCGAAATAGAGGACGCCGGGGAAATACGGCAGGTTGCTCACCCAGTAGGTCCAGCCGGTCATGAACCCGGCGAAGTCGCCGAAGGCGCGCTTGCTCCACACGTACATGCCGCCTTCCTGGGGGTAGCGTGACGACATCTCGACCACCGACAGGGCCAGCGGGATCGCCATGGCGCCGAACGCCACGCACCACACGGTGAGGGCGCTCGGCCCCGCGCCGGCGGCGAACGCCACCCATTGCAGGTTGAGACCGGCGGTCATGAAGTACAGGACCACGTCGCCGAATCCCATCGCCTTGCGCAAGCCCGGCGCATCGATCGGTCGGTCGGACGGCGGATTGGACACGGTTCTCCGGGAGCCTCGACGGGCCGCCGGAGTCTATGCAAGGCAGCGCCAGGGCGCAAGCGCGACGGCGATCGACTTGCCCCGCGTGAGTCGCGGCGCCCCGCGCCCGCGGGGCACGGGTCCGGCCTCGCTTCGCGAGGCCTCCCCTCTCCTCGCCTCGCGCCCACCCGACGCGCCGGGAAGCGCGCGTCGGGGCCCTGGGCGCGAGGTCTCGGAAGACCCCGCGGGCGCGGGGCGCCGCGACTCACGGAGGTGGCTCCCTTGCCGTCAAACCTGCGCCTCCGCGGTGCTCGAAAAGCTTGACTCTGTCAGCGAGAGAGTGACCAGGATGAGGTCGGTCCGGTGATGCGCAGGCGTGCTTGAGGCTGAGCGATCCGTAGGGCAGGGGGGAATCGTGTACACTCCGTCGCGCGGAGGGGAGGCCATACCTTCGAGGCGGGGATTCGGGCGCCGCCCGGCACCGGGCGGGTCGGTACTTGACAGGCAAGGGCCGCGGAGCCGACACTACCTACCGGTCGGTAGGCTGCATGGCGGACCCGCGGCGGGGCGGCGATGAGGCGCGCGGCGCGGCGGGGACGGCCCGCGCGGCGGAGTCAGATCCTCGAGACGGCGGCGCGCCTGTTCTGCGAGAAGGGGTTCGACAAGGCCTCGATGGGCGACATCGCCGACGCCATGCGGCTCACGAAGGCGGGGCTCTATCATCACATCCGGAGCAAGGAAGAGCTCTTGTACCAGATCATGGCGTACGGGATGGATCTGTTCGAGCAGAAGGTGCTCCGCCGCGTCGTCTCCATCGACGATCCCCTCGACCGCCTGCGGGCGACCTTCCACGCGCACGTGCTCCTGGTCACGCGCGACCGTCCGAAGGAGATCACGGTGATCCTCCACGAGAGCAACGCCCTGAAGGGCCGCTACCGCGATCGCATCAACGCGCGCAAGAAGCGCTACGTGCGGTTCCTCGAGAAGACCCTGCGCGAGGCGGTGCGCACCGGGCGCGCGCGCCGGGTCGATCCGTCCCTGGCGGCGTTCGCCATGCTCGGCATGATCAACTGGATCTATCAGTGGTACCGTCCCGGCGGCCGGCTGGACGAAGAGACCCTGGCCGACGCCCTGACCGATCTCTATCTCGGCGGTCTCCTCGGCCGGCCGGCGGAGGCCCGCTGAAGCCCGGGCGCGAGGTCGGCATCGCCGGCTACGGGGCCTACGTCCCGCGGCCGCGCGTCGATACGCGCGCGATCGCGGCCGCCTGGGGCCGCTCGCCGGACGCCCGGCTGCCGGTGCGCGAGAAGTCGGTGCCGGAAGCCGACGAGGACACGGTCACCATGGCGATCGAGGCGTCCCGCGGCGCCCTGGCGCGCTCCGGTGTCCGACCGGCGGACATCCGCGCCGTCTGGGTCGGCACCGAGTCGAAGCCGTACGCGGTCAAGCCGGCGAGCACGATCGTCGCCGAGGCGATCGGCGCGACGCCGTGGGTGAGCGCCGCCGACCTGGAGTTCGCCTGCAAGGCCGGCTCGGAGGCGATGCAGGCGGCGTGCGCCCTCGTCGGCTCCGGCATGGCGGAGCACGCCCTGGCGATCGGCATGGACGCGGCGCAGAGCAAGCCGGGCGATGCTCTCGAGTTCACCGCCGCCGCGGGCGGCGCGGCGTATCTCATCGGTCCCGCGGCGGGGGCCCTGGCGGTGCTCGAGGGGTCGCTCTCGTTCGTGACCGACACGCCCGACTTCTTCCGCCGCCAGCACATGCATTACCCGGAGCACGGCCACCGTTTCACCGGCGAGCCGTCCTACTTCAGGCACACGCTCGAGGCGTCGCGGGGCCTGCTCGAGTCGCTGGGCCGGCGGGCGGCGGACTATCGCTGGGCGGTCTTCCATCAGCCGAATCCGAAATTCATGCGCAAGGTGGCCGCGGATCTCGGCTTCCGCGAGGAGCAGATCGCCCCGGGCGCCGTGGTGGATCGGATCGGCAACACCTACTCGGGGGCGTCGCTCCTCGGGCTCGCGGCGGTCCTGGACGTGGCCCGGGCGGACGACCGGATCTTCTTCTGCTCGTACGGCTCGGGGGCGGGGAGCGACGCCTTCTCGCTGATGGCGACGGCGCGCCTCGAGTCGGCGCGGGGCGCCGCGCCGTCGGTCGCCGACTACCTGGAGCGCCGCCGGCCGATCGAGGACTACGGAGCGTACCTCCGGATGACGCGCACCATCCGCATGCTGTAAAGCGTCCGCGGCCGGCCGCG
The DNA here is from genome assembly GCA_964384905.1 of uncultured Acidobacteriota bacterium. GTDB lineage: Bacteria > Acidobacteriota > Polarisedimenticolia > Gp22-AA2 > Gp22-AA2 > Gp22-AA3. The sequence goes on from CAYLND010000202.1 coordinate 5,257, forward strand.
CCGCGGTCCGGCGGCGCTCGGGGACGCCCGGGTCCCGGTCACGAGGGAGCGACGTGAGGGACGTCAGCATCATCGGCGTGGGACAGACGGCGGTGGCCGAGCACTGGGATCGCTCGATCCGCGATCTGGCGGTCGAGGCGATCGCGGCGGCGCGTCAGGACGCCGGCGTCGACCGCGTCGACGTCCTGTTCGTCGGCAACATGCTGTCCGGCGAGCTGGCCGCCCAGGAGAACCTGGCGACGCTGGTGGCGGACGGCGCGGCCCTCCTGCCGGTCGAAGCCCTGAAGATCGAGGCGGCCTGCGCCTCCGGCGGCGCGGCGCTGCGGGCGGCCTATCTGGCGGTCGGCTCCGGCGTCCACGACTATGCCCTGGTGGTCGGCGTCGAGAAGATGACCGACTATCTGACCGACGGCGTGACCTCGGCGCTGGCGCTGGCGGCCGACGCCGACTACGAGGCGGCGCACGGGATCTCGTTCGCGGCGCTCAACGCGCTCCTGATGCGGCGCTACATGCACGAGCATGGGGCACGCCACGAGGACTTCGCCCCGTTCTCCGTGAACGCGCACGCCAACGCGGCCTTCAACCCGCGCGCCATGTACCGCCAGGCGATCACCGTGGACGACTTCGTGCGCTCGCCGGTGGTCGCCGATCCGATCAACATCCTCGACTCGGCCGGTATCTGCGACGGCGCGGCGGCCCTGCTGGTGGTCCCCTCGTCGGAGGCGCGCCGCGCGCGCCGCGCGCCGGTGCGGATCGCCGCGTCGGCGACGGCCACCGATACTCTCGGGCTGGCGGAGCGCAAGGACCCGCTGGTCTGGCAGGCGGTGGCCGATTCCGCCCGCCTGGCGTATGCCCAGGCGAAGGTGAAGCCGCGCGACATCGACCACCTCCAGCTCGTGACGACGACCGGGCTCGCGACGCCGAGCCTCGACGCGCTGCTCGCGGCGCGGCTCGCGCTGCGCAGCGACGTCCGCCGCTGGCCGCTCTTCGGCCTCGGCTGCGCCGGCGGGGCGGGGGCCCCGACCCGAGCGTGCGAAGTCCCCGGCCCCCCCGCCGTGGTCCCCGTCAGAGCCTGGGGG